>NZ_PSWG01000005.1:0-193044 GCF_002931195.1 Rathayibacter sp. AY1C2 | reverse complement strand
CGTTCGACTTGCATGTGTTAAGCACGCCGCCAGCGTTCGTCCTGAGCCAGGATCAAACTCTCCGTAAAAAAATTACGACCCCCAACCCCGAAGAGAAGGAGAGTCAAGTTTGACCTCTAGCAAATAAGACATCGCTCCGACCCGAAAGCCGGAAGCTGACATCAATTTCCAAAGGAATCCCAACCCGATCCGAAGATCAAGGCCGGGGTATAAAATTGGCATTGAACATAGTGCACGCTGTTGAGTTCTCAAGAATCGGACACATCCCGCCTCCACACCAGAACGGTGCTTCACAACGAAAGTGATCGAAGATTAATGTACGAGGGCGTGAGCCACTCGATTTGTCTTGCTTGCCGAGACCGGTTAGGCTTGTCAGAACCGAAGTCCCGATCGCCTCCGTGGCAACTCGACTAACTTAGCACATCCGCAGGCCGTGTCAAGTCCGGCTTCTCCGTGGTGTTCGCTGCACGATCGAGGACCGCACCGCTGCACCGGGCTCGGCCGTGAGGCCTTGCAACGAAGCCGGGACCGTGTCCCGTGGAGGCTTTGCATCTTACGCTCGCGATCCCGCAGTCTTCAAGAGACGAATCTCTAACAGGCCTGGGAGCGAGGGGATGGTCCCCGCTTGAGGTGGGCCAGCTGGTCTCGACGCTCTGCGCCTGACTCCCGCTTGCCGCTCCTTTGGGGTGACGAGGAGTTACATTACGTCGGGCCTCGGCCGAGCGGCAAATCGCCTGCGTCCCGGGCGTGTCGCGATTCAAGGGCTCTGCGTCGCTGAGTGTCCGACTCGGTACCCGACACCGGCTACCGGCTACCGGCTACCGGCTACCGGCTACCGGCTACCGAGCTGATGAGACCGCCGATGCCGTCATCGCCCGCGTCCGCTCGTGGAGAGCGTGCACGCGGTCAGCGGACGAAGGCCCCGGCGAAGCTCTTCTTGCCGCGACGGAGGACGGCGATCCCGTCGATCAACGGGAGCTCGCCGAGCGTGACGGTCTCGGACGGGAGGGCGGTGTTGTTCACCGAGAGCCCGCCCTGGGCGAGAGCCCGCCGCGCCTCCCCCGTGCTGGCGACGAGTCCGGTCTCGACGAACGCCTGCAGCGCCGACGTCTCCGGGGTCGCCTCCATCGAGGGCACCGCCTCGAGTGCGCCACGGAGGATGACCGCGTCGATCCCCTCGAGCGAGCCCTTGCCGAAGAGCGCGGCCGACGCGTCGATCACCGAGCGCGTCGCCTCCGCTCCGTGCACCAGCGACGTGACCTCCCAGGCGAGCGCGCGCTGCGCCTCCCGGCGGAACGGCTCGTCGGCGGCGGCCTTCTCCAGGCGCTCGATCTCCGTGCGCGGCAGGAAGGTGAAGATCCGCAGGCGGTCGGCGACGTCGCGGTCGTCCGTGTTGACCCAGAACTGGTAGAACGCGTACGGGCTGGTGAGCTCGGAGTCGAGCCAGACGGCGTTGCCCTCGCTCTTGCCGAACTTGGTGCCGTCGGAGTTCATCACCAGCGGTGTGCCGATCGCGTGGACCGACACGCCCTCCGTGCGGTGGATGAGGTCGGTCCCGCTCGTCAGGTTGCCCCACTGGTCGCTGCCGCCGGTCTGCAGCACGCACCCGTACTGCCGGTAGAGCTCCAGGTAGTCGAGACCCTGCAGGATCTGGTAGCTGAACTCGGTGTAGCTGATCCCCGCGTCGGAGTTGAGGCGGGCGCTGACCGCGTCCTTCTTGAGCATCGTCCCCACGCGGAAGTGCTTCCCGATCTCCCGCAGGAAGTCGATCGCCGACAGCGGAGCGGTCCAGTCGAGGTTGTTGACCAGGCGCAGCCCGTTGTCGCCGCCCGCGGGAACGAACCGGCTCACCTGCGCCTGGAGGCGCTCGACCCACGCCGTCACCGTCTCGCGCGAGTTCAGCGTCCGCTCGGCCGTCGGACGCGGATCCCCGATCAGCCCGGTCGAGCCGCCGACGAGCCCGAGCGGCCGATGCCCGGCCAGCTGGAGCCGGCGCATGACGATCAGCTGCACCAGGTTCCCGAGGTGGAGGCTGGGCGCGGTCGGGTCGAACCCGCAGTAGTAGGTGATCGGCTCCCCCGACAGCAGCTCGCGCAACGCTCCCGCATCGGTCGACACGTGCACCGAGCCTCGCCAGACCAGCTCGTCCCACACGGAGTCGAAGGCGGGGTCGAGCTGCGGGCTCGTCGCGGACCCGGGGAGGTGCTGGTCGATCACCCGACCAGGCTACCGTGGCGGGAAGAAGCTGGTCTCCACCAGTCAAGCGCGCAGGCTTGATCTCGGGCGATCAAGTGCGGATACTTGATCGGGGAGGTCCGATGTTCGTCGTCACCGCGGATCAGCGCGACAGCAGGCACGACCACGACCGCGTGGACCAGGCGATCGCGAGCCTGATCGACGACGGTCGGGCGTCGTTCGTCCTGCCCCCGGAGCGGACGGCGGGCGACGAGTTCCAGTGCGTGCTCGACCGGGCCGATGCCGTCGTCACACTCGTGCTCGAGCTGCACCGGACCGGCCACTGGAGCATCGGCCTCGGGATCGGACCCGTCGACCGGCCGCTCCCGGCGACCACGAGAGCGGCGACCGGCGAGGCGTACTTCGCGGCGCGCCGGGCGGTCGAGGCGGCGAAGGGCCGGCCTACGCGCTTCTCCCTCGATCCGGACGCACCGGGAACGGCGGCGCCGGCACCGGCGGACGTCCAGGCGCTGATCGATCCGCTCCTCCTGCTGCGCGACGCGCGCTCCGAGGCCGGCTGGCAGATCGTCGACCTGCTCGAGAGCGGCCTCTCCCAGAAGGATGCGGCCGAGCGCCTCGCCGTCAGCCCGCAGGCGGTCAGCCTCCGGGTCCGCGCGGCGAGTGCTCGGGTCGACGCTCCCGCCCGTGACGCGCTCGCGCGCCTGCTGACAGTGGTCGACCGTACGCTCGACCCCACCGACGAGAGGACACCCCGATGACGGCACCCCCCGGATCCCCCGCCCTGCTCCTCGCCTCCGCGCTGCAGTCCGCCTCGTGGACGGGCGTGGTGCTCGTGCTGCTCGCCGGACTCGCCGGTGCGGTGCTCGCCGTGCGCCTTCGCCGTCCGCAGCTCGCCTGGATCCCCCTCGTGGCGGCGGCCGCCGCCTTCCTGCTCACGGCGGTCGCCGGACCGTCCGCGCCCCCGATCCACTCCGTCCTGGTGGCGGTGCTGGCCTTCGCGCTGGCGATCGCGGGCGGCGGGCCGGTCGTGCTGCTCACCCTCCGGCTCGCGACGGCCGACTCCCGCAGCGGCAGCCACGGCGGCATCATGGTCGCCGGAACCTCCCGCCCCGCCGCCGGGAGCGCGCCCTCGGCGATCGGCCAGCCGATCGAGGTGCTGCGCGGGGGGACGACGATCGGGGTCCTCGAGCGGATCGCGACGGCCGGCGCGCTGATGAGCGGTCTCCCCGAGGGGATCGCGGTCGTGGTGGCGATCAAGGGCGTCGGCCGCTTCAGCGAGCTCGCCTCCCCGGAAGCGCGCGAGCGGTTCATCATCGGCACGCTGGCGAGCCTCGCCTGGGCGGCGGCTCTCGGCGTTCTCGCCCGGCTCTACCTCGCGGGCTGAGCTCCGGGCCGCCGCCGGGGCACTGCTCTCCGGTAGGGCGAGACGGTGGGGTCGGCCGGGATGCTGAAGCGCCACGGGAAGTCGTCCCCGCCGCCCGGGCCCGAGACTCCGGTGCGCGGGCCCGCCACCACGGAGGACGGCCTCTCCCCCGGCAGCAGCTCGAACGCCGCCTCGAGCGGGTCGCCCGACTCGGTGAGACGGACTCCGAGGGCCTTCGCCAGCCGTGCGGGTCCGCGGGCCAGATCCCGGCTGCGAACGGGTCCGCGCCGGATCATCGCGAGATCCTCCCCCGATACGACCTCGCCGGCGCGCAGCAGCACCGCCGACGCCGTACCCGCCGGGGAGCAGACGATGTTCACGCAGGTGTGCATCCCGTAGGTGAAGTACGCGTACACGGACCCGGGCGGACCGAACATGGGAGCCGTCCGGGGTGTCGGTCCGCGGTGCGCATGCGAGCCCGGATCCTCACCGGTTCCGAGGTACGCCTCGACCTCGGTCAGCCGGACGCCGACCACGCCCTCCGGCGTGCGGTGCAGGAGGACGCGGCCGAGCAGCTCCGGTGCCACCTCGAGGGCCGAGCGCGAGAGATCGGGGAGGTCGGCGCTCAGAAGAAGCTCTGGCCCGACACGAGGGTGATCACGATCACCGCGACGATGACGACTGCGGCGACGAGCACCAGAGTCCGCTGCTGCCAGGGGCGCAGCGGCGGACGGCCGTCGTCGCCCGGCGCTCCTCGAAGAGTCACGGGCGTTCCCCTCGGAGGGATCCGCGCACGACCCGGACGCGCTCGGTCAGCCGGGCGAGCTGCTCCGCGACGCGGTCGGGAGCCGTGCCGCCGACACCGTCCCGGCTCGCCACCGATCCCTCGATGCTGAGGACGGACCGCACGTCTGGAGTGAGCAGCGGCGACACCGAGGCGAGCGCGGCGTCGTCGAGATCCTCGAGCCCCCTCCCCTGCGACTCCGCCAGCTTGACCAGCTCACCGGTGATCTCGTGGGCGTCCCGGAAGGGCACGTGCTTCTTCACGAGCCACTCGGCCACGTCGGTCGCGAGGGAGAAGCCCTGGGGCGCGAGCTCCGCCATCCGGTCGGTGTGGAAGGTGAGGGTCGCGATCATGCCGCTGAACGCGGGCAGCAGCACCTCGAGGGTCGTCACCGAGTCGAAGACCGGCTCCTTGTCCTCCTGCAGGTCGCGGTTGTAGGCGAGCGGCAGCGCCTTGAGGGTCGCGAGCAGCCCGGTGAGGTTGCCGATCAAGCGGCCGGACTTCCCCCGGGCGAGCTCGGCGATGTCGGGGTTCTTCTTCTGCGGCATGATCGAGGACCCGGTCGAGTAGCCGTCGTCGAGCGTGACGAAGGCGAACTCCCGCGTGTTCCAGAGGATGACCTCCTCCGCGATGCGCGAGACGTCGATCCCGATCATGGCGGTGACGAAGGCGAACTCGGCGACGAGGTCGCGGCTGGCCGTCCCGTCGATCGAGTTCGGCACGCTCGACACGAAGCCGAGATCGCGGGCGACCGCCTCGGCGTCGAGGCCGAGGGTCGAGCCGGCGAGGGCGCCCGAGCCGTAGGGCGAGACGTCCGCCCGGACGGCCCAGTCCCGCAGGCGCTCCAGATCGCGCAGCAGCGCCCAGCCGTGGGCGAGCAGATGGTGCGCGAGGAGCACGGGCTGAGCGTGCTGGAGGTGGGTGCGCCCGGGCATGATCGCCGTCGGGTGCGCCGACGCCTGCGCGGCGAGGGCGTCGATGAGCTGCACCACCAGCTCCGAGACGAGCGCCGCGTGGTCGCGGAGGTACATCCGGACGAAGGTGGCGATCTGGTCGTTGCGCGAGCGCCCCGCGCGGAGCTTGCCGCCGAGCTCGGGACCGGCTTCGAGCATCAGGCCGCGCTCGAGGGCGCCGTGCACGTCCTCGTCCGACTCGTCGGCGGCGAAGCTCCCGTCGGCGACGGCAGCCTCGAGCCGGTCGAGCGCCGCGAGCATCGCGGTGAGCTCGGCGTCGTCGAGGTAGCCCGCTCCGGCGAGCGCCCGGGCGTGGGCGCGGGAGCCGGCGAGGTCGTAGGGGGCGAGCTGCCAGTCGAAGTGGGTCGACCTCGAGAGCGCGGCGAGCTCGGGCGAGGGGCCGCCGGCGAAGCGGCCGCCCCAGAGGGCTCCGGCCTCGCCCGCGCGGGCGGAGGGTCGTTCCGTCATGGTTCTCCTCGGGTTCGGCTGTCGAGTCTACTGAGCGGCGTCGGCGGTGCCGGCGCGCTCCAGGAGCCACACGAGCAGGGCCTTCTGCGCGTGCAGGCGGTTCTCCGCCTCGTCCCAGATCACGCTCTGCGGGCCGTCGATCACGTCGGCGGTCACCTCGTAGCCGCGATCCGCCGGCAGGCAGTGCAGGAACAGCGCGTCGGGAGCGGCAGCGGCCATCGTGGCGGCGTCGACCCGGTAGGCGCCGAAGGTCGCGACGCGCGCCGCCTTCTCGTCCTCCTTGCCCATCGACACCCACGTGTCCGTGATCACGATGTCGGAGCCGGCCGCGCCCTCGTCGGGGTCGGTCGTGGTGATCGCCGATCCGCCGGTGGTCGCGGCGATGCGCTGCGCATCGGCCAGGACCGCCGCGTCCGGCGAGTACGACTCCGGGGAGACGATGCGGACCTGCATGCCGGCCGTGGCCCCCGCCAGGAGGTACGAGTGCGCCATGTTGCTCGCTCCGTCGCCGAAGAACGTGAGCGTGAGTCCGGCGAGGCGACCGCGGTGCTCGCGGATGGTCAGCAGATCGGCGAGGAGCTGGCACGGGTGGAACTCGTCCGAGAGCGCGTTGACGACCGGCACGCGCGTGCTGCGCGCCATCTCCTCCAGGCCCGACTGCGCGTAGGTGCGCCACACGATGGCGGCGACCTGGCGCTCCAGCACCCGCGCCGTGTCGGAGGCGGTCTCCTTGCCGCCGAGCTGGCTGCTCGCGGTCGAGATGATCAGGGGGCTGCCGCCGAGATCGGCGATGCCGACCGCGAAGGAGACACGGGTGCGCGTGGAGGACTTGTCGAAGATCACGGCGACGGTCTGCGGCCCGGCGAGGGGCTTCCGGGAGAAGCGGTCGCGCTTGAGCTCGAGGGCGAGGTCGAGGATCTCGGCCTGCTCGGCGGGAGTGATGTCGTCGTCGCGGAGGAAGTGGCGGGTCACGGTGCTGGTCGCTTTCGGTGGAGGTACGGGGTCAGAGGGTCTGCAGTGCGCGGCCGAAGCGCTCGGCGAACTCGGCGACGTCGGCGGCGGTCACCACGAGCGGAGGCGCGAGCCGGATGCTCGAGTCGTTCGCCGCGTTCACGATCAGGCCGGCGTCGAGGCAGGCGGCGGCGAGCTCGGCGGCGACCGGCCGGGTCAGGGCGATGCCCAGGAGGAGGCCCGCGCCGCGGACCCCTCCGATCAGGGGCGAGTCGAGAGCGGTCAGCGCGTCGACGATCTGCGCCCCGCGCTCCCGCGCGTTGCCGAGAAGGTCGGCGCGCTCGATCTCGGCGAGCACGGCTCCGGCCACGGCGGTCGCGAGCGGATTGCCGCCGAAGGTGCTGCCGTGGTGGCCCTTCTGCAGGAGGTCGGACGCCTCGCCGAAGGTCACCAGCGCGCCGACGGGGAAGCCTCCGCCGAGCCCCTTGGCCAGGGTGACGGCGTCGGGCAGGATTCCCGCCTCCTGGTAGGCGAACCAGCGTCCGGTCCGCCCGACCCCGGTCTGGATCTCATCGACGATGAGCAGCGCGCCGTGCTCGCGGGTCAGCTCCCGCGCGCGCTCGAGGTAGCCGGCCGGCAGCGGGATGACGCCCGCCTCCCCCTGGATGGGCTCGACGATCAGCGCGGCGACGGACTCGTCGAGAGCCGCCTCGAGGGCCTCGATGCTCGCCTCGAGGTGCTCGACCCCTCCCGGCATCGGCTCGAACGGCGCGCGCATGGCCGCCTTGCCGGTCAGAGCGAGCGCGCCCATCGTCCGCCCGTGGAACGCGTTCTGCAGCGCCAGGACGCGGTGCCGGCCGCCGGCCGCGTTCAGCCGCGCCAGCTTGAAGGCCGCCTCGTTGGCCTCGGTACCCGAGTTGGCGAAGTAGACGCGGCCCGTCTCCCCGGCCCCGGTGAGGCGGCGCAGGGTCTCGGCGAGCTCGATCTGCGGGGCGGTCGCGAAGTAGTTGGAGACGTGGGCGAGCGCACCGGCCTGGCGCGTCACGGCCTCGACGAACACGGGATGCGCATGGCCGAGCGAGTTGACGGCGATGCCGCCGAGGAAGTCGAGGTACTCCCGCCCGTCGACGTCCCAGACCCGGCAGCCCTCGCCGCGCTCGAGCACGGCGAGCGGCGGCGCGAAGGTCTGCATCATCGCGGCGGAGTAGCGGTCGAGCGCCGAGCCGGTGCGGGACGCGGTCGTGGGGATGGACATGGTGGCCTTTCGATCGGAGCGGTCCGGCCGCGAGGGCCGACGGTGCGCGCGTCCCGGACGGGACGGGCGCTCGGAGCCGGGGCCGCTGAGGATCAGCGGCCCGACATTCGCTCCCGGTCGCGGGGGTCGAGCGAGGCGACGACCTCGGTGCCGATGCCCTCCGAGGTGAACACCTCGAGCAGGATCGAGTGCGGGATGCGGCCGTCGATGATGGCGGCCTTGGGCACTCCCCCGCGCACGGCGTCGAGGCAGGCGGTCATCTTGGGGATCATGCCCGATTCGAGCGAGGGCAGCAGAGCCGCGAGGTCGTCCGAGCGAATGTGCGAGACGAGCGACTCGCGGTCGGGCCAGTCGGAGTAGAGGCCGGCCACGTCGGTGAGGACGACGAGCTTCTCGGCGCCGAGCGCGACGGCCAGCGCGGCGGCGGCGGCGTCGGCGTTGACGTTCAGCGACTGCGTGGGGTCGTCCGAGTCGGGGGCGATCGAGGACACGACCGGGATCCGGCCGGCCTCGAGCTGAGCGAGGACGGCGGCGGGATCCACGGCGATCACGTCTCCGACGAGTCCGAGGTCGTGCTCCTCGCCGTCGATCACGACACCGCGGCGGCGGCCGACGAAGAGGCCCGCGTCCTCACCGGAGATGCCGGCGGCGAGGGGGCCGTGCTCGTTGATCCGGCGGACGATGTCGCGGCTGATGCTGCCGGTGAGCACCATCCGCACCACCTCCATCGCCTCGGGGCTCGTGACCCGGTAGCCGCCCCGGAACTCGCTCTCGATCCCGAGCCGGTCGAGCATCCGCGAGATCTGGGGCCCGCCGCCGTGGACGACCACGGGGCGGATCCCGGCGTAGCGCAGGTAGACCATGTCCTGGGCGAAGGAGCGCTGCAGCTCCTCCGACACCATCGCGTTGCCGCCGAACTTGATCACCATCGTGCGCCCGTGGAAGCTCTGCAGCCAGGGCAGCGACTCGATGAGCGTCGCGGCCTTCCCGGGCGCGGCGTCGCGCTCGGCGCGGCTCTCGGCTGAGAGGGTGGTGTCGTCGCTCATGGCCGCCTCAGCTCGAGTACGCGGAGTTCTCGTGCACGTAGTCGTGCGTGAGGTCGTTGGTCCAGATCGTGGCCGTCGCGTCGCCGGCGTGCAGGTCGATGTCGACGGCTACCTGCCGAGGGGCGAGGTCGACGAGGTCGCGGCTCTCGTGCGGCTCGCCCGCGAGGCAGACCTGCACCCCGTTCATCGCGACGTCGATGCCGTACGGGTCGAACTGCGCATCGGTCGTGCCCACGGCGGCGAGGACGCGGCCCCAGTTGGGGTCCTTGCCGAAGATCGCGGCCTTGAACAGGTTGCTGCGGGAGACGGCGCGGGCGACGACCACGGCCTCGTCCTCGGTCGCGGCGTTCAGCACGCGGATCGCGACGTCGTGGTCGGCGCCCTCCGCGTCGGCCTGCAGCTGCAGGGTGAGGTCGCGGCAGACCGCGGTCAGGGCCTCGGTGAACTCGTCGGCGTCGGCCTCTACACCGCTGGCGCCGCTCGCGAGCAGTGCGACGGTGTCGTTCGTCGACATGCAGCCGTCCGAGTCGAGGCGGTCGAAGGTGACGCGGGTCGCGGCACGCAGGGCGGTGTCGAGAGCGGCGGACTCGAGGGCCGCGTCGGTCGTGATCACGACCAGCATCGTCGCCAGACCCGGCGCGAGCATCCCGGCGCCCTTGGCCATGCCGCCGATGATCCAGCCCTGCTCGGAGCGGATAACCGCCTGCTTCGGGACCGTGTCGGTGGTCATGATCGCGCGGGCGGCCGCCTCGCCCGCCACGGGTCCCCCGGCGAGCTCGGCGGAGGCGCCGGTCACGCCGGTGGCGAGCTTCGCGAGGTCGAGCTGGTCGCCGATCAGCCCGGTGGAGCACACCAGCACGTCGCCGGCGGACACCTCGAGGCTCTCGCCCACGAGCTCCGCGGTGCGGTGGGTGACCTGGAAGCCCTGAGCACCCGTGTAGCAGTTGGCGCCGCCGGAGTTGAGGACGATCGCCGAGACCACTCCGTCGCGCATCACCTGCTCGCTCCAGAGGACGGGGTTCGCCTTGCAGCGGTTGCTCGTGAAGACCGCGGCGGCGCTCTGCAGCGGGCCGAGGTTGTGCACGAGCGCGACGTCGCGCGCACCCGTCGACTTCAGCCCGGCGACGACTCCCGCCGCCCGGAACCCTGCTGCTGCGGTGACGCTCACGGCGCGACTCCGTTCACGCTCAGGCCGAGGGACTCCGGGAGTCCCAGGGCGATGTTGGTGGACTGGAGGGCCGCGCCCGCGGTGCCCTTGACCAGGTTGTCGATGGCCGAGACGACCACGACGCGGCGGGCCCGCTCGTCCACGGCGAGTCCGATCAGAGCGGTGTTCGCCCCTACCACGTCGGCCGTCCGGGGGAAGGAGCCCTCCGAGAGCAGCTGGACGAAGGTCTCGTCGCCGTAGGCGGTCTCCCACGCGGCGCGCACGTCCTGCGCCGAGACGCCGGGAGCGAGGCGCGCGGTCGAGGTCGCCAGGATGCCCCGGGACATCGGCACGAGGACCGGCGTGAACGAGATCGAGACGGGTCCGGCTCCGGCGAGCAGGAGGTTCTGCCGGATCTCGGGATTGTGACGGTGCGCTCCGCCGAGGCCGTAAGCGTGCGCGGAGCCGAGGAGCTCGCTGGCGAGGAGGTCGGTCCGCAGGCTCTTGCCCGCACCCGAGGGGCCGACGGCGAGGACCGCGACGAGGTCCGACGACTCGATCACTCCGGCGTGCAGACCGGGGGCCAGGCCGAGCGTGATCGCCGTGACGTTGCAGCCGGGGACGGCGATGCGCCGCACTCCGGCGAGCGCCTCGCGCTGCTTGCGTCCGCCGCCGCCGATCAGCAGCTCCGGGAGCCCGTAGGGCCAGGCCCCGGCGAAGTCGCCCCCGTAGAAGTCGGCCCAGTCCTGCGGGTCGGTCAGGCGGTGGTCGGCGCCGCAGTCGACGACGAGGACGTCCTCGGGGAGGGTCGCGGTGATCTCGCCCGACTTCCCGTGCGGGAGGGCGAGGAAGACGACGTCGTGCCCGGCGAGGTTCCCGGTCGTCGTGTCGACGAGGACGAGGTCGCGGAGCGAGCGGAGGTGCGGGTGCACGGCGATGAGGGGCTGACCCGCGTTGGCGTGCGCCGTCACCGTGCGCACCTCGAACTCGGGGTGGTCGGCGAGCAGTCGCAGCAGCTCGCCGCCCGCGTAGCCGCTCGCACCGGCCACCGCCACGGAGAAAGTCATGCCCGAGAGCCTAGCCGGTGCGGGTGCGGGGCCCCGCCCGGCCGAGCCGGACGGGACCCCCGGCCTCACTCGCGGAGTCGGGCGCCGAAGCGCTCCGCCGCGACGGCCACGCCGCTCTCCTTCGCGGCCGTCGCCTCGGCCGCGGTGAGCGTGCGGTCCGGCGCACGGAAGCGCAGCGCGAACGTCAGCGACTTCGTCCCCTCGGCGAGCCCGGTGCCGCGGTAGTCGTCGACCAGGCGGATCGCCTCGAGCAGCTCGCCCGCCCCCTCGGCGACGGCGGCGCGCACGTCAGCCGCCGCGGTGCCGACCGGCACGACGAGCGAGAGGTCCTGGGTCGCGGCGGGCAGCGCGCCCACCGGGCGGGCCACGACGACCCTCCCGGCCCGCGCGAGCAGCGGCTCCAGGTCGAGCTCGACCACGGCGACGCGGCGCGGCAGGTCGAGCTCCTCGGCGAGCGCGGGGAGCAGCTCCCCCGCGTGCCCGATGACCGCGCCGTCGAGAACGACCTCGGCGGTGCGGCCCGGGTGCAGCGCGGCGTGGGCCCCCTGGCGCAGCACCAGCTCGGTGCCGGTCGCCGCGGAGACCTCGCGGACCACGTCGAGGGCGTCGCGCCAGTCGACGTCACGGCCGGCGACACCGGGCTGGCGCACGACGGCGGCACCCGTGAGCAGCGCCGCGAGGTGCCGCGGCTGCGGTGGGATGCCCGCGTTCAGCTCGGCCTCGACTTCCGCGGACGGACGCGCCCCGCCCGCAGGGAGCGCCCCGGAGCCGAACGGGCCGCCGGCGGCCGGGAGGAAGACGGAGCCGAGCTCGTAGACCGCGAGATCCGTCAGGCCGCGCGAGCGGTTGCGGGCCGCGACCTGCACGAGACCCGGCAGCAGCGAGATCCGCAGCTGGCCCGCGGTCGCGTCGAGCGGGTTCGCGAGCGTGATCTGCTCCTGCGGCTCCCCGTCGACCGAGCCGAGCCGGTCGTTGATCGAGCGAGAGAGGAACGGGTACGAGAGCACCTCGGTCAGACCCGCGGCGGCGAGCGCCTGGGCGAGGGTGCGGCGCAGCCTCTGGCCCGGGGTCAGACCGCGGCCGGGAGGCGCGACGGGCAGGATCGCCGGGATGCGGTCGTACCCGGTGATGCGGGCGACCTCCTCCGCGAGCGAGGCGCGGTCGACGAGGTCCGGGCGCCAGCTCGGCGGAGTCACCAGCAGGCCCGCTCCGCCGGCCTCGACGGAAGCGCCGATCTCGACGAGCGCGCCGCGGATCTCCGCCGGGGTGTACTCCACCCCGATGAGGCCTGCGACGTAGCCGTCCGGCAGCTCGACCGGCTCCGCCGTGCGCGGGTCGGCCAGGACCGAGCCGAGCTCGTCCGCCGTGCCGCCGGCGAGCTCCACCAGAAGCTGCACCGCGCGGGCCGCGGCGACCGAGGCCACCTCGGGGTCGACGCCGCGCTCGAAGCGCCGCGACGCCTCGCTCGGCAGCTTGTGCCGGCGAGCCGTCCGGGCGATCGAGACCGGGTCGAAGTTCGCCGCCTCGAGCAGGACGTCGGACGTGGCGTCCGAGATCTCGGTGCGCGCGCCCCCCATCACTCCGGCGAGGCCGATCGCCCCGCCGTCGTCGGCGATGACGAGGTCCTCCGCGTGCAGGCGCCGGGTCTGGCCGTCGAGCGTCTCGAGGGTCTCCCCCGGTGCGGCGCGGCGCACCACGATGCCGCCCTGCAGGGTCGCCAGGTCGTAGCCGTGCAGCGGCTGGCCCAGCTCGAACATCACGTAGTTGGTGATGTCCACGACGAGCGAGATCGAGCGGACGCCGGCCAGTCGCAGTCGCGCGAGCATCCACGGCGGCGTCGGTCGTGAGACGTCGACGCCCCGGACGACGCGCGTGACGAACACGGAGGCGCCGACACGGCCGCGGATCGGCGCCTCGTCGGCCACGGACACGGGGAAGACGGGGGCCGTCTCCGTGCGCTCGTGCGGAGGGAGCGCCTGAGCGGGGTCGCGGAAGGCGGCTCCGGTGGCGTGGGCGTACTCGCGGGCGATGCCGCGGATCGAGAAGGCGTAGCCGCGGTCGGGCGTCACGTTGACCTCGACCGCGGCGTCGTCGAGACCGAGGAGCGCGACGGCGTCCGTGCCCGGCTCCGGGTCGAGCCCGAGCGAGGCGAGGCGGAGGATGCCCTCGTGGTCGTCCCCGAGGCCGAGCTCGCGGCTCGAGGCGATCATCCCGTCGGACACGTGCCCGTAGGTCTTCCGCGCGGAGATCGGGAACGGCCCGGGCAGGACCGCACCCGGCAGGGACACGACGACCTTGTCGCCGGCCGCGAAGTTGTGGGCTCCGCAGACGATGCCGCGGACGTCCTCTCCGCCGTCGGCGGCCCGCCCGCCCTCCGGGGCCACGCGGACGTGGCACCAGTTGATGGTCTTGCCGTTCTTCTGCGGCTCCGGAGCGAGGTCGAGCACCTCGCCGACGACGACGGGCCCGGTCACCTCGAACCGGTGGACGTCCTCCTCCTCCAGGCCGACCGACACCAGGGCCGCGTGCACGGACTCCGTCGTGACGTCCTGCTCGAGGTCCACGTACTCCCCCAGCCAGCTCAGCGGGATGCGCATCAGATCACCATCCCGTACTGCTCGCTGAAGCGGACGTCGCCCTCGACCATGTCGCGCATGTCCTTCACGTCGTTGCGGAACATCAGGGTCCGCTCGATCCCCATGCCGAAGGCGAACCCGGAGTACTCCTCCGGGTCGATCCCGGCCGCGCGCAGCACGTTCGGATTGACCATGCCGCAGCCGCCCCACTCGATCCAGCGGGCACCACCGACGAAGGTCGGGTGCCAGACGTCCAGCTCGGCGCTGGGCTCGGTGAAGGGGAAGTAGTTCGGCCGCAGGCGGATGCGCGCGTCGTCGCCGAAGAGGATCCGCGCGACGTGCTCGAGGGTGCCGCGCAGGTGCGCCATGGTCAGGCCGCGGTCGACGGCGAGGCCCTCGAACTGCGTGAACACGGGCGTGTGCGTCGCGTCGAGCTCGTCGGTGCGGTACACCCGGCCCGGAGCGATCACGTACAGCGGCAGCGGGCGCTCGAGCATCGAGCGGATCTGCACCGGCGAGGTGTGCGTTCGCAGCACCAGGTGCGAGTCGACGGGGTCGACGAAGAAGGTGTCCTGCATGGCGCGGGCCGGGTGGTCCTCGTCGAAGTTCAGGGCGTCGAAGTTGAACCACTCGTTCTCGAGCTCCGGCCCCTCCGCGATCTCCCAGCCCATCCCGACGAACACGTCGGCGATCGACTCCTGGAGGAGCGAGAGGGGGTGGCGGGCGCCGCGGCGCACGAAGCTGGCGCCGGCGGTGACGTCCACGCGCTCGGCCTCGAGCGCGGCCGCGTCCTCTGCCTCGATGAGCTCGGCCTCGCGGGCGGCGTAGGCGTCGCCCACCTGCTTGCGGGCACCGCCGACGAGCTTGCCGGACGCCGCCTTGTGCTCGGGCGGGACGGAGCGCATCTGCGCGTTGAGGCGGGCGAGGGCGGACCCCTCGCCGAGGTGGGCGGCTCGGGCGGACTTCAGAGCGGTGGAGTCGCCCGCCGCGCCGATGGCGGCGAGGGCGTCGGCGACCGCCGCGGAGACGGCCTCGTCGGTGATCGGGTTGCTGTCTGACACGATCCCCCAGTGTAGGCGAGGGCCTCCGCCCCCTCCCGCCGCCCGCGCGCGGTGCTCGTCGCGCTCGCCCGCGGCCGGCCCCCGTCTGCGCCGACGGCTCTCGAAGCCCCGCCACCGGCGCTGCTCGACCAGCAGGGGCGGGTTCTCGCTACGCCGGGGTCGGAGGCCGCTCCACCGGCAGGAGGCGGGGCACCGCCGGACGGGAAGACGCCCGGACCGATCGCGGCTCCCCGATCGCCACCGCCTCCGCGTCGACGACGCCGGAGCGGAGCACCACCGCTCGATGCGCTGAGCGATCGCCGGACCCTCGAGGCGAACAGGAGAATCGCGTGTCAGCGATTCTCCGTAGCCGGACGCAGGACGCTCTGCGGAACCCGACCCCGTCAGGAAGCCGACCGCGGTGAGGATCGCCCTCGGGCGATCCTCACAGTTCAGTCCTGCACAGCGATCAGCTGCGTGTCCGTCTGCGCGCGGGCTGCGGGGTGGCCGCCGATGGTGCGGCCGCCGCGTCCGCCGCTCTTCGTGCGGATCTCGATCCACTTCGCCAGCCCCGAGAGGAGGAGGCAGATGCCGATGTAGATCGCTCCGATGACGATCGCCGCCGGGATGATCGGGCTGTCGAGGCTCGACTGGTTGCCCAGGTAGCGCGCGTAGTACAGCAGCTCGTTGTAGGTGATGATCGAGCCGAGCGCCGTGTCCTTGAGGGCGACGACGAGCTGGGCGATGATCACGGGCAGCATCGAGCGGATCGCCTGGGGGAACAGGATGAGCCGCATCACGCCGGACTTGCGCAGGCCGATCGCGTAGCCCGCCTCTTTCTGTCCTCGCGGGAGGGCCTCGATGCCGGCGCGGAAGATCTCGGAGAAAACGGAGCCGTTGTAGAGGGTCAGGGCGATGACGACGGCGAGGTAGGGGCTGAGCTTGAGGCCCGCGAACGGCAGGCCGTAGTACATCAGCATCATCAGGATCAGGACGGGGATCGCCCGGAACAGCTCGATGAAGAGCGTGACGGGGACGTTGATCCAGCGCCGGTCCGAGAGCCGGCCGATCGCCAGGAGGAGGCCGAGGACGAGGCTGGCGACGCCCGCCGTGGCGAAGGCCGCGAGCGTGCGGCCGAGGGCGCCGCCGATGCTCTGCCAGACCAGCGGGTAGCCGAACGCCCGCCACTTGGAGGCGTCGAACTGGCCGGACTCCGCGAAGCGCCAGACCACGAAGCCGAGGAACGCCGCGATCAGCAGGACGACGACGACGCCGATGACGCGGTTGCGCACGACGGCCCGGGGGCCGGGGTTGTCGAAGAGGACGGAGCTCATCGGGCGACCCTCCACTTCTTCTCGAGCTGACGTTGGACGAGCGAGAGCAGGGTGACCAGGACCACGAAGACCAGGGCCACCCAGAGGACGACGATGAGGCTGTTCTCGCCGCGCTCGTTGAGCACGCGGACGATGGTGCCCGCCTCCGCGACCGAGAAGCCGGCGGCGACGGTGGTGTTCTTCAGCAGCGCGATCAGGACGCTCATGAGCGGCGGGATCACGGAGCGGAAGGCCTGGGGCAGGACGACCTGCGTCATCGTGAGGCCGAAGTCGAGGCCGATCGCACGGGCCGCCTCGGCCTGGCCGATCGGCACGGTGTTGATGCCCGACCGCAGCACCTCCGCGACGTAGGTCGCGGTGTAGAGGCTGAGGGCGCAGATCGCGAGGTTCGTGTAGTCCACCTGCGGCAGGTCGAGCTTGGGGTAGCCGAAGGCGAAGAAGAACATCACCAGCGTGAGCGGGGTGTTCCGGATGGTGTTCACGTACACCGTGCCGACCGCGCGGGCGATCGGGACGGGCGAGACGCGCATCGCGCCGACCACCGTGCCGATCAGCAGGGCGAACACGAGCGAGACGCTGAAGAGGATCAGGGTGTTGCCGAAGGCCGGGACGTAGACGTCGAGGTTGTTCAACAGGACATCCATGCGGCTGGCCCTTCTGTCGGAGCGGTGGTGGTGGTCGAGGAGAGGGGACCCCCGGGCGGCGGTCGGGCCGCCCGGGGCGCCTCCTAGTAGTCGTTCACCGCCGGCTGGGTGACGGTCGTGCCGGACTGGCCGAGCGTCTCGTCGTAGATGGCGCTCCAGGTCTCGCCGCCGTCGGTCAGCATGACGTTGACGAAGTGGCGCAGGGCGTCGTCGTCCTTCGGCAGGCCGATGCCGTAGAGCTCGGTGCTGAAGGGCTCTCCGACGACCTTGAGCTCGTCGGGCTTCTGAGCGGCGTAGCCGATCAGGATCGCGCCGTCGGTGGTGACGGCGTCGACGGTGCCGTCGGAGAGGGCGTCCACGCACTGCGAGTACGTGTCGAACTCCTCGGTCTTCACCTCGGGGTAGTTGGTGCGGATGTTCTGGATCGGGGTGGAGCCGGTGGCCGAGCACACGGTGGTGTCGGCGGTGAGGTCGTCCGGTCCGGTGATCGTGTCGTTGTCGGCCGCGACGAGCAGCTGCTGGCCGGTCTCGAAGTAGGGTCCGGCGAAGCCGACCTGCTCCTTGCGCTTGTCGGTGATCGAGTAGGTGCCGACGTAGTAGTCGATGTCGCCGTTCACGATCGACGCCTCGCGGTTGGCCGACGGGATCGCCTTGAACTCGATGGCGTCGGCCGCGAAGCCGAGCGAGGCCGCGGTCCACTTCGCGATCTCGATGTCGAAGCCGGAGCGCTCGCCGGTCGCCGCGTCGAGGTAGCCCAGCCCGGGCTGGTCCTCCTTGACGCCGATGACGACCTTGCCGTCCGCGGTCATCGAGTCGAAGGTCGGGCTGCCCTCGAGAGTGACGTCGGAGGCGACCTCGTACGCGGAGGTCCCTCCCTCGGAGCCTCCACCGGCGCCGCCGCCGGCGGTTCCGGAGTCGCCGGAGCAGCCTGCGAGGGCGAGGGTCGCTGCTGCGAGTCCCGCGGTCATGAACATGAGCCTGGTGCGCATGATCGTCCTTCCTGGGGTTCGGCCCGCCGGAGCGGGCGATGTCGGGTCGGCTCCCGGGTCACGGGTCCGACCTGCCTGGTGGCTGCTGATCGCGCTTCTAGTGCGTGATGAGCTTGGAGAGGAAGTCCTTGGCCCGGTCGGTGCGGGGCGCGGTGAAGAACGACTCCGGGTCGGTGTCCTCGAGGATCTCGCCGTCGGCCATGAACACGACGCGGTCGGCGGCCTTCCGGGCGAATCCCATCTCGTGGGTGACGACGATCATCGTCATCCCGTCCTTGGCGAGCCCGACCATCACGTCCAGGACCTCGTTGATCATCTCGGGATCGAGCGCCGAGGTCGGCTCGTCGAAGAGCATTACCTTGGGCTTCATCGCCAGCGCCCGCGCGATCGCGACGCGCTGCTGCTGCCCGCCGGAGAGCTGGGCCGGGGTCTTGGCGGCCTGGTGGCCGACGCCGACCCGGTCGAGCAGCGCCGTAGCCTGCGCCTCCGCGTCCTTGCGGGAGAGCCCGCGGACCTTGATCGGGCCGAGGGTGACGTTCTCGAGGATCGTCTTGTGCGCGAAGAGGTTGAACGACTGGAAGACCATCCCGACGTCGGCGCGGAGCGCGGCGAGGCCCTTGCCCTCCTCCGGGAGCTTCTGCCCGTCGATGGTGATGGTGCCGCCCGAGATCGTCTCGAGCCGGTTGACCGTGCGGCAGAGCGTCGACTTGCCGGATCCGGAGGGACCGAGGACCACGACGACCTCGCCCCGGTGCACCGTCAGATCGATGTCCTTCAGAGCCTGGAAGTCGCCGTAGTGCTTCTGCACCCCGGAGAGGACGACGAGGGGTTCACCGGCGGGAGCGGCGGCGCGCTCGTCTTGCGGGGCTGTGACCATGCCGTCAGAGAAGCACACGGGGATGGGCCGGTCAAATCATGAGGGAATTCTTAACCGAAGGGTAACAACGCACCCTGTTCTCCAGGTTCGCGGCACCCTCGGCCCGGTTCCTCTCAGGAACGCAGCGCGAAGGCGCTCTCGTACAGGCAGACGGAGGCCGCGGTCGCGAGGTTGAGCGACTCCGCCGCCCCGTAGATGGGCACCGCGACCACGCCGTCGACGAGGGCGAGCGACTCGTCCTCGAGGCCGCGCGCCTCGTTGCCGAAGACCCAGACGGTCGGCTGGGCGAGGTCCCCGCGGGCGCGGACGTCGAGCAGGTCCTCCCCCTTCACGTCGGCCGCGACGGAGCGCAGTCCCACGCCGCGGAGCCGGCCCAGCACGTCGGCGAGGTCGGCGCCGACCGCGACCGGGAGGTGGAAGAGCGAGCCGGTCGTGGAGCGCACGACCTTGGGGTTGTAGAGGTCGACCGAGCGGCCGGACAGCACGACAGCGTCGGCGCCGGCGGCGTCGGCGGCACGGATGATCGTGCCGAGGTTGCCCGGATCGCGGACCTCCTCGAGCACCGCCACGAGGCGCGGCTCGGAGGCGACGACGTCCTTGAGCGACGTGGGGAACTGACGGCAGACCGCGACGAAGCCCTGCGGAGTGACGGTGTCGGCCATCGCGTCGAGGACGTCCTCGGTCACGTACTCGATGTCCACCTCCGCCTCGGCGGCGGCGGCGACGATCTCGGGGTGGCGCTCCAGAGCGGTCGGAGTCGCGAACGACTCGACGATCAGCTCCGGGCGGTACTGCAGCGCCTCGGAGAGTGCCTGCGGGCCCTCGAGGAGGAAGAGCCCCGTCTCGAGCCGGGCCGGGCGGCGGGTGAGCTTCGCCACGGAGCGGACACGGGGAGAGCGGGGGTTGTCGAGCATGCGGCGAGCCTATCGGCGCGGTGATCGCCGCCCCCGCAGACACGGCGCGGGAGGGCCTGCGGACGACGGAGGGGGCCGCGACCTCTCGGTCGCGACCCCCTCCGGGAATCCGTGCTGACTACGCTGCGGCCTTGGGCGCCGAGGTGTCGGCGGGCAGCGCGCTCTTCGCGGTCGCGACGAGCGAGGCGAACGTGGCCGGCTCGGTGATCGCGAGGTCCGCGAGGATGCGGCGGTCGACCTGGACGCCGGCCAGGGCGAGGCCCTGGATGAAGCGGTTGTAGGTCAGGCCGTTCGCGCGGGACGCGGCGTTGATGCGCTGGATCCAGAGACGACGGAACTCGCCCTTCTTGGCGCGGCGGTCGCGGTACGAGTAGACGAGGGAGTGGGTGACCTGCTCCTTCGCCTTGCGGTAGAGGCGCGACCGCTGGCCGCGGTAGCCCGAGGCGCGCTCGAGGATGACGCGACGCTTCTTGTGGGCGTTGACGGCCCTCTTCACTCTTGCCATTGCTGTTTCTTCCTATCGATCCATGTCGGCTGAGTAGCGACCACGCGGCGCAGCGGGCTGCGCCGGCGGTGGGCTACAGACCGAGAAGCTTCTTGGCGACCTTGGCGTCCTGCGGGGCGAGGACCTGGTCCTGGTTGAGGCGGCGCGTGCGAACGCTGGACTTGGACTCCAGGTTGTGACGCATGCCGGCCTGCTGCTTCATGACCTTGCCGGAGCCGGTCACCTTGAAGCGCTTCTTGGCACCCGAGTGGGTCTTCATCTTGGGCATGTTCTCTCCTTGTGAACGTCACTCCGCGCTCGGCGGGGCGAAACCGGTGCCCCGCGAGCGGGGCGTCCACCGGCCCCGAGGCCGGGGCGGCGAAGTACTAGACGGACTCGGCCTCGGCCGTGTCCTCGGGGGTGTTGGCCTCGCGACGAGCGGCGCGGACCGCATTGGCCTCGGCCTTCGCCTCGGACTTGTTCTTCAGCGGGCCGATGACCATCACCATGTTGCGACCGTCGATGGTCGGGGTGGACTCGACCTGGCCGAACTCGGCGACGTCCTCCGCGAAGCGCTGGAGCAGGCGGACGCCCATCTCGGGGCGCGACTGCTCGCGACCGCGGAAGAGGATCATCGCCTTGACCTTGTCGCCGGCCTTCAGGAAGCCCTCGGCGCGCTTGCGCTTGGTCTCGTAGTCGTGCTTGTCGATCTTCAGGCGGAAACGGACCTCCTTGAGGATCGTGTTCGCCTGGTTGCGACGGGCTTCCTTGAGCTTCTGAGCCTGCTCGTACTTGAACTTCCCGTAGTCCATGATCTTGGCCACGGGCGGCTTGGAGTTGGGGGCGACCTCGACCAGGTCCAGGTCTGCGTCCTGCGCGAGTCGCAGGGCGACCTCGATCTTGACGACGCCGACCTGTTCTCCTGCGGGACCCACGAGGCGGACCTCGGGGACGCGGATACGGTCGTTGGTACGGGGATCGCTGATTGCGTTTCTCCTCTGATCTCGGTGAGTGCAGCTGCGCTGCCGGAGTCTTCTCCAGCGCACCCGAGAGAGGTGATCGTCCCGTCCACGTCGTGCCTGCAGCACGGCGCTCGCACCCTGTGACGCGGTTCCCGAGGCGGACCTCGAGAGCCGCAGCCCTGCCTCCGGTGGTCTGACAACCCTCGGGGGCGGAGTGCTTCTGACCCGGTAACCTTGTGAAGCGGTCAAGCGCGGGTGGGAGAATCTCCACTTTCGAACCGAGGACATGCCTCGGAGCCCGGACAACCATAGCAGACCGGCGGCCCGCCCGACAGACCGGATCCGGCCGCCCCTCGATCCTCTGCTCCGGCGGCCGCGCCCCTCCACCACGGACGACGAACGAAGGACCCATGGCCCAGTACGACGACGACTACACGCGACGATTCGGCGAGGACGGTGGAGCCTCCGACGTGGAGGCCGCGCGCGACATCGCGGAGGTCCCGGCGGTGGAGATCATCACCACCGCCGCCGTGCACCTGATGAGCGCGGCCGCCGTCAAGTGCGGGCTCGCCGACGAGCCCGGAGCGCAGGTCGACCTCGACGAGGCGCGCAAGCTCATCAACGCGCTCGCGGGCCTGGTCACGGCCGGGGCGCCCGACATCAGCGACATGCACGCCCGGAGCCTGCGCGACGGCCTCCGCACCCTCCAGCTCGCGTTCCGTGAGGCGTCCCCGATCGCCGACCCGATCGGCAAGGGCCCGGGCGAGAAGTGGACCGGCCCGGTCACCTGATCGGGAGTCAGCGGGCGGCGGCGAGCTGCAGCGTCATCGAGTCGACGCGCTGCGCGACGGTCTCGTCGGCCGCCCACCGCTCCCCCAATCGCGCGACGAGGGCGCCGAGCGCGTCCTGATCGAGCCCCGGGCGCAGGCTCAGGACCACCACGAGCTCGGGCCCCGCGAGGCGCTGCTCCGGGTCTCCCGCGCGCACCTCGAGCGAGGCGACCGCCCGCTCCCCCTCCGCAGCCGCGCGCAGAGCCAGGAGCACCTCCGCATCGGCGGGGGCCGGCCGCCAGTCGCCGCCCTCCGCGATCGCCCAGAGGGCCGGGCGCCGGACCGCGAACTCCCGCTCGGACGCGGGGTCGAGGACCATCACCTCGGTGCCCTCCGCGACGGCCGCCAGGGCCGCGCGGCGCCCGTCGACAGGGACGGGACGGGCGGCCGGGTCCCACCGGCGCATGCTCTCGACGCCGCTGAAGACGGGGAGCACCGTGCGTCCGTCGGGTCCGGCGACCGTGACGATCGCGAGCTCCTGCGTCTTGTCCGCCCGGAGTCCCCCGACCCCCTCGGCCTCCTCGCCGAGGCGGGCGACCAGCGGGATGAGCAGGCGGGACGTGCGGAGCGCGTCGACCACGGCCTCCGGGCCGCGAGTGCCGCGGGTGAAGGACTCGAGCGCGGCGACCAGCGCCTCCGGGGCGCTCCCGTCGTCCTCCGGTGCTGCGCTCGGCTCGAAGTGCCGGCCCGCCCAGGGGGTGCCGGCGGAGTCGGTCAGATGCGCCGGGAGCGGGCGGGGCTCACTCGGATGCGACATCCAGGGCCTCCGCGAGCGTGAACGCGCCCGCGTACAGCGCCTTGCCGACGATCGCGCCCTCGAGCCCCTGGGGCACGAGGTCGCGCAGAGCGGCGATGTCGTCGAGGTTCGAGATGCCGCCCGAGGCGATCACGGGGCGGTGGGTGCGGGCCATGACCTGCTCGAGGAGCTCGAGGTTCGGGCCCTTGAGCGTGCCGTCCTTCGTGACGTCGGTGACGACGTAGCGGGTGCAGCCGGCCTCCTCCAGGCGGTCGAGGACCTGCCAGAGGTCGCCGCCCTCCTTGGTCCAGCCGCGCGCGGCGAGCGTGGTGCCCCGGACGTCGAGACCGACGGCGATCTGGTCGCCGTACTGCGCGATGACGCTCGCGGCCCACTCGGGGTTCTCGAGCGCCGCGGTGCCGAGGTTGATGCGCTTCGCGCCGGCGCTCAGCGCGGACTCGAGGCTGCGGTCGTCGCGGATCCCGCCGGAGAGCTCGACGTTGACGCCCTTCACCTGCCGGATGACCTTCTTCATGATGCCGTGGTTGTCGCCGCGGCCGAAGGCGGCGTCGAGGTCGACGAGGTGGATCCACTCCGCGCCCTGGTCGGCCCAGTCGCCCGCGGCGTCGATCGGGTCGCCGTAGTTGGTCTCGGTCCCGGCCTCGCCCTGCGTGAGCCGCACGGCCCTGCCGCCCGCCACGTCGATCGCGGGCAGGAGGACCAGGCCCGGGGCCTTGGTGAACTCGCTCATCGTCATCCTCAGTCTCGGAGCCGGTGCCGGCCCCTGGAGGCGCCGACCACCGGCCGATCCTAGTTCGTGCGGAGGGTGCCCAGCCAATTGGCCAGCAGCCGGAGCCCGGCGGCCCCCGACTTCTCGGGGTGGAACTGCGTGGCCGAGAGCGGCCCGTTCTCGACCGCGGCGATGAAGGGGCCTCCGTGATCGGCCCAGGTGACCGCGGGACGCGGGAACGGGGGCATCACGTCGAGCGACCACTCGCGGGCGCCGTAGGAGTGCACGAAGTAGAAGCGCTCCTCGGCGATGCCGTCGAAGAGCACCGAGCCCTCGGGAGCGGAGACGGTGTTCCAGCCCATGTGCGGGACGACCTCGGCCGGGAGTAGGTCCACCGTCCCCGGCCACTCGCCCAGGCCCTCGCTCTCGACCCCGCGCTCGACGCCGCGCTCGAAGAGCACCTGCATCCCGACGCAGATGCCCAGGACGGGGCGCCCGCCGGCGAGGCGCTTCTCGATGATCTCGCCGCCGCGGGCGCGGGTCAGCGCCGACATCACGGCGTCGAAGGCACCGACGCCGGGCACGAGGAGGCCGTCCGCCTCCAGCGCCCGCTGCCGGTCCCCCGTCAGCTCGACGTCGGCCCCGGCGAGCTCGAGCGCCTTGACGGCGGAGTGCACGTTCCCCGAGCCGTAGTCGTAGACCACGACGGAGGGGCGGGCCGAGCTCACAGCGCGCCCTTCGTCGACGGCACGCCGGAGACGAGCGGGTCGAGGGCCTTGGCCTGACGGAAGGCGCGGGCGAACGCCTTGAACTCCGCTTCGGCGATGTGGTGCGGGTCCCTGCCGCCGAGCACCGTGACGTGCACGGTGAGGCCGGCGTTGAACGCGATCGCCTCGAAGACGTGACGCACCATCGACCCGGTGAAGTGGCCGCCGATCAGGTGCAGCGCGAAGCCCTCCGGCTCGCCGGTGTGCACGAGGTAGGGGCGCCCCGAGATGTCGACGACGGCCTGCACGAGCGCCTCGTCGAGGGGGACGAGCGCGTCGCCGAAGCGGGAGATCCCGGCCTTGTCGCCGAGCGCCTGACGGATGGCCGTGCCGAGCACGATGCCGATGTCCTCCGCGGTGTGGTGGATGTCGATCTCGATGTCGCCGCGGGCCCGGACGTGCAGGTCCGTGAGCGAGTGCTTCGCGAACGCCGTCAGCAGGTGGTCGAAAAAGGGCACGCCGGTCTCGAGATCGGCGACGCCCGTGCCGTCGAGGTCGAGGGAGAGCTCGATGCTCGACTCGCTGGTGGCACGGCTGAGGGAGGCGGTGCGCCCGGGTGCGGCGCTCGGGGAGGTCATGCCTCCCAGTCTATTCGCGCCGCGTCGCCGCCCCCGGGCGGAGCTCACTCGCGCGAGAGCGCCACCGTGGCGTCGGCCGACGGTGCGGGCAGGGAGGCGAGCGCCTCGAGGAACGCGGTCGTCTCCTCCTCGGTGCCGGCGCTGACACGGAGGTGGTTCGGGATGCCGACGTCGCGGATGAGGACGCCGTGGGCGAGCAGGCCCTCGAACATCGCGGCCGGATCCGCGACGCCGCCGAAGAGGACGAAGTTGCTGCCGGTCCTGTACGGGCGGTAGCCGAGGGCGCGCAGTCCGTCGATCATCCGGTCGCGCTGCACGATGATCTCGCCGACCATGGCGAGCATCTCGTCGGCGTGAGCGAGGGCGGCGGTCGCGGCGGCCTGGGTGAGGGCCGACAGGTGGTACGGGAGGCGGACGAGGCGGAGCGCGTCGATCACCGCGGGGTCGGCGGCGAGGTAGCCCAGGCGGACACCGGCGAAGGCGAAGGCCTTGCTCATGGTGCGGGACACGAGCAGGCGCGGTCGCCCGGGGAGGAGGCTCAGCGCGGTGGGCGCGCCCCTGCCGGCGAACTCGGCGTACGCCTCGTCGACGACGACGATGCCGTCGGTCGCGTCGTAGACAGCCTCGATCACGGCGAGGTCGAGCGGCGTCCCGGTCGGGTTGTTCGGAGCGCAGAGGAAGACGATGTCGGGCCGGGCCCGGCGCACCTGCTCCGCGGCGTACTCGGCTCCGATCTCGAACTCCGCCTCGCGCGGAGCGGGGATCCACTCCGTTCCGCTCCCCGACGCGAGGATCGAGTACATCGAATAGGTGGGCGCGAACCCCAGCAGCGAGCGCCCGGGACCGCCGAACGCCTGAAGGACGTGCTGGAGCACCTCGTTCGATCCGTTCGCAGCCCACACGCCGTCCGCGGTGAGCCCGTGACCGAGGTAGCCGGCGAGGGAGTCGCGCAGCTCTCGGAACTCGCGGTCGGGGTACCGGTTGACGGTGCGCAGCGCCTCCGTGACCCGCCCGACGATGTCGGCGATCACGTCGTCCGGGACCGGGTGGGTGTTCTCGTTGACGTTGAGGGCGACGGGCACGACCGCCTGGGGTGCACCGTACGGGTGCCTGCCTCGGAGGTCGTCGCGGAGGGGTAGGTCGTCGAGAGTCGTCACCAGGGAATGGTAGCGAAGCACCCGGCGCGGACGTCCGGGCAGCCCGGCTCAGCGAGCGGTGTCGTACTCGGCCGGGACCGCGAGGCGCTGCCCGGGCTCGACGCCCGCGCTCGAGAGCTGGTTGAGGGAGAGGATGTCGTCGACCACGTCGCGCGGGTCCGCCTGCGGGGCGAGCTCCTCGGCGAGCGACCAGAGCGACTCGCCCGCATGGACGGTGACGTACTGGAACTCGACCGCAGCGGCATCGCTCGACGCGACCGCTCCACCGCCGTTGAGCCCGAAGGCGAAGGCGCCCGCCACGATCGGCAGGGCCCCCAGAGCGGCCACCACGGCGCGGCCGCGGCGCGTGAGGCGCAGACGGGTGCGGACGATGCGCGCCTCGCCGAACGCGTTCATCGGCTCGGGAGCGGACGGCAGGACCTCGACGGGCCGAGCCGCGGACGAGCGCTGGAGCGGGCGGGAGGTGAGCTGTGCGGTCATGGGATCGCTCCTTTCAACGGGGATTCGGGGAGGCCCTCGGCCGGGAGGGCCGCCCCGAACGCCTGTACCGAACATATCTTCGAACGACGGAGCGGTCAAGGGACCGTCCGGCTGATCCGCGGGCGGACTCGCGCGCGACACACTCGAACGAATGTTCCGAGTCGTGAGTTCCGGCGGATACAGTTTCGAGAGCCTGGTCGTAGTACAGCAGCGACCACCGACATTCCTTGTCGGGTCGCGACCGGGCGGGCGCGCACGCGGCGTGCGCACCGGGAAGAGGGAGCATCGTGAGCGACGCGCAGAGGGCCGGGAACCCGGCCGCCAAGACGAAGGCGGCCGCGGGCCGGCGCCGGAAGAGCCTGAGCGCCAAGCAGCTCGCGATCCTCGACGCGATCCAGCGCTCGGTGTCGAGCCGCGGCTACCCGCCGAGCATGCGCGAGATCGGCGACGCGGTCGGCCTCGCCTCGCTGTCGAGCGTCACCCACCAGCTCAACCAGCTCGAGCTCAGCGGCTACCTGCGCCGTGACCCGAACCGGCCCCGCGCCCTCGAGATCCTCATCGACGTCCCCAGCTCGACGGAGGACGACGGGTCGTTCGAGTCGACCGCGACGGTCGGCGACGCGGCGATGGTCCCCCTCGTCGGCCGGATCGCGGCGGGTGTGCCGATCATGGCCGACCAGCAGATCGACGAGGTGTTCCCGCTTCCCCGGCAGCTCGTCGGCAAGGGCGAGCTCTTCATGCTCAAGGTCGTCGGCGAGTCGATGATCGACGCCGCGATCTGCGACGGCGACTGGGTCGTGGTCCGCTCGCAGCGCACCGCCGAGAACGGCGAGATCGTAGCGGCCATGCTCGACGGCGAGGCCACCGTCAAGGTGCTGCGCCAGCGCGACGGCCACACCTGGCTGCTGCCCCGCAACTCCAACTTCGAGCCGATCCTCGGCGACGAGGCCGAGGTGCTCGGGAAGATCGTGGCGGTCCTCCGCTCGGTCTGACACCGGGAACGCAGGAGGGGCCCGACCGGCGTGCAGCCGGCCGGGCCCCTCCCGCGTTCGACGGGCACCGGCGATCGGGGCCCGCGCCCCTCCGTCGCGGTCACGGGAAGGCGGAGGAGGGCCGCCGAAACCCCGTCGCCGAACCCTCCGGCCGCCGCCGGTCGGTGGTGCGGGTCGCCGCACCCCCTCCCGGATGCGCCGAGCGCCCGCCTCCCTGACGGGGAGACGGGCGCTCGGGTGGTGGCGATCAGGCCTGGACGGCCGCGCGCGGAACCGCGAACTCGGTGAGCGAGCCCGCCAGATCGGCGTGCACGAGGGCGACCACGTGGGTGCCGCCCTCGACGTACTGCGTCGACAGGATCCGGCCGCTGCGGTGCAGATGCGAGATCACGTCGCCCCGGTCGTACGGCACGAGCAGGTCGATCTCGACGTCCGGCTCGGGCAGGATCTCGGCGATCCGCGCCTCCAGCTCGTCGATGCCCTCGCCGCTGCGCGCCGACACGAAGATCGCGTCGGGAGCGAGACCGCGCAGCACCAGCCGCGTGCCCTCGTCCACCAGATCGGCCTTGTTGAAGGCGATGATCTCGGGGATGCTGCGGGCGCCCACCTCGCCGATCACGTCGCGCACGGTGGCGATCTGCCCGGCCGGATCGGGGTGGGAGGCGTCCACGACGTGGACGATCACATCGGAGTCCGCGACCTCCTCGAGCGTCGACCGGAAGGCCTCGACGAGCTGGTGCGGAAGCGCTCGGACGAAGCCGACCGTGTCGGCGAGCGTGTAGAGGCGCCCGTCCTTCGTCTGGGCCTTGCGGACGGTGGCGTCGAGGGTCGCGAAGAGCGAGTTCTCGACGAGGACGCCCGCGTGCGTCATCCGGTTCAGCAGGCTCGACTTGCCGGCGTTCGTGTACCCCGCGATCGCCACCGAGGGGACGGCGTTGCGCTTGCGGTTCGCGCGCTTGGCCTCGCGGGCGGGCTTCATCGCCGTGATCTGCTTGCGCAGGCGCGCCATGCGGGTGTGGATGCGGCGACGATCGAGCTCGATCTTCGTCTCACCCGGACCGCGCGAGCCCATTCCGGCTCCCGCGCCCACCTGTCCGCCGGCCTGGCGGGACATGGACTCGCCCCAGCCGCGCAGTCGCGGGAGCAGGTACTCGAGCTGCGCGAGCTCGACCTGCGCCTTGCCCTCGCGGCTCTTCGCGTGCTGGCTGAAGATGTCGAGGATCACCGCGGTGCGGTCGATCACCTTGACCTTCACCACGTCCTCCAGCGCACGCCGCTGGCTCGGTGCGAGCTCGGTGTCGGCGACGACCGTGTCCGCGCCGAGGGCCGCGACGAGCCCCGCGAGCTCCTGGGCCTTGCCCTTGCCGAGGTAGGTGCTCGGATCGGGGTGCGGGCGGCGCTGGAGCAGGCCGTCGAGGACCGTCGCTCCCGCCGTCTCCGCGAGCGCGGCGAGCTCGTGCAGCGAGTTCTCCGCGTCCTCCAGCGAATTCTGCGAGTACACGCCGATGAGCACGACGTTCTCCAGGCGCAGCTGGCGGTACTCGACCTCCGTGACGTCCTCGAGCTCGGTCGAGAGGCCGGCGACGCGTCGCAGCGCCTGCCGGTCGTCGCGGTCGAACTGCTCGCCGTCGCTGTTCTCGCCCTCGTGGCCGGCGCTCTGCAGCGCCTGGGCTCCACCCGCGACGAAGCGCGAGTACCCTGCCGAACGCGACTGCGCGTTCGCCAGGACCCTCGAGACGACGTCCACGGCCTCGGTCGTGTCGGTCTCGTTCAGGTCTTCCGTCATCCGGATAACACTAACTCCTCAGGTCTTGATAGGTTCACTTCTCATGGCCGCCGAGCACTACTTCTCGAGTACTCCCGACGGCGACCTCCGGCCCCGCAGGATCCAGGCCCGCCTGGCCGGCCGCGACCTCGAGGTCACGACGGCAGGAGGGGTGTTCAGCCCCGGTCACGTCGATCTCGGCACGCGCGTCCTGCTGGACGCGGTGCCCGACGCCCCCGCTGACGGGGACCTGCTGGACCTCGGCTGCGGCTGGGGCCCGGTCGCCCTCGCGCTCGCCCTCGCCTCCCCCGACGCCCGGGTGTGGGCGGTCGACGTCAACCAGCGGGCGCTCGAGCTGGTCCGTCGCAACTGCGAGGAACTCGGCGTCCTCAATGTCAACGCCGTGCTGCCCGAGGATGTTCCCGACGACGTCCGCTTCCGCACCGTGTGGTCGAACCCGCCGATCCGCATCGGCAAGGAGGAGCTGCACCTCCTGCTCGAACGCTGGCTGCCGCGGCTCGAGGAGGGCGCGGACGCCTGGCTCGTCGTGCAGCGCAACCTCGGCTCCGACTCGCTCCAGACCTGGCTCGGCGCCGCGTTCGCCGGGTGGCTCGACGTGGAGCGCGTCTCCTCGGCGAAGGGCTTCCGCGTGCTCCGGACGACCCGCCGGGCCTGACCGGGTCCTCAGTCGATCCGGATCGTCCCGGTGAAGACGAGGTCGGCCGGGCCGGAGAGCCCGACGTGCTCGCTCTCCTCCGCCGCGAACATCGTCACGCCGAGCGTGCCGCCCGGGACCTCCACGCGCCAGGCCTGCGGAGCGCGCGCTCCCGCCCAGTAGCGCACCGCCAGTGCCGCCGCCGCGGCACCCGTGCCGCAGCTCAGGGTCTCGCCGCTGCCGCGCTCGTGCACGCGCATCCGGATCCGCCCGATCCCGTCGTGGACCAGGGGCTCGCCGGGAACCACGAACTCGACGTTCGCGCCGTCCTCGGGCTCCGGGTCGAGCTGCGGGATGTAGGAGAGGTCGGCGGAGTCGAGCTCCTCGTCGTTGCTGAGGGCGACGACCACGTGCGGATTGCCGAGGTCGATCCCGAGACCGGGGCGCGCGACCTTGAGCTCCTTCGCCCGCACCAGGGGCTCGCCGCCCGCCAGCTCCCAGCGGCCGAGGTCGACCTGGAACCCGGCACCGCTGCGGGTGACGTCGCGGACGCCGGCGCGGGTGCCGATCGGCAGGGTGTCGCCGGGCTCGAGCGCCGCGAGGCCGCCCGCGAGCAGGAACGCGGCGTAGACGCGGATGCCGTTGCCGCACATCTCGGCGATCGAGCCGTCGGCGTTGCGGTAGTCCATGAACCACTCCGCCTCGCTCTCCTCGGCCAGAGCCGCGGCGCCCTCCGGGATCGCGCGGGAGCGGACGGCACGGATGACGCCGTCGGCGCCGACGCCGAAGTGGCGGTCGCAGATCATCGCGATCTGCGCGGGCGAGAGGTCGACCTCACCGTCCGGGTCGCTGAAGAGCACGAAGTCGTTGCCGGTGCCCTGGCCCTTGGTGAAGTGCAGCTCGATCGTCATGGCGCACAGCCTAGCGAGGAGCGGGAGCGGCGGCCTGGGCGGCGGCGTGCGCCCGCGACACCAGGTCCGGCGCGTCGTACGGGAGCCGGTGGGCGCCGGCGTAGCGCCGGAACCAGCTGTTCTGCCGACGTGCGTAGCGGCGCGTGAGCGCCTGCGTCGCCGCGATCGCCTCCTCCTCGCGGAGGACGCCGGCACGCTGGGCGAGCGCCTGGGCGTACCCGATGGCCCGCCCGGCTGTGACGCCGCGCTCCAGGCCGAGGGGGACGAGCCGCTCGACCTCGTCGAGCATCCCGGCCGCCCACATCCGCTCCACCCGCCGGTCGAGGCGCTGCACCAGCTCCTCCCGCGGAGCCTCGAGGAACAGGATCGAGGCGGGGCGCCACCGAACCGGCTCGTCGGACATCAGCGCGCTGTGCGTGCTCCCGCCGGTGAGCTCCGCGATCTCGAGCGCGCGGACGATGCGCCGGGCGTTGTGCGGACCGATCCGCTCGGCCACTCCGGCGTCGATCCGGCGCAACCGCTCGACGAGGGCGCCCAGGCCCTCCCGCTCGGCGGTCTCCTCGAGCCGGCGCCGGACGGCCGGGTCGGTGCCCGCGAACGAGAACTCGAAGACGACGCTGGAGACGTACAGACCGGAGCCCCCGACGAGGATCGGCGTCGCCCCGCGCGCCAGCACGCTCTCGATCACGCGCCGCGCCTCGCTCTGGTAGCGGGCGACCGACGCCTCCTCCGTCACGTCGAGGACGTCGAGCAGGTGGTGCGGGACGCCCCGACGCTCGTCGGCGGGCAGCTTCGCGGTGCCGATGTCCATCCCGCGGTAGAGCTGCATCGCGTCGGCGTTCACGATCTCAGCGGCGCCGCCGTCCTGCCGGATCGCCTCGGCGAGCTCGAGCGAGAGGTCGGACTTGCCCGTGCCGGTCGCGCCGACGACCGCGATGAGCTCCGGCGCGGTATCGGGGGCTCCGGTCTCAGCGCTCGCCATCGAGGGCGTCGTAGATCGGCGTCGTCAGCGTGCCGGCGTCGCGCACGCGCAGCGACGGCAGGCCCAGCGAGACCCGGGGCGCCCCGCTCGCGCCCGGGGCGGCCGGAACTCCGCAGGACTCGGTCTGCGCCCGGTCCCAGGCGTCGCCCGCGCGGGTGCGGCGGATGCGGAGCGGCGCGCCGTCGGGCGAATCCGCCAGGAGGTAGAAGGGGGCGGCACGGGTGACCCGGACGGAGACCACGTCTCCGGGACGCGGCTGCTCGGAGCCCTCGGGCACGTCGAAGTGCACCAGACGGCTGTCCTCGGCGCGTCCGCTCAGCCGGTGCGTCTCCGTGTCGCGGCGGCCCTCGCCGGTCGCGACGAGGACCTCGACCTCTCGGCCGACGACCGTGCGATTCTCCTGCTCGCTGATCGCGTCCTGCAGGGCGACGAGCCGCTCGTAGCGCTCCTGGACGACCGCCTTGGGGATCTGGTCGGGCAGCGTCGCGGCCGGGGTGCCGGGCCGGATGGAGTACTGGAAGGTGAAGGCGGAGGCGAAGCGGGCCGCCTCGACCACCCGCAGGGTCTCCTGGAAGTCGGCCTCCGTCTCGCCGGGGAAGCCAACGATGATGTCGGTGCTGATCGCCGCGTGCGGGATGCGATCGCGCACCCGGTCGAGGATCCCGAGGAACTTCTCGGAGCGGTAGGAGCGGCGCATCGCCTTGAGGACGCGGTCGGAGCCGGACTGGAGCGGCATGTGCAGCTGCGGCATCACCGCCGGCGTCTCGGCCATGGCGTCGATCACGTCGTCGGTGAAGGCCGCGGGATGGGGGCTCGTGAAGCGGATCCGCTCGAGCGCGTCGATGGTGCCCGCCGCGCGGAGCAGCTTCGAGAACGCCTGGCGATCGCCGAACTCGACGCCGTAGGAGTTCACGTTCTGGCCGAGAAGGGTGACCTCGATCGCGCCGTCGTCCACGAGCGCCTGGATCTCGGCGAGCACGTCGCCGGGACGCCGGTCCTTCTCCTTGCCGCGGAGCGAGGGGACGATGCAGAAGGTGCAGGTGTTGTTGCAGCCGACCGAGATCGAGACCCAGCCGCTGTAGGTCGAGTCGCGCTTCGTGGGGAGCGTGGAGGGGAAGACATCGAGCGATTCGAGGATCTCGAGCTGTGCCTCGTCGTTGTGGCGGGCGCGCTCGAGCAGGCTAGGGAGGGCGCCCATGTTGTGCGTGCCGAAGACCACGTCGACCCACGGGGCACGGTCGAGGATGACGTTCTTGTCCTTCTGCGCGAGACAGCCGCCGACCGCGATCTGCATCCCCTCGTGTCGGCGCTTCACCGACGCGAGGTGGCCGAGGTTGCCGTAGAGCTTGTTGTCGGCGTTCTCGCGCACCGCGCAGGTGTTGATCACGACGACGTCGGCCTCGGCTCCATCGGCGGACACGTAGCCCGCCGCCTCGAGCGAACCGCTCAGCCGCTCGGAGTCGTGCACGTTCATCTGGCACCCGAACGTACGGACCTCGTAGGTCCTCGGCCGGGTCTCGGCGACGGGCGACGGGGCGGTACCGAGCGTGCTCATGGTGTGGGATTCTACGCTCCGGTCGGACCGCTCCCGGCTCGCCGTGTCAGCGGAAGCGGACGCTCGACCCCGGCTTGCGGATCGTCTCGCGGACGACGCGCTGCACGAGTCCGCCGGCGTAGCCGCGGCGCGCGAGGAATCCCGTGAGCCGGCGCTCGGCGACCTCGTCGGAGAGCGAGCGCAGGCTCGGCAGGCGCTTGCGCGCGAGCTCGAGCGCCGTGCGGTACTCGTCGTCGCCGTCCAGCTCGTCGAGCGCTGACGCGATCGCCTCGGGGTCGATCTTCCGCGCGCGCAGCTCCTGCTGGATGGAGGAGCGGCCGAGCTTCTTGCGGTCACGGAGCGAGACGACCAGCTGCTCCGCCATGCGGAGGTCGTCGAGGTAGCCGAAGCGCGTGAAGCGCTCGAGGATCTCGAGGGCGTCCTTCTCGGCGACGCCCTCCGTGTAGAGGCGCGCCTCGACCTCGGCGACCGAGAGGCTCTTGCGGGAGAGCCCCCGTACGATCCGATCCGCGACCTGCTCCGGATCGATCTCCTCCGGGATCTCGATCGCGTCGTCGTCGTCCTCGTCGTCCGCGTTCTCGACGAACGCCGGCACGCGCCGGGCGACATGAGCCGAGAGCTCGGCGATCCGCTCGGAGGCCGGAGACGCGGCGCCCCCGAGGGCGGAGCCTCCCGACTCTCCTGCGACCGTCCGGGGAGCACTGGTACTCGGCGTCCCGGCTCCGGACGGCTCCGGAAGCGACCCGGCCCCGTCGGCGTCCGGCGCCGCCGGAGCCCAGCCCTCGTCGCCCGCCGCACCCCGGTCGACCCAGGGCAGGAAGGCCACGGGGCGGCCCTTCGCCCCCTCCGCGGCCTTCTCCGCCACGGGCTAGGCGCCCTTGCGCACGGGCTGCTTGGTCTCGATCGCGACCGGCGCGGCCTCGACGGCCGCGTTCGGGTCGACGATCACGCCGAGCTTGACCAGGATGCGCTTCTCGATCTCGGCGGCCACATCGGGGTTGTCGATGAGGAACTGGCGCGCCTTCTCCTTGCCCTGGCCGAGCTGGTCGCCGTCGTAGGTGTACCAGGCGCCCGACTTGCGGACGATCTCGTGCTCGACACCGAAGTCGATCAGGCTGCCCTCGCGGGAGATGCCGACGCCGTAGAGGATGTCGAACTCGGCCTGCTTGAAGGGCGGGGCCATCTTGTTCTTCACGACCTTGACGCGGGTGCGGTTGCCGACCGCGTCGGTGCCGTCCTTCAGCGTCTCGATGCGGCGGATGTCGAGGCGGACCGACGCGTAGAACTTGAGCGCCTTGCCGCCCGCCGTGGTCTCGGGGCTTCCGAAAAAGACGCCGATCTTCTCGCGCAGCTGGTTGATGAAGATCATCGTGGTGTTCGTGGTGTTCAGTCCGCCGGTCAGCTTGCGCAGCGCCTGGGACATGAGGCGGGCCTGCAGGCCGACGTGGGAGTCGCCCATCTCGCCCTCGATCTCGGCACGCGGCACGAGGGCCGCGACGGAGTCGATCACGATGAGGTCGATCGAGCCCGAGCGCACGAGCATGTCGGCGATCTCGAGCGCCTGCTCTCCGGTGTCGGGCTGCGACACGAGGAGGGAGTCGATGTCGACGCCGAGCTTCTTGGCGTACTCGGGGTCGAGCGCGTGCTCCGCGTCGATGAAGGCGGCGATGCCGCCGTTGCGCTGCGCGTTCGCGATCGCGTGCAGCGTGAGGGTGGTCTTTCCGGAGGACTCTGGGCCGTAGATCTCGACGATGCGGCCGCGGGGGAGCCCGCCGATCCCGAGCGCGACGTCGAGCGCGATCGAACCGGTCTGGATCACCTCGACGGGAGCGCGGTCGTCGCTTCCGAGGCGCATGACGGCGCCCTTGCCGAACTGGCGGTCGATCTGGGCGAGTGCGGTCTCGAGGGACTTCTCGCGGTCGGAGGAACTGGGCATGGCCGTCTCGCTCTCGTGTTCGTGTTGGTGTCGCCTACAGGCTGTCGCGACATGCCGGTGGCTGTCGGAGTGACAGTGCCGGCCGGCTGCGACAAGGCGGTGAAGCAGGTCCGTTCAGGTGCCTCCGACGGTACGCCCGACCACCGACATCGAGGCCGAGCGAGAGCGACTCCGTGGAGACGGGGCCGTTCCTGCTTCTGTGGAGGAGCCTAGACCCGTTCGAACACGGATTCGAGCACGAGCCGTCGGCGTGTCGAACACGGCTTCGGCGACGGGAGCGTCAGCGGTGGCGCTTCCGCGGATCCACGCCGTGCCACCGGGCCTCCGGGACGTCGTTGGCGCGGCAGAGGGCGAGCCAGACCTCGCGCGGCTCCGCTCCGTCCGCGAGGGCGCGCTCGGCGGTGCGGCCCCCGAGCTCGGTCAGCACGAGGTCCGAGACCAGGACACGGGCATAGGCGCCGCCGAACTCGTCGTCCACCAGCTGCCGGAACTCGCTCAAGCGCATGCGTCCACGGTAGCCGCTGCCCGGAGGCCGCACTCCCCCGGGAACGCCGAAGGGCGCCCGGCCGGAGCCTGGGCGCCCTTCGGGTGGAACGGGTGCGGTGAGTGGAGGGGACGGGGGCCGACTACTGCGTGACGAGGTCCGCGTCGAAGCCTGCGACCATGTCGGCCGGGATGGTGTCGGGGATGGTGTCGATGCCCTCGATGACGGCGAGACGATCGCCGACCTCGCGCATGATCACCGAGATGGGGGTGTCGAGGGCGTCGGCGACAGAGGCGAGGATCTCCGAGGAGGCCTCCTTCTGACCGCGTTCGACCTCGCTCAGGTAGCCGAGCGCAACGCTCGCCTTGCTCGCCACCTGACGGAGCGTACGACCTTTCTGCAGGCGAAAGTCCCTGAGGACATCGCCGATCTCCTGACGAACTAGAACCACTGGACCCTCCTTCTCCACGTCAACCGCATGTCGTGCACCTGCACCGCGAGCACGAGCGCCGGAGATTCCGGAGCGGGTGATCGGGGGGCTGGGACGAGAGAACCGGATAGCTGTTCACTACCCGGTTCGTATGGTGTCGACTCTAATACCGGATGACTGGACTTTGCGTGTGAGCGACACCAGTTGTAACCGGGCCGCAATGCGGCGCATTCCGATTCCCGAAGGGCCCCGGCTGGGTATCCGCCTCATGGGCCGCGGGAGATCAGCTCCGCGCCGAGGGCGAGAGCAGCGTCGACCGAGGCGGCGCGGATCGCGGCGCGGTCGCCGTCGAACCGGTGCTCACGGACGAGCTCGTCCTCGCCGAGCACGGCCGCCACGAAGACGGTGCCGACGGCTGCATCCCCCTGCGGATCCGGACCGGCGACCCCCGTCGTCGCCAGGCCGAGCGTCGGACGCCCGTCGGCTGCGAGCCGCGAGGACGCTCCGCGCGCCATCTGCACGGCGACTCCGGGATCGACGGCCCCCCGCTCGCCGAGGACGCGCGCGTCGACCCCGAGGAGCCGGTCCTTGAGGTCGGTGGCATAGCTCACCACTCCCCCGCGGTACACGGCGGAGGCGCCGGGCACCTCCACGAGGGCGGAGCTGAGCGCGCCGCCGGTGAGCGACTCCGCGACGGCGAGGTCGACACCCCGCCGCCGGAGCTCGGCGATCAGCTGCGCGGCCGTCACCGCGTCGACCGGGCGGCCCGGCTCTGGCGGGCGGCGTCGGCGAGGTAGTCGATCCCGGTGGCGACCGTGAGCACCACCGCGGCCGTCATCGTGATCCCGTTCAGCCAGTGGACCCACTCGCCGAGGACGGCCCAGAGCGGCAGCAGAGCGAGGGAGATCGCGATCGACTGCACGATCGTCTTGAGCTTGCCGCCCCGTGACGCCGGGATCACCCGGTCCGAGAGCACGGCCATCCGGAAGACGGTGATGCCGATCTCGCGCACCAGGATGACGATCGTCACCCACCACGGCAGCTCCGCGAGGATCGAGAGCCCGACGAGCGCCGCACCGGTCAGCACCTTGTCGGCGATCGGATCCAGGAGCTTGCCGAGATCGGTCACGAGGCCCCGGCTCCGGGCGATGTGCCCGTCGATGCCGTCCGTGGCGATCGCGACGATGAAGAGGAGCGCCGCGGCGATCCGGATCCCGCCGTCCTGCCCCCCGTCGGCCAGCAGGAGCCAGAAGAAGACGGGCGCCAGCAGGATCCGGAGGACCGTGATCGCGTTCGGCAGGTTCCAGTTGCCCGACGCGGCCGGAGCCGGTGCGGTGGGGTGGGTCATCGTGCTCCGCCGTTCCTCGCAGTGCGGGCGACCGGGACGGTCACTCGCGTCCCGTCAGCGTCCAGGCGTCCTCGCCGGACCCCTCGTCGTCGTCGTGGTAGTCGGTGGCGGCGGGCCCCGTCGGCTCGGCCAGCGGATCCGCATACGGATCCGGGGCGACCGAGGACGGCGCGGCCGGCCCCTCGCCCGGGTCCTCGCCGCGCATCCGCGCGAGGACGCCCGGCAGCTGCTCGGCGGTGACCAGCACGTCGCGGGCCTTCGACCCCTCGGAGGGGCCGACGACCTCGCGCGACTCGAGCAGGTCCATCAGTCGGCCGGCCTTGGCGAAGCCGACGCGGAGCTTGCGCTGCAGCATCGAGGTCGAGCCGAACTGCGTGCTGACGACGAGCTCGGCCGCCGCGACCAGCAGCTCGAGGTCGTCCCCGATGTCGGAGTCGATCTCCTTGCGCTGCGCCTGCACGGTGATGTCCTGGCGGTACTCGGGCTGCGCCTGACGGGTGACGTGCTCGACGACCTTCGCGATCTCGTCCTCGCGGACCCAGGCGCCCTGCACGCGCATCGGCTTGTTGGTGCCCATGGGGAGGAAGAGGCCGTCGCCCTGCCCGATGAGCTTGTCGGCTCCCGGCTGGTCGAGGATGACCCGCGAGTCGGTCACGCTGGTCACCGCGAAGGCGAGGCGGCTGGGCACGTTCGCCTTGATGAGGCCGGTCACCACGTCGACGCTCGGCCGCTGCGTGGCAAGCACGAGGTGGATGCCCGAGGCGCGCGCGAGCTGGGTGATCCGCACGATCGAGTCCTCGACGTCGCGCGGGGCGACCATCATCAGGTCGGCGAGCTCGTCGACCACCACGAGGAGGTACGGGTACGGCTTGAGGACGCGGCTGCTGCCCGCCGGGAGCTTGATCTCGTCCGCGCGGACGGCCGCGTTGAAGTCGTCGATGTGACGGAACCCGAACGAAGCCAGGTCGTCGTAGCGCATGTCCATCTCCTTCACGACCCACTGCAGCGCCTCGGCGGCCTTCTTGGGGTTCGTGATGATCGGAGTGATCAGGTGCGGCACTCCGCCGTAGATGGTGAGCTCCACGCGCTTGGGGTCGATCAGGACCATCCGCACGTCCTGCGGGCGCGCGCGCATCAGCAGGCTCGTGATCATCGAGTTGACGAAGCTGGACTTGCCGGAGCCGGTGGAGCCGGCGACCAGGAGGTGCGGCATCTTGGCGAGGTTCGCCACGACGTAGCCGCCCTCGACGTCCTTGCCGACGCCGATGGTCATCGGGTGCGTGGACGTCGTCGAGGCCGGCGAGCGGAGGACGTCGCCCAGCGAGACGATCTCGCGGTCCGTGTTGGGGATCTCGACGCCGATCGCGCTCTTGCCCGGGATCGGGGAGAGGATCCGGACCTCGTTGCTGGCGACGGCGTAGGAGAGGTTCTTGCTGAGCGCGGTGACGCGCTCGACCTTGACGCCGGGGCCGAGCTCGATCTCGTAGCGGGTGACGGTCGGGCCGCGGGAGAAGCCGGTGACCGTCGCATCCACGTTGAACTGCTGCAGCACCTCGGTGATGGCGCGGACCATCTCGTCGTTGGCCGCCGAGCGCGCCTTGGAGGGCGTGCCCGTCGAGAGGGCGGCCGCCGAGGGGAGGCGGTACGGCGCGTCGTCCTCGAACGAGGAGTCGAAGCCGGCGGTCGGATCCTCCTCGGCGAGGGGCGCGATCGGGCCGGTCTCGATGACGGGCGGGATCGGGACGGCGGGCGCCACATCGAGGCGGTCGAGCCGGATGACCTCGGTCGCGTCGTCGTCGACCACACCGGTCGCGCCGCGGGGAGCGCCCGTCTGCTCGAAGCGGGCGAGCGCGGCCTCGGCGGTCTCGGCCTCGGCCAGCACCTCGGTGGCGTAGGAGCGGGTCGGCGGGTGGGCCTCGTCGTCGCGCTCCTCGAGCGCGGTGTCGAAGCCCTTCGCGCGGCCGCGGGCGGGAGCGGTGCCCTCGAGCACCTCGGTGAAGGAGTCGATCGGGAGCTCGGTCTGCACGGTCGGCTCGTCCTCGCGCCCGGACTCGGTGCGCCGCCACCAGGGCAGCTCTCCGCCGTCCTGCTGCGCGTCCTCCTCCTGCTCGGCCTCCGCCTTCGCCGCGGCCTTGGCGGCGGCCCGCTCGGCCTTGAGGCGGGCGCGCTCCTCGTCGTCGAGCACGGGGGCGCCGAAGAGGTAGCCGTAGAGCTCCCGCGAGCGCGCGCCGATGCGGTTCGGCGGGGTCTTGGTGATGATGAACAGCGACAGCAGGATCACGAGCGACAGCAGCACGGTCGCGCCGGGGACGGTGGCGATCGCCACGAGCGGGGCGCCCACCAGCCAGCCGAGGACGCCTCCCGCTGCCGCCATGGTCTCGATTCCCTGGCCGGGCTGCGGCAGGCCGAGGTGCGCGTGGCAGATGCCGGCGGAGGCGACGAGCAGCGTGATGACGCCCACGCCCATCCGCCCGTTGTCGTCGACGGACCGGGGGTGCCGGAAGAGCCAGAGGGAGAAGAGGAGAAGGACGACCGGCAGCACGTAGGCGACCCGGCCGAAGAAGCCGCCGAAGCTCCACGCGTCGAGCACCAGGGCGACCGGGTCGGTCGCGAGGAACCACTCGACGACCGCGCCCGCGACGGCCAGCAGCAGCAGCAGGAAGGGGACGCCGTCGCGGCGCTCCTCCTTCGCCAGCCGCTCGGGACCGAGGGCGCGCGCTGCGCCGCCCGCGAGGTGGGCCAGCGCCATCCAGAGCCGCACGGCGGGGTTGGTGCGCGGGGCGGACTCGAAGGCCACCGTCTTCGTCTCGGCGGCCGCCTTGCCCGAGCCCCGGCCGGATCGCGGCGCGCCGGAGCGCGGAGTCGCGCTGCCGCGCCCGCGCGAGGTCGTCTTGGTACTGGTCGCCATGAGGCCACCGTACCTGCCGCCCCCGTCAGGGCCGGTGACCCGCGCCGCGACGGCAGGCGCCGATCCGCCGCCGGCCGGGAGGCTCAGGCCTCGATGACGAGCGGCACGATCATGGGCCGGCGGCGGTAGGAGGTGTTGACCCAGCGGCCGACGACTCGACGGACGGCCTGCGAGAGCGCGTGCTGATCGCTCGCCCCGTTCCGCACCGCCTCCTCGAGCGCGGCCGCGATCCGCGGCTTGACCTCGTCGAAGACGCTGTCGTCCTCCGCGAAGCCCTTCGCGTGGATCTCGGGGCCGACGACGATCCGCCCCGTGCCCGCCTCGACCACCACGATGATCGAGATGAAGCCCTCCTCGCCGAGGATCCGCCGGTCCTTGAGGTCGGCGTCGGTGATCTCGCCCACCGACGATCCGTCGACGTAGACGAACCCCAGGTCGAGCCGTCCGACGACGGTCGCCCTGCCGTCGAGCAGGTCGATCACGGTGCCGTCCTCGGCGATGATCGTGTTCTCCTCCGCGATCCCGGTCTCGCGCGCGAGCTGCGCGTTCGCGACCAGGTGCCGGTACTCGCCGTGCACCGGCATCACGTTCAGCGGCTTGAGGATGTTGTAGCAGTAGAGGAGCTCGCCGGCCGCGGCGTGCCCGGACACGTGCACCTTCGCGTTGCCCTTGTGCACGACGGTCGCTCCGAGCCGCGTGAGCCCGTTGATGACCCGGTACACCGCGTTCTCGTTGCCGGGGATGAGGCTGGAGGCGAGGATCACCGTGTCGCCCTCCCCCGGCTCGATCTGGTGATCGAGGTTGGCCATCCGGCTGAGGACGGCCATCGGCTCGCCCTGCGACCCGGTGGACATGTAGACGATCCTGTCCTCGGGGACGTCGCCCGACTTCTTCATGTCGACCAGGACTCCCGGAGGGACGTGCAGGTAGCCGAGATCCGCGGCGATGCGCATGTTGCGGACCATGGAGCGGCCGAGCAGCGCCACGCGGCGGCCCGTGGCGTGGGCCGCGTCGAGCACCTGCTGCACCCGGTGCACGTGGCTGGAGAAGCTCGCGACGATGACGCGGCGGGTCGCCCTGGCCATGACGCTCTCGATGACCGGGCCGATGTCGCGCTCGCTCGGCGTGAAGCCGGGGACGTCGGCGTTGGTGGAGTCGACCATGAACAGGTCGACTCCCTCCTCGCCGAGGCGGGCGAAGGCGCGCAGGTCGGTGATCCGGCCGTCGAGCGGCAGCTGGTCCATCTTGAAGTCGCCGGTGTGCAGCACCGAGCCCGCGTCGGTGACGATCGACACGGCCAGCGCGTCCGGGATCGAGTGGTTCACGGCGACGAACTCGAGCTCGAAGGGCCCGAGGTTCTCGACGTCGCCCTCCTTCACCGTGAGCGTGTACGGCGTGATCCGGTGCTCCTTGAGCTTCGCCTCGACGAGGGCGAGCGTGAGGGTGGAGCCGATCAGCGGGATGTCGCGCTTCAGCCGGAGCAGGTAGGGGACGGCGCCGATGTGGTCCTCGTGGCCGTGGGTGAGGACCACTCCGACGATGTCGTCGAGCCGGTCCCGGATGGGCGTGAAGTCCGGGAGGATCAGGTCGACGCCCGGCTGGTCCTCCTCCGGGAAGAGCACGCCGCAGTCGACGACCAGGAGCCTGCCGTCGATCTCGAAGACGGTCATGTTGCGGCCGATCTCGCCGAGGCCGCCGAGGGGGATGATCCGGAGCGTTCCCGGAGCGAGCGGGGCGGGGATGATCACGGGACCGGGCATGCGCCCTCCTTCTCCAGCGGTGCTTTCTCGGGACGTGCCGCTCGGGCTCAGCGGGTGGTGCCGGCGACCTTCGGGAGGGCGCCGCCGGCCGCGGCGTTGCGGTCGGGCCGGAAGTTGCGGAAGTCGACGCCCGGGATGTCGCGGACCAGGCCGAGCTCGTCCTCGATGAGCGCCGCCTCCGACTCCTCCGGGCCGACCAGGGGCAGCCGCACGCGCGGCGAGGAGATGCGGCCGAGGCCGTGCAGGATGTACTTCGCGGCGACGGTCCCGGGGACGTGCGTCATCACGGCGCGCACGAGCGGCTCGAGCTGCTGGTGCGCACGAGTGGCCGCGTGGAGGTCGCCCGCGTTCACCGCGTCGACGATCGTGCGGTACGGCGCGGCGGCGATGTTCGCGGTGACGCCGATGAGCCCCGTGGCGCCGATGGCGAGCTCGGGGAGCACGTTCGCGTCGTCGCCGCAGAAGTACATCAGGTCGGTCTGGTTGAGCACGCGGCTGACCTCGGAGAGATCGCCCTTCGCGTCCTTCACGGCCAGGATGTTCGGGTGCTTGGCCGCCCGCAGGATCGTCTCGTAGCGGATCGGCACGCCGGTGCGGCCGGGGATGTCGTAGAGGATGACCGGCAGGTCCGTCGCATCCGCGATCATCCGGAAGTGGGTGAGCACGCCCGCCTGCGTGGGCTTGTTGTAGTACGGGGTGACGATCATGTTGCCGTCGGCGCCGGCCTTCTCGCTCTGACGGGCGAGCTGCATGGCGTGGGCGGTCTCGTTCGAGCCGCCTCCCGTGATGATCTTCGCGCGGCCCCCCGCGACCGAGCGGCCGACCTCGACGAGGCGGATCTTCTCCGGGTCGGTCAGGGTGCTGGTCTCGCCCGTGGTCCCGGTGACCACGATGCCGTCCGCGCCCGCTGCGATGCAGTCGTCGATGTGCTTCTCGACACCGGGCCAGTCGACCTCGCCGTCGGCGGTGAACGGGGTGACCAGGGCGACCAGGACCTGGCCGAAGGGATTCTCCGGAGTTGACACGCTGCCAGGGTAGCGGGTCGCCGCCGCGCCGCCGGGAGGAGGTTCCCGGAGCCGCCCGCGCGGACGGCAGCAGGCGGATCGGGCGGGACGGCCCGCTCGTCCTCGCCGGGCGGCGGGCTACGGAGCGACGCGGCCGTTCGCTGTGAAGGCGGCGGCCGTGAGGGGCATCAGCTCCTGGAAGTGCGTCTCCATCTGCTCGGCCGCCATCTCGATCTCGCGCTGCGGGAAGGAGGGGAACGTCGAGTCCTCGCGCTTGGTGCGCAGGGAGAGGAAGTTCATCAGCGAGCGGGCGTTGAGCGTGACGTACATCGACGAGTAGATGTTCAGCGGGAGGACGATCCGGGCGACCTCGCGGGCGACGCCCTCGCCGAGCATCCGCCGGTACGACTCGTAGGCCTGCGTGCTGACGCGGCGCGTCTCCTCGGCGACGAGCTCGGCCTGCTCGGGGGTGCCCGGCTCGAAGGAGTAGGCGCCGGGCTTGCCGACCTGCACGAGGTTGCGGCGGGGACCGGGTACGTAGAAGACCGGGCGGAGCTCGCGGTAGCGGCCCGACTCCTCGTTGTAGGAGGCGATGCGGTGCCGCATGAACTCGCGGAAGACGAAGATCGGCGCCTGCACGTAGAAGGTCATCGAGTTGTGCTCGAACGGCGAGCCGTGGCGGTCGCGCATCAGGTAGTTGATCAGTCCGCGGTCGCGCTTGCGCTGCAACTCGGCGTCGGACTCCTCGCCGTCGAGCGCCTCGGCGAGCGTCTTCTCGCCCTGGGTCGAGACGCGGGCCGCGAACAGCACGTCGGAGTCGTGGGCGCTCGCGCGGACCAGCTCGACGACGACATCACTGCGGAAGACGGGACTACTCGGGTCTGCGCTGAGGCTGCTCTGTTCGGTCACGGATCGAACCTAGACCACGCTCCGACCGCGGCCGTCGTCACATCCCGAAACAGTCGTCCGCGGAGCGCCCGCGCCGACCTACGCTTCCCGGATGGAGCCCGTGACGATCCTCGCCGCACTGCTCGGCCTCGTCGTGCTGGGCGTCGTCCTCGGGGCTGTCCATCGGGCCCGCTCCGGGCGCGTCGCGAGCGCCCCCTCGCGCCAGGACCCCGCGATCGACCCCGGCGAGCTCGTCCCCGGCGCAGTGCTCGGGACCCGGGCCACAGTCGTGCAGTTCTCGACCGACGTCTGCACGCGGTGCCCTGCAGTGCGACGGATGCTCGGGGAGCTCGCCCAGCAGCGGCCCGGGCTGGCGCACCTCGACGTCGATCTGACGCACCGCCCCGACCTCGCGGCGCGCTTCCGCGTCCGGCAGACGCCCACGCTCCTCCTGCTCGATCGAGACGGAGTGCCGCGCAGCCGCGTCGGCGGCGCTCCGACCCGGGCCGCCCTGACCATCGAGCTCGACCGACTCCAGGAGACATGATGAGCACCCGCTCCCCCTCCACCACCGGCGCCACTCCCCCGTCCGGCACCGTCGATCCCCGCGGCCCGAGGGTCGCCGCCGGAGTCACCGCCGCACTCCTCCTCACGGCCGTGGGCCTCGGGCTCGCGGCCGCGGCCCGGGCCGACCTCGACGGCCGGCTCTCCCAGCCCGGCTTCCTCCTGCTGCTCGCGCTCGCCGCCCTCTTCGCCTGGTCGGCCGCGCGCGGCGTCGGCTCCGGCCCCTGGGCGGTGCTGTTCCGCCGGGTGGTCCGGCCGCACCTGGCACCGCCGCGCGAGTGGGAGGACGCCCGCCCGCCGCGCTTCGCCCAGCTGATCGGCCTGGTGGTGACCGGCGCCGGCGTCCTCCTGCACGTCGCCGGCGTCCCGGGATCGGTTCCGGTCGCCGCGGCCGTCGCCTTCCTCGCCGCCTTCCTCAACGCCGTGTTCGGCCTCTGCCTGGGCTGCGAGCTCTACCTCGTGCTCGCGCGGGCCGGCCTGGTCGGGCGCTCGGCCGGCTCCCGGGCGTGAGGCTCTAGGCTGGGTCCGCTTCGCGGGCGGCCCGCGACCGGCTCCGGGAGGCACCATGAGCGACTCATCCGCACGGCACTCCGACCACGACGGGACCACGGACTCCGGCTCGCCGCGGCGCGCCGCGCGCACGCCGGGCGAGCGCGTGTCGACGCCGTCCGAGCTGCCGTCGGCCCGGCCGGATGCGTCCGCTCCCCGGCTCCGCGTCCTGATCTCGGGCGCCAGCGGGATGATCGGCTCCGAGCTGACCCGCCAGCTGCGCGCCGAGGGGCACGAGATCCTGCGCCTGGTGCGCCACGCGCCGTCGAGCCCGGACGAGTTCCACTGGGCGCCCACCTCGCACATGCTCGACTTCAGCGTGCTCGACCGCGTCGACGCCGTGATCAACCTCTCCGGCGCCTCGATCAGCCGCCTGCCGTGGACCGCGTCCTACAAGCGGGAGATCCTCGACTCGCGGATCCAGTCCACGCAGACCCTCACCGACGCGATGCGGATGTCCTCGACCCCGCCGACGACGCTGATCAACGCCTCCGCGGTCGGCTACTACGGAGACCGCCCGGGCGAGGAGCTCACCGAGCAGTCCTCGCGTGGCGACGGATTCCTCGCCGATGTCGTCGACCGCTGGGAGAAGGCCGCCCACCTCGCGCCCGAGGCCACGCGGGTGGTCACCGCTCGCACCGGGCTCGTCCTCGGCGACGGCGGCGCGCTCAAGCCGCTCCTGCCCCTGACGAAGCTCGGTCTCAGCGGACCCCTCGGCAGCGGCAATCAGGCCTGGCCCTGGATCAGCCTCTACGACGAGGCCGCGGCGATCCGCCACCTGCTCACGTCCTCGCTCTCGGGCCCGGTGAACCTCGCCGGACCGGTGCCGGCGACCGCGAACGACGTGATGCGCACCCTCGCCGAGCAGCTGCACCGCCCGTTCAAGCTGGCCGTCCCCGAGAAGATCATCGAGCTCGCGCTGCGCGACGCCGGGCACGAGCTCCTGCTCTCGAGCCAGCGCCTGGTTCCCCAGCGGCTGCTGGACGACGGCTTCGAGTTCCGCCACCGCACCGTCGGCGAGGCGCTGGAGTGGGTGCTCGCCTGATCCGGGCCGCCTGAGCGGTCCTCGCCCGGAGGGCCGGGCTCGGGTCGCGGCCGAGCGGTCAGGCCGGAGCCTCGTGCTCCAGCGCGATGGCCCGGCGGATGGCGCCTCGGGCGCGCTTGCGGTCGCCGCTGGCGTCGTAGGCGAGGCCGAGGCGGTACCAGGCGCGCCAGCTCCCGGGCTGCGCGTCGACCTCCTCCGCGTACTGCGGGAACAGCGCGTCCGCCTCCTCCCGGAGCGGACGCCCGCTGGCCCGCGAGTCGAGGACCTCCTGCGGCAGCGCGTTCTCGCCCTCCAGCCGACGGGCCAGCTTCTCGGCGCGGAGCCCGAACAGCAGCTCGCGCACGAGCCCCCAGACGCCGACGGCGCCGAGGATCAGCAGGCCGACGCCCATCACGATGCCGGGCACCGTCGCCGCGGCGAAGGCGACGACGGAGTACTGCAGGCAGACGAACAGGTAGAGGGCGAGCAGGACCGCCATCAGGACGACACCGACGCGGGTCCTCACGGGGTGCTCGTCGCTGCGGCGGCCTGGCCGGACGGAGCCCGGTCAATGACGGGCTGCTCGTCGACCGGCCGCTCGGCGAGAGGCGCGGCGTCGAAGGCGGCGCGCAGGTCGATCAGCGCGTCGAGGCCCACCACCACGCCCGTGGTCGTCCGGACCGCGTCGAGAGCGCGCAGGACGCCCTGCTCGTAGGAGGCCTGCGAGGTGGTGTCGTGCCGGATGGTGACCGTCTCGCCGGTGCCGCCGAAGACGACCTCCTGGCGCGCCTCCACTCCGGGCAGGCGGAGGCTGTGGACCGGGACGCTCGCGACCTGCTGGCCGCGGGCCCGCTGGTCGGTGTGCGGAGCCTGCACCGGACCGAGCTCGGCCCGGGCGCGCAGCAGCAGCTCGGCCGTGCGGACCGCGGTCCCGGAGGGCGAGTCGACCTTGCGGGCGCCGTGGGTCTCGACGATCTCGGCGGCGTCGAAGAAGCGCGCGGCCACGGTGGCCAGCGCGGTCGCGAGCACCGAGCCCAGCGAGAAGTTGGGGATGATCACGACACCGGCCTCGGGCTGCTCGGCGACGCTGCGCCGGAGGGCCGCGATCCGGTCGCCGGTCCAGCCGGAGGTGCCGACGAGCACCTTCCTCCCGTTGGCCACGGCGAAGTCGACGATCTGCTGGCTGACGGCCGGCACGGTCATGTCGACGACGACGTCGGCCGCGAGCATCTCGGCGGGATCACTCCGCGAGCCGAGCCGCGCGACGAGCGAGAACTCGCTCGACGCCTCGATGAGCGAGCAGGTGAACGAGCCGAGTCGGCCGGACGCGCCGACCACGGCGACGGAGGTAGTCACCGACTCAGCGTAGCCCGCGGCTCAGTACGGCTGGGCCTCGGGCAGGCCGGTGCGCAGCTCCACGGGCAGGTGCGAGAGATCGTTGTGCACGACGAGCACCGGCGGCTTGCGGGAGCGGACGCGGATGATCGTCAGCCCGCAGTTGGCCTGGTTGAGGCCCAGCCACCGCCAGTCGGGAGCGTCGAACACGTGGCGGACGAACCAGCCGATCACGAAGTTGTGGGTGATGAGGAGGTCGTGGCGGTCCTCGCGCGACGGCGCCAGGAACTCGGCCACCGCGTCCTGCATCTGCGCGTGCCCCGCCTCGATCTCGGCCGCGGTGACGCTGCCGAAGAAGGGCTCGAACGCCTTGGGCATGTCCGGGGTCGGCCCCGAGGGGATGCAGTCGAACAGCAGCGAGGACGGCTGGAGCGGCAGGCTCGGCAGAAGCGTCTGGAAGCGTGCGGCCGTCTCCTCGGCCCGGCGCAGCGGGGAGTGCCACGCTCCCGTGAAGGGGACTCCGCCGAGCCGCTCGGCGATGAGCCTCGCCTGGCGCTCACCACGGGCCGAGAGCGGGCCGTCCGGCATGCCGTGCTCGGCGTCCTGCTGCTCGCCGTGGCGGACGAGGTAGATGTAGTGGGACACGGGGTCCTCCCTGGTGCGGCGCGGCGGTGCGCGGTCAGCGGGCGTTCGACGATCGGATCAGATCGCGGAGGCGCTCTCGATCCCGGCGATCCCGGCGAAGGCCGACTCGTCGACCGCGCCGACGGCCGAGATCGACGACGGCCCCCGGGCCAAGTCTGCCGCGAGTGCCTGGACGTCCTCCGCGCCGACGAGGGCGAGTCGGCGCAGGCTCTCGTCGAGGTCGACGAACTCGCCGAAGGTCAGCTCGGCGCGTCCGAGGCGCGACATCCGGGTGTCGGAGTCCTCCAGCGCGAGCGCCGCCGCTCCCGAGAGCTGGCCGCGGGCGCGCGCGAGCTCGTCGTCGGTGACGCCGTCCTCGGCGAGGCGGTGGAACTCGGTGAGCAGGAGCTCGGCGACCGTCCCCGCCTTCGCCGGGGTGCACGCGGCGTAGAGCCCGAAGAGGCCCGCGTCCGAGTAGGACGGGGCGAAGGAGTAGACGGAGTAGGCCAGGCCGCGCTTCTCGCGCACCTCCTGGAACAGCCGCGAGGACATGCCGCCGCCGAGGATCGAGTTGAGGACGCCCATCGTCATCCGCCGCTCGTCGCCCGCGGCGAGACCGGGGAAGCCGACCAGCAGGTTCGCCTGCTCGGTGGGGCGGTGCACCACCGACAGGGCGCTGCCGCGGGTGTAGGACGCACGGCCGCCGACGCGCCGCTCGACGGGCGGGGCCGCCGTGCCGAGGTCCCAGCCGTCGGCGACGAGGACCCGCTGGAGCAGCGCGACGAGCGCCTCGTGGTCGACGGCGCCGGCGACGGTGATCACCACGTCTCGCGGGCGGTAGGCGGCGCGGTAGTGCGCCCAGACCGCGTCCCGGGTGGCCTCGCCGATGGTCGCGGCGGTGCCCCCGATCGGGCGGCCCAGCGGGTGGTCGCCGAACACGGCCTCGAACAGCTTCTCGCCCGCCACGTCGGCCGGATCGTCGTCCGCCATCGCCAGCTCCTCGAGGATGACCCCGCGCTCGGTCTCGAACTCGTCCGGATCGATCAGGCTCGAGGTCACCATGTCGGCGATCACCTCGACCGCCATCGGGAGGTCGCGGTCCTGGATCTTGGCGTAGTAGCAGGTGTACTCCTTGGCGGTGAGAGCGTTGTGCTCCCCGCCCACGGAGTCGAAGGACACGGCGATGTCGAGGGCGGACCGCTTCTGCGTGCCCTTGAACAGCAGGTGCTCGAGGAAGTGCGTCGAGCCGACGTTGGAGGGCACGGCGGGCTCGCCCGCGGTCGCGGGGCGGCCGAGCCGCTCGTCGCGAGAACCCGCGGCGACCCAGAAGCCGATCGTGGCGCTGCGGGCGCCGGGCACCGATTCGCTGAGGATGCGGACACCGCTCGGGAGGACGGAGCGGCGGACCGTGGATCCGCCTGCGGCCCGGACTGACGTCTCCGGCTGGTCGAGGGGCAGTGCGACTCCGTGATTCATCGTGCCCACCCTAGGCCACCGCGACGGCGGCCCGAGCCGGGCTGTCGCGCCGTGGCGGGAGAGATGCAGGGGGCGTCGCGGACGGGCGCGGTCAGCGGCGCGCGCGCTCCAGCGCGGCCAGGTGTCCGGGGTCGAGCTCGAGCGAGACCGCGCGCACCAGCGCGTCCACGTCGGCGGGTGAGCGCGGGGCGACCGTCGCGGCGGTCAGCCGCGGCCGGCCGAGCAGCCAGGCCAGGGCGACGGCGGCGGGAGCGGCCGAGAGCTCGGCACCGATCGCGTCGAGGACGGCGAGGACCCGGCGTCCGCGGCGCCCGAGGTGGGCGGCGGCGAGTGCGCCGTCGGGCAGGCGGCCGAGCTCGCGGCGGGTGCGCTCGGCGCCGCGGAGGAAGCCGTGGGCGAGGGGGACGGTCGCGAGCAGGGCGAGTCCCTGGCCGGCGGCGACGAGGCCGAGATCGCCCTCCGAGCCGGGCCGCTCGAGCAGGTTCCAGCGGACCTCCGCGCCGGCGAGGCGGGGCAGCCCGTGGGCGGCCAGGACGCGCGCCTCGAACAGCTCCTCCGGGGAGAACCCGGAGGCGACCACCGACCGCACCAGCCCGCGCGCCAGCAGCACGTCGACAGCGCTGAGGAGCTCGTCGAGGCGCCCGGCCCCGTCGGGGCGGACCGCCAGCACGTCGAGGCGATCGGTGCGGAGGCGGCGCAGCGCCCCCTCGACACGGTCCACCAGCGCACGTGGCGTCGCGGGGGCGCCGACCGGAGCGGCGAAGCGGCCGATCAGGAGGAAGCGGTCCCGGTCGCGGTGTCCGGCGGGCCAGCCGCTGACGCCCTCCGCGAGGCTCGAGTCGGTGACGACGACGCCGTTGCCGCCCCACGCCGCGTAGCGCTCGAGCAGCGCGGCACCGTCGTCGCGGCCGAGGGCCGCCGCGTCGAGCACGAAGGGGAAGAGGTCGTGGCCGGAGTCGCCCATCGGCCGGCGGTGCGAGGGTGCGACGGCGGTCGGCTCGACGGGGCCGGTCTCGGCGAGGACGCCGCTCGAGGAGGCTGCGCGGGACGCCGCGGGCGGGAGCGGGACGGCACTGTGACGGGGAGCCCGCACGACGGCGCCGGTCCTGTCCCTGGGCACGCCACCACTCTCCCTGCGGCGGCTCGGGTCCCGCCAGGGGAGAGAGTATCCGAGCGCCGGAGCCGCCACTCCGCCGGGTCGCGCACGGTTCACCAGATCGTTACACGGGCGCCGCCGGCGGGGTCGACTCGCGCCGGCGAGCGGTGCGGCGGGCCCCTCCGTGTCGGCCGTCCGGGCTAGATTCGCGACCATGGACTCCGCCGCCCCGACCCCCTCCGAGACCGCCGCCCCGACCTCCGACTCCCCCGAGCGGGAGACGTCAGCGCCCTGGTGGACGAGCGCCGTCGTCTACCAGATCTACCCGCGCTCGTTCGCGGACTCGAACGGCGACGGCATCGGCGACCTGGGCGGCATCCGCTCGAAGCTCGACCACCTCGCCGACCTGGGGGTCGACGTGATCTGGCTCTCGCCGGTCTACCCGTCGCCGCAGCACGACAACGGCTACGACATCTCGGACTACGAGGACATCGACCCGCGGTTCGGGACGCTGGAGGAGTTCGACCTGCTCCTCGCGGAGGCCCACGAGCGCGGCATCCGCATCGTGATGGACCTCGTGGTCAACCACACGAGCGACGAGCACGCCTGGTTCGTCGAGTCCCGCTCCTCGCAGGAGGACCCGAAGCGCGACTGGTACTGGTGGCGCCGCGGGCGCCGCTCGGCCGAGCCCGGCCGCGAGCTCGAGGCGGCCGCCGGCGCCGGCCTCGACGTCGCCGAGCCGAACGGCTGGCGCTCCTACTTCTCCGGCCCGGCCTGGACGCTCGACCCGGCGACGGACGAGTACTTCCTCCACCTCTTCGCGGTGCAGCAGCCGGACCTCAACTGGGAGAACCCCGAGGTGCGGCACGCGGTGCACGCGATGATGAACCGCTGGCTCGACCGCGGAGTGGACGGCTTCCGGATGGACGTGATCAACCTCGTCTCGAAGGACGTCGGAGCCGTCGACGGCGAGCAGGGCGGCGCGGGGATCGTCGGAGGGGTGGGTCCGCGGCTGCACGAGTACCTCCGCGAGATGCACGAGGCCGTGTTCGCGCACCGCGAGGGCTCCTTCCTCACCGTCGGCGAGATGCCCGGGGTCACCCTCGAGGAGGCGGTGCTCGTGACCGATCCCGAGCGGCGTGAGCTCGACATGGTCTTCCAGTTCGAGCACGTCGGCATCGACCACGGAGTCGACAAGTTCCACCCGGTGCCGCTGGACCTGGTCGCCTTGAAGGCCAACCTCGCGCGCTGGCAGGACGGCCTGGCCGAGCGCGGCTGGAACAGCCTGTACCTCGGCAACCACGACCAGCCGCGTCTCGTCTCGCGCTTCGGGGACGACGGCGCGCACCGCTACGAGTCCGCGACCCTCTGGGCGACGCTCCTCCACCTCCAGCGCGGCACGCCGTACATCTACCAGGGCGACGAGATCGGGATGACGAACGTCCCGTTCGCCGGCATCGAGGACTTCCGCGACGTCGAGTCCCTGAACTACTGGGCCGAGGCCGTCGGCGAGCGCGGCGAGGACCCGGCGACCGTGCTCGCCGGGCTGCGCGCGCAGAGCCGCGACAACGCCCGCACGCCGGTGCAGTGGGACGACGGCCTCCAGGCCGGCTTCACGACCGGCGAGCCGTGGATCGCGGTCAACCCGAACGCCGCCGAGGTGAACGTCGCCGCCGATCGGGCCGCCGAGCGGTCGGTCTTCGAGTACTACCGGGCGCTGATCGCGCTGCGGCACGCCGACGAGACGGTGCAGCTGGGCCGCTTCGCGCTGCTGGAGCCCGAGCACCCCGCGCTCTTCGCCTTCACGCGCACCGGACCGGGCGAGCTGCTCGTCGTCGGGAACGTGTCCGGTGAGCCGCTCGAGGTGCCGCTGCTCGAGGAGTGGGCGGCTGCCGAGACGGTCCTCGGCAACGTCGCCGGTGCGACCGGGTCGACGCTCGGCCCGTGGGAGGCGCGCATCCTGCGCCGCTGAACCTCGCCGCGCCCCGCTCCGAGCCCGGCGCGGGGCGCGGCGCCCGACGGCGGCGGACCAGCGGGCGAGAGCCTCAGGCGGAGACGCGGTCCAGCTGAGCGATGTCGCTCCGGGTCAGCGGGAGCGCGGCCGCCGCGAACAGCGACTCGAGCTCCGCGGCGTTCCGCGCCCGGACGATCGCCGCCGAGACCTCCTGGTGCGAGAGCACCCAGGCGAGCGCGACCACGCCGGGCTCCGTGCCGTGGGCCCCGGCGATCTCGTCGAGGGCAGCGAGCACGCGGGAGCCGTGGCGGCCGACGTAGTCCAGGCCCGCCTCGAACAGGGCCGACTCCGGCTCGTCCGTGCGGCTGCGCAGGGCGCCGGTGAGGTAGCCGCTCGCCAGGGGCAGCCGCGCGAGGGTGCCGAGCTCGAGCCGCACCACCTCGGGGGCGACGTCGGTCTCGTAGGTCCGGCGCTCCATCAGGCTGTACTCCGACACGACGGCCGAGAGCGACGGCAGCGCGAACGCGGTCGCCGTCTCGTGCAGCGCCGTGATCGCGGCTCCGCTGAAGTGCGCGGCGCCCAGGGCGCCGACCGAGCCGTCCGCCAGGAACGGCGCGACCGCCGCCAGGCTGTCGGCGATGGGGATCCCGGGGTCCTCGCTGTCGAACGAGAGCAGGTCGATCCGGGTGCCGAGCCGCTCGAGGCTCCCCTCGATCGCGATGCGGACGTCCTCCGGGGCGAGGCCCGGCGCGTCCGGGTGCCGGCCGACCTTCGTCGCGACCAGCATCCGCTCGCGCAGCCCGCTCTGCTCGAGCCAGCGGCCGATCATGTACTCGCTCCGACCGGTCGCGTAGTGGTCCGCGGTCGAGATCAGGGTGCCGCCGAGACGGCCGAACGCGTCGAGCACCTCGGTGGTGTCGTCGATCCCGGCGGCCCAGCCGAAGACGGAGCCGTCGAGGGCGAGCGGATGCACGGGGAGGCCGGTCCGACCCAGAGTGCGTGAGAGGAGGGGCGTCTCCGGCTCGGTGGCCAGGGGCGTCGGGTCGGTCACGGAGTCCTCCGGTCGGGGCGGTGCGGCGCGGTCCCGCCACCGTACCCCATGCCCCCGCCGACGACGGACGCCCGCCCCACCGGAGTGGGACGGGCGTCACGGTCGTGCAGGAGGGATCAGCTCTCGGCGGGAGCCTCGACCTCGACCTCCTCGGCCACGACGGGCGCGAGGGACAGCTTGCCGCGGTCGTCGATCTTGGTGATCTGGACGAGCAGCTTCTGGCCGACTCTGAGGACGTCCTCGACGTTCTCGACGCGCTTGCCGCCGGCGAGCTTGCGGACCTCGCTGATGTGCAGCAGTCCGTCCTTGCCGGGGAGGAGCGAGACGAACGCGCCGAAGGTCGCGAGCTTGACGACGGTTCCGAGGAACTGCTCGCCGACCTCGGGGTTGGTCGGGTTCGCGATGGCGTTGACCTGCGCACGCGCGGCCTCGGCCGACGGGCCGTCGACGGCTCCGATGTAGACGGTGCCGTCCTCCTCGATGGAGATGTCGGCGCCGGTCTCGTCCTGGATCGCGTTGATCGTCTTGCCCTTGGGGCCGATCAGCTCGCCGATCTTGTCGACGGGGATCTGCACCGAGATCACGCGGGGCGCGGTCGGGGCCATCTCATCGGGCTGGTCGATGGCCGCCGTGAGCACCGCGAGGATCGTGGTGCGGGCGTCCTTGGCCTGCTTGAGCGCGGCGTCAAGCACCGACGACGGGATGCCGTCGAGCTTCGTGTCGAGCTGGATGGCCGTGACGAACTCGGCGGTTCCGGCGACCTTGAAGTCCATGTCGCCGAGCGCGTCCTCGGCGCCCAGGATGTCGGTCAGCGCCGCGTAGCGGGTCTGGCCGTCGACGACGTCGGACACGAGGCCCATCGCGATGCCCGCGACCGGGGCGCGCAGCGGCACTCCGGCGTTGAGGAGCGACAGGGTCGACGCGCAGACCGAGCCCATCGAGGTCGAGCCGTTGGAGCTCAGCGCCTCGGAGACCTGGCGGATCGCGTAGGGGAACTCCTCGCGGCTCGGCAGCACCGGCACGAGGGCGCGCTCGGCGAGGAAGCCGTGCCCGATCTCGCGACGCTTCGGCGATCCGACGCGGCCGGTCTCACCGGTCGAGTAGGGCGGGAAGTTGTAGTGGTGCAGGTACCGCTTCTTGGTGACGGGCGACAGCGAGTCGATCTGCTGCTCCATCTTGAGCATGTTCAGCGTGGTGACACCCAGGATCTGGGTCTCGCCGCGCTGGAAGATGGCCGAGCCGTGGACGCGCGGGATGACCTGCACCTCGGCGTCGAGCGGGCGGATGTCGGCCAGGCCGCGTCCGTCGATGCGCACGCCGTCGCGGAGGATGCGGCCGCGGACGACCACCTTCGTGACGGACTTGTACGCCGCTCCGACCTGGTTGTAGGCCTCGGCCGACAGCTGACCCGAGGCGATGCGCTCGGCGATCTGCTCCTTGACGCGCGCCTTGAGGGCGTCGTCGGCGTCCTGCCGCTCGACCTTGTCGGCGATCTGGTACACGCGGACGAGCTCGTCGTAGCTGAGCTCGGCGACGTTGTCGTAGGTCTCCTGCGCGTAGGGCAGGAACACCGGGTAGTCCTTGACCGGCTTCGCGGTCTCGGCGGCGAGCTTCGCCTGCGCCTCGACGAGTGCGCGGAGGAAGGGCTTGGCGGCCTCGAGGCCCTCGGCGACGACGTCCTCGCTGGGCTTGGTCGCACCCGCCTTGATGAGGTTCCAGGAGGACTCCGTGGCCTCGGCCTCGACCATCATGATGGCGACGTCCGAGGAGCCGTCCTCGTTGGTGACGACGCGGCCCGCGACGGTGAGGTCGAAGACGGCGTTCTCCAGCTGGGAGGCCTTGGGGAAGGCGACCCACTGGTCGTTGCCGGAGCCGTCGGACATGAGCGCCAGGCGGACGCCGGCGACCGGGCCGGAGAACGGCAGGCCGGAGATCTGCGTGGACGCGCTCGCGGCGTTGATCGCGAGGGCGTCGTAGAACTCGTCCGGCGCGATGCTGAGGACCGTGATGACGATCTGGACCTCGTTGCGCAGGCCCTCGACGAACGAGGGGCGCAGCGGCCGGTCGATCAGACGGCAGACCAGGATCGCCTCGGTGGAGGGGCGGCCCTCGCGGCGGAAGAACGAGCCGGGGATCTTGCCGGCGGCGTAGGAGCGCTCCTCGACGTCGACGGTCAGCGGGAAGAAGTCGAAGTTGTCCTTCGGGTTCTTCGAGGCCGACGTGGCCGAGAGGAGCATGGTGTCCTCGTCGAGGTAGGCGGCGACGGCGCCCTGAGCCTGCTGCGCGAGGCGGCCGGTCTCGAAGCGGACGGTGCGGGTGCCGTACGAGCCGTTGTCGAGAACGGCTTCGGCGAATGTGATTTCAGGACCTTCCAAGAGGTCTGTCTCCTTAACGTCTGCAGCGGCGCCCCTTCTGGGCGCCGGCGTTCGTCGGAGCAGCGGTCCGGTCAGGAATCGAGACGATCCCACGGCAGGGCTTCGCGCCGTGCCGTCGTGTGGAGGGCGTTCGTGCTGGCCACCAGTAGAAGAGCTCCGGGCTGTCGCGACCTGTGCCGCGAGCGGGACGTGCCGCCTGCGACTCGTGCCGCGGCGGCCCGTGCTCTGTCGCACGCTGCCGCCGTCCGGGACTCCACCACCGAGGACCAGCTTCCTGCCGGCCTGCTCCGTGGCTCGAATCCTGGGTCGACCGGCGGTCGCTTTCGGATTCGGAACCGGTTCATGCTATCAGCCGCGGTGCGGTTCCTCCATGGACCGCGCCGACCCGGCGGGCCCTCCGCCCGTCAGCCCCGCGTCTCGTGCATCAGCAGCTCGACGCGCAGCCCGCCCCTCACCGTCACGATGCGGGCCGGCACGCGGGGCGACCTCCCCGCCTCCGAGAGCCGGGCGAGGGCGGCCTCGACCACGTTCTCGAGACCGCGCGGCACCTGGCCGACGAGCCCCGAGGGGCGCTGGGCCGCGAACAGGCGGACCGGCATCGGAGCGTCCACGCGCTCCTCCTCCGCGGTGCGGCGCGGGATCACGGCCGTGACCTCGTCCTCGCCGAGGGCGAGCACCCGCGCGATCTCGTCCTGGTGCGGCCGGGAGTCGGCGAGGCGGAGGAGGGTGTCACCGCGCCGCGACTTCGGGCGCAGCTCGTAGTCGTAGTCGTCGAGCTTGCCCGAGCCGCGGTCGTCGGAGGGGAGGGGGTTCGCGTCGCCGCGTCCGAACGAGAAGAGCTTCATGCCTCCATTGTCCAGCGCGCGGCCCCTCCCCCGCTCGCGTCAGGCGGTGCGCCGCATCCGGGCGATCGCCGCGAGCACCAGGACGAGCACGACGGCGACGAAGCCGAGCAGGACCGGGACGGCCGGCAGGAGCGCGAGCGCGGCACCGATCGCCAGGACCGGCACCGCGAGGCCGAGGTAGGCGGCGAGGAACACGGCCGCGAGCACCTCGCCTCGGGTCTCGTCGGTGGCGAGCGAGCCGGCGACTCCGAGCGCCAGGCGGAAGAGCAGGCCCACGCCCGCTCCCGCGAGCACCCCGCCGACGATGAAGGCGGACACCGAGACGATCACGGCGCCGGTCGCGACCAGCAGCAGCCCGGCCGTCAGCGCCACGGCCGCGAGGCGGAGCGCCGTCCGCGAGGACAGCCGGATCGAGACCAGCTGCGCGACGGCTCCGGCGGCGAAGACCCCGAAGGAGACCGCGCCCGCCTCGAGGTGGGAGGTCTCGCCGAAGCGCCCGGCGAGGAAGGTCGGCGCCAGCGAGGTGAAGAGGCCGAACACGGCGAACCCGGCGAACGCGCCGACCGCGGCCGAGAGGAAGACGCCGCGGGACGCGGCCGGCACGGCCAGGCGCTGCGGACGGTAGGCCGGGAGGACCTCGCGCCGCTCGACCGTCTCGGGGACGAGCGCGACGCCGATCCCGAGGACGACCAGGAGGACGAGGAACACGGCGTACGGGACGACCAGGGGCTCGCGCACCGTCACGGCGAACACCCCGCCGACGAGCGGTCCGAGCGCCAGCCCGCCCATGTTCACGAGGGCGGAGACGGCGCGGGAGGTGCCGGGGCCCTCCTCCGGGCGGGCGACGGCGCGCAGCTCCGAGAGATGGGCGGTGGCCGTCGCGGTGAGCGCGCCGACGCCGAGCCCGGTCAGCAGGCGGGCGAGGATCAGCCCGGGCACGTCCGGCCAGAGCAGGAACACGGCGGCCGCCAGGACCTCGACGAGGATCGACGCGAGCAGGATCCGGCGGCGGCCGAGCCAGTCGCTGACGTGCCCGGCGAGGAAGAGGCTCGCCACGACTCCGACCGCGTACGCGGCGAAGACCACGGTGACGACGAAGGCCGGGAACCCGTCGCGCTGCTGGTAGATCGCGTAGAGCGGTGTCGGCACGGTCGAGAACGCCATCACCGTGAGGAAGGCGACGGCGATCACCCAGAAGCCGTGACGGTGCGGGAGCTCGCGGCGATGGACGGACGGGAGGGAGCGCTCGGTGGTGGTCACAGTGTCCACAGTGCTCCGCCCCATCATCCGTGTCCAACGGAGGATCTCGGATGAATTGATCGTCCCTGTTGGATAATGGGCGCATGGACGACCGCCAGCTCGCCGCCTTCGTCGCCGTCGCCGAGGAGCTCAGCTTCACCCGGGCGGCCGCGCGCCTGTTCGTCGTGCAGTCGACCCTCTCGGCGAGCATCCGCTCGCTCGAGCAGGAGCTCGGCTCGCCGCTGTTCGCCCGCTCGACCCGGCGGGTGGCGCTCACCGCGGTCGGCGAGGCGCTCCTGCCCTCGGCCCGATCGGCGATCGACAGCCTCGACCGGATGCGCTCGCTCGCGGCCGACGACGCGGCGGGGCTCCGCGGGCGGGTGCGGGTGGGCACCTTCTCCGCCCTCGACCTCGTCGACCTGCCCGGCGCGCTCGGCGTCTTCCGCACTCGGCACCCGCTGGTGGACCTGCTCCTGCGCACCTCGACCACCGGCTCCACCGGTCTCGCCGAGGACCTGCGCCGCGGCCTGCTCGACGCCGCTCTGCTGGCACTGCCGGCGACGCAGCTGCGGGGCCTGGCGGTGACGCGGCTGGTGCGCAGCGACTACGTCCTGCTGGTGGAGAGCGCGCATCCGCTCGCCGCGGCGGGACCGCCCTCCCCGCAGGACCTCGACGGGCTCACCTTCGTGGACACGCCCGCCGGCTTCGGCAACAGGGTCGCCGTCGACCTCGCCTTCCGCGAAGCCGGGGCGTCGCGCCGGGTGGCCACCGAGGTCGCCGATCTGCCGGGGATCCCCCGCTTCGTGCAGGCGGGGCTGGGGCCGGCGATCGTGCCGCGCGCGGGCGTCGAGCCGCTGGAGGGCGTCACGGCCCTCGCGCTCGACTGGCCGGGGCTGGTCTGGGAGCTCTCGGTCTGCACGGCGCCGCGCCCCTCCGCCGCGGTGCAGGCGCTCACGGCCGTGCTGGCGGAGCGCTCGGCCTAGGCCTCAGCCCTCGCGCAGGGGGCCGCGGACGATCGAGTCGCCGGAGTGCTCCGGGTCGTCGTCGAACGGCTCCTGGGAGACGTCCACGAGCGAGTACTCGGCGAGGTCGACGTCGTCGGGCACGGCGAAGACGCCGTCGGTCCCGTCGAGCACGCCGAGGCCGACCAGCCCGGAGGCGTCGGCGGCGAGGAGCCAGACCTCCCGGTACGAGTCGTCCGCGCTCTGCGCATCGAGGTGCACGTGCAGGCGGCGGGCGCCGTCGGCGTCCTCCAGTTCCGCGGTTCCGCTCGCTCCCTGCCAGTCGGGGAGAGCGGCGAGATCAGCGCGAGCCACGACGGCAGTGGTGTCGTCGCTCCGCGAGGCCTGCCACCAGGCTCCGCCCGCGACCCCGATGACGAGCGCGCCGAGAGCTGCCAGAACGGCGCTCAGAGCGCGGGGCCGGCGGCGGCGCGCAGGACGGTGCCGTCCCCGGGGAAGGGCGAGCGGAGGCGGCACGGCAGCCGCCGACGACGGCAGGGCGCCGGGCCCGAGGTCGCCGAGGGCGAGCTCCTCGCGGATGCGGTCCCAGACGATCGCGGGCGGCGCCTCCAGCTCGACAGCACGGCTCGCACGGCCCAGGCCCGCGGCGTGGCCGAGCTCGACCAGCTGCCGGGCGCAGTCGGGGCAGTCGCGCAGGTGGGCCTGCTCGGCGTCGCTCGAGTGCTCGCCGAGGGCGAGCAGGGCGAGCTCGTCGGGATCGAGGTGGGTCATGTGCTGCTCACCTCCAGGCGGGAGCGGAGCCGGTCGAGGCTGCGGCGGATGTGGCTCTTGACGGTACCCAGCGGCAGGCCGGTGCGCTCGGCGATCTCGGTGTGGGTGAGGTCCTCGTAGAAGGCGAGGCCGATCACCCGCCGGGGGACGGGATCCAGGCGGGCCAGCTCGTCGGCGATCAGGATCCGCGCCTCGATGTCGACGGGGGCCTCCCCCTCCTCGACCGGCGTGACGGCGACGAGGGCCTCGGTGAGCCTCCGCTCGCGCGCCCGCGCCTCGTGCGCGTCCGCGATCCTCCTCCGGGAGATCCCCACCAGCCAGGCTCCGAGAGCCGCCCGTCCGGGGTCGAAGCCCGAGCGCGAGGTCCAGGCCGAGACGAAGACGCGCTGCACCACGTCCTCCGCGTCGCCGCGGTCGCCCAGCGAGCGCAGCGCCAGCGTGAAGACCAGCGGCGACCAGCGCGAGTACGCCTCGGCGAGCGCCGCCTCCTCCCCTGCGGCGAAGCGGCGGCTGAGCCGGGCCACGAGAGCGCTGTCGGCCTCGGCGCCGTCGGCGGGCTCGATGGTCTCGATCAGGGGATCCCTCCAGGGCTGCGGGGAGCGCTGCCGCCCGGGGGCGTGCGGCGCTGCGAGGCTCATCGTACGTCGCTGAGGCTCGGGCGGGCGGATCAGCCGGCCGGGACGGCCGTGACCACCACGTTGCTGAGGTAGTGGCGGGTGTCGTAGTCGAAGTCGCCGCCGCAGGTGATCAGGACCAGCCGCGGCGGTCCGTCGGCGGCGAACACGGCCGAGAGGTCGACCGTGGTCTTCTCCGTGGTCTCCACCGTCGAGACGGTGTACGCGCGCTCCGAGCCGTCCGCGCCGGTGAGGGTCACGGTCTGGCCCGGGACCGCCTCCTTCAGCTCGACGAACGGCCCGAGGCCGTAGGCGAGGGAGTCGACGTGCGCGGCGATCACGACCGTGCCCTCCGGCTCGTCGAGGCCGGCGCCGAAGCGGTACCAGCCGGCGACCTGCGTGTCGGGCACGAGCTCCATCGTGCCGTCGTCCGCGACTCCGACCGGCTCGACGGCCATGTCGACGGGGAGCCCGTCGACGACGAGCCGCTCGGGAGCGAGCGCGGTGGGGGCGGGGGTCGCGCCGAGCCGGGCGTCCGCCACCGGGACGGACGGCACCGCTTCCGGCAGGGCCGCCGCGGGCGAGGAGGGGACCGTGGCCGGCACCGGCTGCTGGGGCGCCGAGGAGACGGCGGCGGGAGCGGGCTCCACCCGGGACTCCTGCGCCGCGCATCCGGCGAGACCGGCACCGGCCACGATCAGCCCGACCACGGCGAGGACGCGCAGAGGGAAGGGGCTCCGGCTCATGGCGTCCTCCTGGGTCGTGGTCGGGGGTGCAGGGACGGCCGCGCTCCAGCACGGCCGACCCGGCGGTCGGATCCTCGGGTCAGCGACGCGAGGCGGCGGTGCGGCGGCCGATCAGCACGGCGCCGGCAGCGGCGAGGGCGGCGAGCAGTGCTCCGCCCCACCAGCCCGCGGCGGCGTCGGGGCGGTTGTCCGCCGCGAGGCCGGCCTCACCGGCGGGGACGCCCGACGGCGAGGAGTGCAGTCCATCGATGGTCTGCGTCGCGAGAGCGAGGTTGCCCTTCTCCAGGCTGCCCCAGGCGTAGACGATCGTGTTCACGCCCTCCTGGACCTGCACGTCGGCCGGGCCGATGACCGGCGCGGTGGTCCCGGTCGCGGCGACCACGGTCGAGATCGTGGCCGGGGCGAGGTTCAGCACGCCCTCGTTCGGGTTCGTCACGTTCGTCAGGACGGGCGACCCTCCGGCGAGGATGTCCACGGCCGGAGCGGCGGCGATGTGGCGGACCGTGAGCCGGCCCTCGCCCGCGGCGGTCTTCGAGATGTCGTTGGTGAAGAGGGTCGCGGTGGGGGTGTTGTCCGGCTTGAGGTGCGCCGCGACGGTGTAGCTCTTCCCCGCCTCGAGGCTGATGTCGATCGGGCCGATCACGGGGGCGCTGGCGTCCGCGGCGGTGGAGGCCGTGATGGCGACCTTGTAGGTGCCGGTGGGGAGGTCGAGCGGGCCGGCGAGCGAGCCGGGGGTGAAGTCGTCGAGCGTCAGCTTGCCGTCGACGTAGACGTCGACCGGGGTGTCGGGGACGGCGTGCAGGACCGAGAGGTCGGCCGAGTCGGCGTCGGCGGCGGCGGCGGGCGTGGCGGCGATGCCGACGACGGCCAGGGTTCCGATGCAGGCACCGGCGAGCAGGCTGCGGGAGAAGCGGGAGGTGGTCACGGTGTTCCTCTTTCACGATGGGACCCGCGTGGGGTCGGGGGGTGGTCGAGAAGGGCCTTCACCACTACTTCCGGCCGAGGCGCCTCCTCGGATGCACCCGGTCTGAGATTCTTCGAAAGAATTCCTGCCGGACACTTTGCGAGCCCCTCGCAGCGCTGGCCCGAGCGCCCGCGCCGGGCTAGCCTCCGACCAGGAGGTGCGGAGGATGGGCAGGCGCGGTGTGGTCCTCCTCCTCGCCGCCGCGGCGCTCACCACGGCGGCGGTCGCGAGCGTGCACGGCTCCCTCGCCCCCCGGGCGCCGGTCGCCGACCAGGCCGCCGCCGCCTCCGACGCCCCCGCCCAGTGCGACGACGCCCGGGAGCTGCTGGCCGCCTCGTCCGCCTTCGAGGGCGGAGCGGGCGTGCCGGCCGGCCACCTCGTGGCCTGCCTCGACGAGGACCACCGGCGCCTCACGATCCACAACCGCACCCCCGTCGTCTGGAGTCTCGGCGACGCCTCGGTGCGGGGCGTGACGAGCGGGACGGACGGAGTGACGGGGCTGCTGAGCCTGCACGCGTCGCAGTCCTCCTCCGGGCTGCTCCTCGCACCCGGATCGGCGGCCTCGGTCTCGGCCGGCGACGGGAGGATCCGACCGCGGCCCGACGAGCCCTCGACCCGGCTGCAGCTCGCGCTCACCGCGGTGGTCGCGGCTCAGGATCAGGCGATCGGCCCCTCCGCCGGTCCCGACAGCATCATCCGCGGCGCCGCGCTCACCTGCGCGGTCGTGGTCGCGGAGTCGGACACCGGCTGGCGGGTGACCTCGCCGCGGGCTCTCGCCGCGGCGGCCGAGGACCCGGTGTGCGCGCGCCACTGGGCCCGCGCCCAGCGGAGCGCGGCGGCCTGGCGGATCGCCCTGCCCGGGCTCGTCGACGCCGTGGAGGCTCCCGGCCGCCCCGAGGAGGACACGGCGCTCCAGCGGGCCGCGGCCGACTGGTTCTCGGCCTCGAGCGGCTACTCGTGGGGCGGAGTCGACCGCCCCGCTCCCCTGCCCTGACCGGCGCCGCGCGCCTCGTCCGCCCGGGAACGCGAACGGGCCGCCCTCCGCGAGGAGGACGGCCCGTTCGGCAAGAAGTTCGCGGTGTCATCGAGACCGCGCCCTGCTCCAGGAGGAGCTAGCGGCGCAGACCGAGACGCTCGATCAGCGAGCGGTAGCGGTTGATGTCCACATCCGACAGGTAGCCGAGGAGTCGACGACGCTGACCCACGAGCAGCAGCAGACCACGACGCGAGTGGTGGTCGTGCTTGTGCTCCTTGAGGTGCTCGGTGAGGTCCTTGATCCGCTTGGTCAGGACGGCCACCTGCACCTCGGGGGATCCGGTGTCACCGGGGTGGGTCGCGTACTCTTCGATGATCGCCTTCTTGACATCTGCTTCGAGTGCCATATATGGGATCCCCTCTCTCTCGTTGCGCGGTGCCCGGCGCCTGATGCGTGGGCTCTCTTGATCCGCGGCCGTCGAACGGCAACCGGACGACTCTACCAGAGGGAGGGCGGTATCAGGAGCCGGTGGCCCGGTTCCAGAGCACGACGAGCCACGGCGAGACCAGCAGCTGCCAGTAGACGAGCACGAGGACGTTGAGGACCACGCCGATCCAGCCGGCGATCGGCGGGCGCTTCTCGCGACGCCGGGCGCGGAGGGTGGAGACGGCGAGCAGGATCCCGGCGAGCAGGACCGCGTGCACGAGCGCGGTGTAGAGCACGCCGACCAGCAGGTCGCTGACGGCCTGGTCGCCCGGGTAGGCGCCGAGCGAGATCAGGGCGTACCAGACGAAGAACGACAGCGGGACGGCGAGGACGGCCAGGAGGACCGAGACGATCCCGGCTCCGTAGCGGCGGAGGAACCCGCGAGCGCCCGAGGCCGTGGCACCGGTCCGAGCGGCTCCGGCGCGGAGGCCGCCCGTGGAGCTGCGCCGACCGCCCGTGGCGGCCGCCGCGCGACGCGCGCCCGCCTCGGCGGCGGTGCGGATCGAGCGTCGCGAGGGGGCGGCTCCGGCTGCTCGCGGGGCAGGAGGACCCTGACGCCCGGGCGCGCCGTCGGATGACGTGCTCATGCCTCTCACCCTAGGGGATGACCCCTGAGCCCCCGGATCGACGCGACGCGGCCCGCCGGGGCGGCGGAGTCAGCAGAATGGAGCGAGTGAGCCAGACCCCCCGCGCCCCCCGGCGCAGCCACGTCCTCGACGTCTCCCCCCTCCGCGAGTCCCCGGCCTTCGCCCGGCTCTGGGCCGGCAACGTGATCTCGGGCATCGGCGGCCAGATGACGATCGTCGCGGTCGGCCTGCACATCTACGAGCTCACCGGATCGACCCTCGCGGTCGCGCTGGTCGGCGTGGTGGCGCTGGTCCCGACCGTGATCGCCGGCCTCTACGGCGGGATGCTCGCCGACGCGTTCGACCGCCGCCTGGTGCTCCTGCTCGCCGCGGTCGTGGCCTGGGGCTCGACCGCGGGGATCGCGGTCCTCGCCTGGCTCGGCGCCGAGACCCCGCTCTCCCTCTACGTGCTCACCGCCGTGAACGCGGTGGCGACGACGGTGATCGTGACCACCCGGATGACGCTGGCTCCGCGGCTGCTCCGCACCGAGCTGGTCCCCGCCGCCGCCGCGCTGGGCGGCATCGCGAGCGGAGTCGAGGTGACCGTGGGGCCCGCCGTCGCCGGCGTGCTGGTCGCCTCCTCCGGCTTCGCGATCACGTACACGATCGACGTCGTGCTGTTCCTCGCCGCGTTCCTCGGCATCGCGGGGCTGCCGGCGCTCATGCCCGAGGGCGAGCGGCAGCGGCCGGGGCTGGAGTCCCTCCGCTACGGCCTGGGCTTCCTGAAGGGCGCCCCGAACATCCGGATGTCCTTCCTGGTCGACATCGTGGCCATGACCTTCGGACAGCCGCGCGTGGTCTTCCCGGCGGCCGCCGCCGTGCTGCTCGGCGGAGGCGCGGTGACAGTGGGCGCGCTCACGGCCGCGTTCGCGATCGGGGCGCTGATCAGCGGCGTCTTCTCCGGCCGGCTGACCGGGGTCCGCCGGCAGGGCCTCGCGATCGGCCGCTCGATCCAGGTGTACGGAGCGTTCGTGGTCGCGTTCGGCGCGGTCCTGCTCGGTGCCGCACTCGTGCAGCACGACGCGTCGGCGCCGAACGCGGTGCTCATCGCGCTGGCGGCGGTCGCCCTGGCCGGCGCGGGCGCCTCCGACAACGTCAGCTCGATCTTCCGGCAGACGATGCTGCAGACCGCGGTCCCCGACAACATGCGGGGTCGGCTCCAGGGCGTGTTCATCGTCGTGGTGACGGGCGGCCCGCGGGTCGGCGACCTCTACACGGGACTGCTCGCCTCGCTCGCGCTGCTCTGGCTGCCGCCGCTCGCGGGCGGGCTCGCGATCATCGCGATCCTCGCCGCGGTGCTGCGACTCCGACCGGGGTTCCGTGGGTACGACGCCCTGCACCCGACGGCCTGAGCGGAGGGGCGTCTCCCTCGAGCCGGATGGGACAGCGCGCCCGCCCGCTCGGCTCAGGCCGGCGGACGGGCGCGCCGGGGATCAGTCGCCGGAGGCCGCGTCGGCGCCGCCGCCGTCGGTCAGCCGGTCGTCCGAGACCAGTCCGCTGTCGTCGTCGCGGCCCTCGACCCGCACCGGGCGGTAGACGTGGAAGCCGTCGTCGTCGGGCTCCAGCTCCCAGACCACCTCGACCTCCTCGCCGTCGATGTCGGCCAGGCGGGTGAAGGAGCGCTGCGGGGAGCCGTCGATCATCTCGAGGCGGATGCTCTCCTGCTCCGCTCCGCTGTCGAGGATGGCGGTGTACGTCGATTCGGTGTCCATGCCTCGACGCTAGACACGCGCGGTGAGGCGTCGCCACCCCTTGCGGCGGCGCACGGTCCGCGTAGCGTCGGCACCATGACCGACACCGACATCACTCCCGCCGACTCCGACGACCGCGAGCAGATCACCGAGATGGTGAAGAGCGCCGGGATCGGGCTCCTCACCACCGTCAACGCCACCGGGCAGCTCGTCAGCCGTCCGCTCAAGGCCCAGGACATCGACTTCGACGGCGAACTGTGGTTCTTCACGCAGGACCCGTCGCCCAAGGTCGACGACATCCGCGCGAACCCGAGCGTCAACGTCGCGTTCGAGTCGAAGAAGGGCTACCTGTCGGTGGCCGGCTCGGCGACTGTCGTGCACGACCCGGCGAAGGTGGACGAGCTGTGGTCCCCGGCCGTCGCCGGCTGGTTCCCCGACGGCAAGGACGACCCGACCGTCGCGCTGATCCGCGTCGAGGCCGAGACCGTCGAGCTGTGGGCGACCGACGAGCCCCGTCCGGTCGTGCTGTTCAAGGTCCTCAAGGCCGCCGTCACCGGCGGACAGCCCGACATCGGCGAGAACCGCACCGTCTCCTTCGAGTGATCCCTCCCCCCGAGGCGCCGCCGGGGCGCGGCGCCTCGCGGGGACAGGCGTCAGGCGCCGCCGAAGCGCTCGGTGCGGACGCGCTCGGGCGCGTGGCCCTGCTCGACCAGGGCGGTGGCGACGGCCTCGACGAACGAGGACGGGCCGCACACGTAGACGGTCGGCTCGAGCGGGGCCGGCAGAGCCGCCTCGGCGAGCAGCTCCGGAGTGACGCGGCCGGCCGGACGCGCCGCTCCCGCCGGCGCCACCCGGGTGAAGACGTGGTCCACCGCGACTCCGCCCGTCGCGGCCGGCAGCTCGGCGAGCGCCGCCAGCTCCTCGCGGTAGTAGGCGAAGACGGGCGAGCGGACCGAGTAGAGCAGCTGCATCCGCGCCGCGCTCCCGGACCGGGCGTGCTCGCGCGCCATCGCCATCAGCGGCACCACGCCGCTCCCGCCCGCGATCAGCTGCACCGGCTCCGCCTGCTCCGGACGCCAGACGAACCAGCCGCCGATCGGACCGCGGATCTCGAGCCGGTCGCCCGCTTCGAGGCCGTCGACCAGGTACGGGGAGACCTCCCCGTCGTCCAGCCGCTCGACCGCGAGCTCGACCCGCTCCCCGTCGGCCGGGGCGCCTATCGAGTAGGAGCGGCTCGCCTGGTAGCCGTCGGGCGCGGTGAGGCGCACGTCGAGGTGCTGCCCCGCCAGGTGGCCCGGCCACCCGGGCACGCGGAGCACCAGGAGGCGCGACGTGGGCGTGAGCGGCGCGACCGACTCGGCCACCGCCTCCGTCCACATCACCAGTAGCGCTCCTCTTTCCAGGGGTCCCCGTGCATGTGGTAGCCGTTCTGCTCCCAGAAGCCGGGCTCGTCGCCGGGCATCAGGCGGAGCGTCCGCACCCACTTCGCGCTCTTCCAGAAGTAGAGGTGCGGCACCAGGAGCCGGGCTGGGCCGCCGTGCTCGGCCGCGAGGGGCTTCCCCTCGAACTCGGTGACGACCCAGGCCCTCCCGCCTCGGATCTCGGCGAGCGGGAGGTTCGTCGTGTAGCCGCCGAAGCTCTGCGCCATGACGAAGCCGGCGTCCGTCTCCAGGCCCTCCAGCAGAGTGTCGACCGAGACGCCGCGCCAGCTGGTGCCGAGCTTCGACCACCGGGTCACGCAGTGGATGTCGGTGTGCACGTCCTCGTGCGGGAGCGCGTCGAACTCCTCCCGGTTCCAGCGGCGCACGCCCGCGGGTCCGCCGTCGATGGAGAAGGCCCACTCGTGGATGTTCGGGGTGGGCCCGATCGAGAGGACGGGGAAGCCGTTCTCGAGGTGCTGGCCCGGCGGGAGGTCCGGGTCCGCCTCCCTCTTGCCGAAGAAGCCCCGCGTGATGATGCCCATGTCCGCCCTCGTCGTCCTCGGGGCCTGGCCCCGGATCGCTGGAAACCGCTCGTCGCGCTCACGCTACCGCTCGGCGCTACCGCATGCGGGCCCGCCGGGCGAGCCCGGGACCGTGTCGGACGTCGGTGCCAGGATCGGGGCATGAGACGAACCGTCGTGCCGCCGTACCTCCTCGTCCGCATCGCCCGCCTCGACGACCCGGCCTTCGCCCGGGCCGCGCGGGCCGCGAGCCGCTCGCTCGAGCAGGACGTGCCGTTCCGGCGCGTCCGGCCCGGAGAGCCCGCGCCCGACCGCGGGGCGCCGACCGCCGCCGCGACGTCCTCGCCGCGCACCCGCGTGCAGTCCCTCCAGCGCACCATCGCGGACGCGCGGACCGAGGAGACGCTGCCCGGCACGGTCGTCCGCCGCGAGGGCGAGGCGGCCACGGGGGATGCGGCCGTCGACGAGGCGTACGACGGCCTCGGCGCGATGTCGGCCTTCCTGCAGGGTGCGTACGGCCGCGACTCGATCGACGACGCCTGGCTGCCGCTCGACGCGACCGTGCACTTCGGCGACGACTACGACAACGCCTTCTGGGACGGCTCGCGGATGGTCTTCGGCGACGGGGACGGCCAGGTGTTCCGCCGCTTCACCGTCTCGCAGAGCGTGATCGGCCACGAGCTCGCCCACGGCATCACCGAGTACACGGCGAACCTCGTCTACCGCGGCCAGTCCGGAGCGCTCAACGAGTCGGTCTCGGACGTGTTCGGAGCCCTGATGGAGCAGTACGGCGCCGGCCAGAGCGCCGACGAGGCGAGCTGGCTGATCGGCGAGGGGCTCTTCACCGACGAGGTGCAGGGCACGGCCCTGCGGTCGATGATCGCCCCCGGCACCGCCTACGACGACGACGTCCTCGGCTCCGACCCGCAGCCGGGCTCGATGGCCGACTACGTCGAGACCGACGACGACAACGGCGGAGTGCACATCAACTCGGGGATCCCCAACCGCGCGTTCGCCGTGGCGGCGACGACCCTCGGCGGGAAGGCGTGGGAGCGCGCTGGGCAGGTCTGGTACGACGTGCTGACCGGGGGCGTCCTCACCGCGACGGCCGACTTCGAGGCGTTCGCGGCGCTCACCGTGCGGGCCGCCGCCGAGCGCTACGGATCCGGCTCCGAGGTCGAAGCCGCCGTGCGCACCGGCTGGACGACGGTCGGCGTGACGCTGTCCGCCTGAGCCGGTCCGCTCGAGGGCGGAGGCGGGTAGCATCGCGCGCATGGACGTCATCGTGTCGCGCAGCGGCGGAGTCGCCGGCCTCCGCCGGGTGTGGCGGGTCGACGTCGAGCAGCAGCCCGACGAGCGCGCCTGGCGCGACCTGCTCGGCTCGCTCCCCTGGGACGCCGCCGACGGCGAGTCCCCCGGCCGGGCCGACCGCTTCGTCTACGAGATCCGCGTGCAGACGCACCACGTCCGCCTCGGCGAGACCGAGCTCGACGGAGCCTGGCGCGAGCTGGTCGACCGCGTGAAGAAGGCGCAGCCCCGCTAGGAGCTGCGCCTTCGTCGTGTGCTCGGAGCTACTTGGTGCCGAGCAGGTCGATCACGAAGATCAGGGTCTTGCCGGAGAGCGGGTGCCCTCCGCCGGCCGGGCCGTACGCCAGCGCGGGCGGGCAGATCAGCTTGCGGCGGCCGCCGACCTTCATCCCCGGGATGCCCTGCTGCCAGGCGCGGATGAGGTTGTTGAGGGGGAAGTTGATCGACTGGTCGCGGCTCCAGGAGGAGTCGAACTCCTCGCCGGTGTCGTACTCGACGCCGAGGTAGTGGACCTCGACGGTCGAGCCGGGCTGCGCCTCGGCGCCGTCGCCGACGACGATGTCCTCGACGACGAGGGTGTCGGGGGCCGGGCCCTCAGGGGCGTCGACCTCGGGCTTGGTCAGGTTCTCGCTGCTCATGCCTCGATCCTACGGCGCTCGGGAGCGGAGTCTGGGAGCGGGCTGCGAGCACTCACTCCACGAGCGTGAGGCGCTGCGTCGGCCGGGTCATCGCGACGTAGAGCGATGCGGCGCCGCGCTCGCCGGTCTGCGCGATGAGGCGAGGGCGGGCGATGATCACGGAGTCGAACTCGAGCCCCTTGGCGTCGTTCGTCGACAGCACGGCGATCGCGCGGTCGAGCCCGGTCGCTCCACGGCCCACCTCCCGGCCGAACCGCTCCTCGAGGCGCTCGGCGATCGCGGCGAGGTCGTCGTCGGGCGCGATGACCGCGAGCGTCCCCTCCGCCTCGATCGCCCGGTCCTCGACGACGGCCGCCAGCACGCGCTCCGAGAGGCTCGCGTCGCCGCGATCGCGGATCGTCCGCACCGGCCACTCGGTGGAGCGCACGGCCTCCCCCGGCGTGATCTCCAGCCCGTTCTCGCGCGCCGTCCGCTCGGCGAAGGCGACGATCTGCGCGGGCGTGCGGTAGTTGACCGTCAGCTCCTCCAGGCGCCACGGCGCCGCCTCCACTCCCCGGCCCTGGCGGCCGAAGGTGTCGCGGAGCGCGGCGTCCCAGCTCGAGGCGGCGGAGGCGCCGGACGCCTGCGCGACGTCGCCCACGATCGTGAACGAGCGCATCGGGCAGCGGCGCAGCAGCACCCGCCACTGCATCGGCGAGAGCTCCTGCGCCTCGTCGACCACGACGTGCCCGTAGGTCCAGGTGCGGTCGGCCGCGGCCCGCTCGGCGGTGGTGCCGAGCACCGAGCGCTCGGCGAAGCCGGCCGCGAGGTCCTTGGCGTTGACGAGGCCGTCGACGCCCATGTTGCGGATGGCGGCCTCCGCGTTCTCGACGTCGCGCTTGCGCTGCTCCTTCTCGGCCTTCTTCGAGGCGTCGGCGTGGTCGTCGTAGGCGCCGAGCAGCTCCGCGGCCTCGTCGAGCAGCGGTACGTCGGAGACCGTGAACGGAGCGTCGCGGTCGCGGCGGAGGAGGGAGCGCTGCGCGGCGGTCCAGCGCGGCGTGAGCGTCGCGAACCAGTTCGGACGGGCGTAGAGGTCCTGCAGCAGCTTCTCGGGGGTCAGCGGGATCCACGCGGTGTTGAGAGCGACGCGGACGTCGTGGGCGGTCCGCACGTCCTCGCGCAGCACCGCCTCGTCGGCCTCGTCGACCGTGCTGCCGTGGCTCCGCAGCTGATCGGCGAGCTGGCGGGTGAGCTGCGAGAGCAGCGTCTTGACGAAGGAGACGCGCGCCTCGTTGTGCGGCTTGCGGGTGTCGCGCGCCCGGGTGATCGCGCGCTCCACGTCCTGCGGCTCCAGACGGAGCTTCTCGCCGTTGACGTCGAGCACCTGGGTCTCGGCCGGGACGGTCTGGCGGGAGCGGACCGCGCGCTTGAGCAGCTCCGCCATCCGCGCCGAGCCCTTCACGCGGGCGACCGCGGGCACGTCCTCCTCGACGAGGTCGAGGCCCGGGTAGAGCTGGCCGAGCGTCGAGAGGACGACGCCCGTCTCGCCGAGCGAGGGCAGCACCGCCTCGATGTAGCGGAGGAAGGACCGCGAGGGGCCGACCACGAGCACGCCGGAGGAGGCGATGCGGTCGCGGTAGGAGTAGAGGAGGTAGGCGGCCCGGTGCAGGGCGACCGCGGTCTTGCCGGTGCCCGGCCCGCCCTGCACGACGAGCACGCCGCGCAGCTCGGACCGGATGATGCGGTCCTGCTCGCTCTGGATGGTCGCGACGATGTCGTGCATCCGGCCGGTGCGCTGCGCGCCGAGGGCCGCCATGAGCGCGCCCTCGCCCTGCAGCACGGTGCCCTCGCGCAGCAGCTCCTCGTCGAAGACCTCGTCCTCGAAGCGGAGGACCTCGCGGCCCCGAGTGGTGAGGTGGCGCCGGGCGCGCGTCCCCATCGGCCGGGCGGCGGTGGCCTGGTAGAACGCGGCCGACTGCGGGGCGCGCCAGTCGAGCAGCAGCGTGTCCTGCTCCTCGTCGCGCAGGCCGATCCGGCCGATGTAGCGGTGCTCGGCGTCGGCGTCCGCGAGCGTCAGCCGGCCGAAGGCGAGCCGGTCGTCGGCGCCGGTGAGCGAGCGGATGCGGTCCTCGTAGAGCCGCGCGTAGGCGTCGCGCTCGGAGCGGCTCTGGTGGTTGCCGCCGACGCTCTCGATGCGGACGGTGTCCAGAGCCTCGCGGGCCTGGGCGATCAGCTCGTCGAGGCGGGCGTAGAGCGCCGCCACGTAGTCGCGCTCCCGAGAGAGCTCGGTGGCCTGCACAGTGCTGCCGTCCGTCATCGTCCGCCTTCCGAGGGTCCGCCGCCGCGGGCCGGGAGGCGCGGGATGCGCTCCGGGGGCCGCGGGAAAACAGGCGGTCCAGTCTACCGAGCGATCCGAAGCGGCCCGTCCCGACAGCGGGATCCGGATGCCTCTTGCGCTCGGCGCCGCGGAGGAGCATCCTCTCTCTCACGAAGAGCTCGACGCCCCGTCCGAGCAGCCGGCCCTGCCGCTGCCGCAGGGCGTCGAGCTCTTTCTCGCGGGAGCCCGTCCGCCGTCCGGTCATCGACCGGGAAGAGAACCGGACGGCTCCGCGTTGCACGCCCCATGGCCACTCCGAGCAGCAGCGTCACCGCCCCCTCCCGCGCCTCGATCGACCTCACGGAGTCGGCGCGCGCCGGCTGGGAGTCGTGGCTCGCCCGACGCGTCGAGCGCGTCACCGGACCCCGGGGCGATCTCGCCCTCGTCGAGACGCGCTGGCTCGAGCCCGGCGAGAGCGTCGACGACGAGCAGGCGCTGGCCGGCTACGGCCCCTCGGCGACCCTGACGCGGATGCGCCGCGAGAACCTCGACACCGGCGAGCCGGAGTACGGCTACCGCGTCTGGGACGCGGCCTCCGACGGCATCCGCTCCTTCGACGCCATCGAGACCTTCCCGTTCGACGCCGCCTGGGTGCTCGAGGCGTGGTTCGAGCCGGTCGCCGAGGATCGCACGGTCCCGTTCGAGCACCTGCGCGACAACGGCGCCACCCGCGAGCTCGTCGTGCCCGGCGACATCACCTTCTCGCTCGTGGACGACGGGCGCGCCCGCGAGTACACGGTCGCGGCGTTCGACGACGGCGGCACGCTCCTCGTCCCGTTCGGCGATCCGACCAACCGCAGCGACGACCCGGAGCTCGCGAGCTACCCCGTCGGCCGCTTCCTCGTCGTGCAGCGGATCGGCGGCGCGGCCGACGCGGGCACCCCCGGTCCGGTGCTCCTGGACTTCAACCGGGCGTACATCCCGCCGTGCGGCTTCTCGCCCCACTACAACTGCCCGCTGCCGCCCGCGCAGAACCGGCTCGGCGTGCCCGTGACGGCCGGCGAGCGCCGCGTGCGCAGCGCCTCCGCCTAGCGCGCCGGGGCTGAGCGGGGGCGGCCCCGGCTCAGCGGGTGAGCACCGCCCGGCGGGCGACGAGCTCGTCGAGCAGGACCTGCTCGTCGACCGCTCCGGTGCGTCCGCCGCGGCCGAGCAGGAGGTGCTGCCGGTGGTGCGCGAGCCGCGTCGCCGAGCGGAGGAAGTCCCGCATCGCCCGCGGCCGGTCCCCTCCCGCGCTCCGGGCCCAGCGGGCGGCGGTGCGGCGCCCCTCCGCGGTGCCGATCATCCGCACCTCGGCCGGCGAGAGCCAGCCGGCGACGGCGTAGTCGTCGAGCCGCTGGAGCGTCACGCGCCGCTCCTGCCGGCGCAGCAGCACCACCACGACCACGGCGACCGCGAACAGCGGCACCTGGACCACGCCGTAGAAGCCGAACCAGTCGGACACCAGGAACGACGAGCCGTTCCAGAGCGCGTGCAGGAACGCGGCGAGCGCCAGCCCGAGCAGGGCGATGGGCAGCCGCGCGACGGCGGGCCGGTTCGAGGCGAAGCCGAGGGCCGCGCCCGTGCAGGCGGTGAAGAGCACGTGCGCGAAGGGCGAGAGCACCCCGCGGAGGAAGAAGGTCACGGCGAGCGAGCCGAGACCGCCCTCCACCAGCGCGCTGCCGAAGTAGAGGATGTTCTCGACGAAGGCGAACCCGGAGGCGACGACGGCCGCGTAGACGATGCCGTCGACGGGTCCGTCGAAGGTCCGGCGCCAGATCAGCAGGACGAGGAGGACGCCGATCCCCTTGGCCGTCTCCTCGACCAGCGGCGCCTGGATCACGGCGCCGACGAAGTCGGATCCGCTCGGCTGCTGCCCGGACGCGTAGACGGCGATCTGCACGCCGAGGTCGACCAGGAGCGCGATCGCGACGGATCCGGCCGCACCCCAGAGGAACGCGAACCACAGGCCCAGCGCGGGCTCCGGCTCCCACCGGTCGACCCAGCGGACGCCCAGCAGAACCACGGTCAGCGGGACGAGGGCGATGACCGCGCAGATCCCCGCGGCGCTGACGCCGAGTCCGAGAACCACGTAGGCGAGCACGAGCAGCAGCAGGATCCCGAGGAGCGCCACGCCGATCGAGCCGAGCACGGTCGGCACGACGGAGGGGCGGGCGGTGGCGGGCGGTGCGGGCGGCGGATAGGCGCTCATGGGGCCGACAGTAGGGCACGGGCGGGGTGCGCTGTCGGCGGTTGACACGCGCCGGGCGCGTGGAGGAGGGCCGGGGTGCGGACGCCCGTGTCCGATTCCCGCTCCTGCTCGACGTCGCCGCGTGCGAGGCTCGAGGCGTGCCCGACTCCGATCCGCTCTTCGAGGAGCGCTACCGCGCCGTCGCCTCCCGCGACTCCCGGTTCGACGGGCGGTTCCTGACCGGCGTGCACTCCACCGGCATCTACTGCCGTCCGAGCTGCCCCGCCATCACGCCGCGGCGCGCGAACGTGCGCTTCTACCCGACGGCCGCCGCCGCGCACGAGGCGGGGCTCCGCGCCTGCAAGCGCTGCCTGCCGGACGCCGTCCCCGGCTCCCCCGAGTGGAACCTGCGCGACGACACGGCGGCGCGCGCCATGCGTTTGATCGCCGACGGAGTGGTCGACCGCGAGGGGGTCGAGGGGCTGGCCGCCCGGCTCGGCTACGGCGCGCGCCACCTCGGCCGCATCCTGCGCGAGGAGCTGGGCGCGCCTCCGCTGGCCCTCGCTCGCGCCCAGCGCGCCCAGACCGCCCGGCTCCTGCTCACGAGCACCGACCTGCCCGTGTCCGACGTCGCCTTCGCCGCCGGCTTCACGAGCATCCGGCAGTTCAACGCGACCCTGGCGGAGGTGTACGAGCGGACCCCGACGGCCCTGCGCGCCTCGGCCCGCGGCACGCGCTCCGAGGCGAGCGTCCACGACGGCGCGACCACGCTGGAGCTCCGGCTGGCAGTGCGGGCTCCGTTCGATCCCGGGGTGCTCGACGTGCTCGGCGGCACCGCGCTCCCGGGCATCGAGGAGGCGTCCCCCGGCGGCTACGCGCGCTCGCTCGTCCTGCCCGGGGGCGCGGCGCTGATCCGGCTGGCGGCGGACGGGGAGAGCGTCCGCTGCAGCGCGACGCTCGTCTCCGTCGCCGACGTCGGGCCGCTGGTCGCCCGGGTGAGGCGGCTGCTCGACCTGGACGCGGACGCCCGCGCCGTGGACGAGGCCCTCGCGGCCGATCCCGCACTCGCTCCGAGCGTCGCCGCCCGCCCCGGTGTCCGCGTGCCCGGCTCCGTCGATCCGGCCGAGACGCTGGTGCGCGCGCTGCTCGGCCGGCGGGAGGCCGCACGGCTGGTCGCGGCGCTCGGCGCGACGCTCCCGGAGTCCGTGGCGAGCGGATCGATCGCACGCGCCTTCCCCTCCCCCGCGGTGATCGCCGAGCACGCCGCCGACGTGCTCCGCGGATCCGCCGACGTGCTGGTGCGGACCTGCACGCTGCTCGCCGAGGGAGCCCTGCGGCTCGACGCCGACCGGGAGGAGCTCGCCGAGCAGCTGCTGGCGGTCCCCGGGATCGACGCGGCCACGGCGGCCGAGGTGGCGCAGCGGGCGACCGGAGATCCGGACGTCCTGCTCACAGGGGATCCCGTGCTCCGGCGGGGCGCGGCGGCGCTCGGCCTGCCCGCCGGCGAACGCGGGCTGGCCGAGGCCGGGCGCCGCTGGGCGCCCTGGCGCAGCTACGCCGGGGCGCGCCTCGCGGCCGCGGTCACGCCTCCGGCGCGGGGTCGATGATCGGGAGCGCCGCGGTCATCGCCTCGATGCCCGAGAGCCGCGCCGGCGAGATCAGCCGCATGACCTCCTCGCGGGACATGAGCCCCGCCTCGACGACGAGGTCGGCGATGTTGCGGCCGGTCGCGAGGGCGGCCTTCGCGAGGGCGGCGGACGCGGTGTAGCCGATGCTCGGCGTGAGCGCCGTCACGACCCCGACCGAGGAGGCGACCATGGCCTCGAGCCGGTCGACGTTCGCGGTGATGCCGTCGATGCAGTTCTCGCGGAGCGTCCTGCAGGCCTGCGTCATCCAGGTGATGCTCTGCAGCAGCGAGTGCGCGATCACCGGCTCGAAGGCGTTGAGCTGGAGCTGACCCGCCTCGGCCGCCATCGTGACCGTGACGTCGGCCCCGGCCACCGAGTAGGCGACCTGGTTGACCACCTCGGGGATGACCGGGTTCACCTTGCCGGGCATGATGCTGGATCCCGCCTGGCGCGGAGGCAGGTTGATCTCGCCGAAGCCGGCCTGAGGGCCCGAGGAGAGGAGCCTCAGGTCGTTGCAGATCTTGGACAGCTTGATCGCGGAGCGCTTGAGCGCGCTCGAGAACGACATGAAGACGCCGGTGTCGCTCGTCGCCTCGACGAGGTCCTGCGCCATCTCGAGGTCGAGGTCGGTGATCTCGTTGAGGTGGCGGACCGCGGCTGCGCCGTAGCGCGGATCGGCGGTGATGCCGGTGCCGATCGCGGTGGCTCCGATGTTGACCTCGGCGAGCAGCCAGATGGTCTCGGAGAGGCGGGCGTGGTCCTCGCCGAGGGTCGTCGCGAAGCCGTGGAACTCCTGGCCGAGCGTCATCGGCACCGCGTCCTGCAGCTGCGTGCGGCCGACCTTCAGGACGCTTCCGAACTCGACCGCCTTGCGGGAGAACGACTCGCGCAGCAGCGCCAGCTCGTCGAGCAGGCGGCGCAGCGACCAGGTCATCGCGATCTTGATCGCGGTCGGGTAGACGTCGTTGGTGGACTGGCTGCGGTTGACGTCGTCGAGCGGGTGCAGGTGGGCGTAGTCGCCCCGCTCGAAGCCGCCGATCTCGAGTGCGACGTTGGCGACGACCTCGTTCGCGTTCATGTTCGTCGAGGTGCCGGCGCCGCCCTGGATCACGCCGACCACGAACTGGTCGTGGAACTCGCCGTCGATGATGCGGCGGCACGCGGCGTCGATCAGCTCGGCCTTGGCGGGGGCGAGGCTGCCGAGCTCGGTGTTCGCCCGGGCGGCCGCGAGCTTGACCGTGGCGAGGGACCGGACGAGATCGGGGTAGATCGAGATGGGGCGCTTCGAGATCGGGAAGTTGTCGAGGGCCCGCGCCGTGTGGATGCCCCAGTAGGCCTCGGCGGGGATCTCCATCGAGCCGAGGGAGTCGCTCTCGGTGCGCGTGGCGGGGGTCTCGGTGTCGTCCAGGGCTCTGCCTTCCGGGTCGCGGTCGGGGAGGGTGCTCGGTGCGAGGGTCACGTCCAGCTCCGTTGCTGTCGTCGTGCGGCCCCGGAGGGTGCAGGGGGCTCGCGAACTGCGCGGCCAGCCTATCGCCGGGGCGCGGGGCGGCGGCGGACGCGGGCGCGGAGCGTCCGGTCGACGGGCGCGGAACGACCGCGCCTCCCGCCGCCGGAGCGGACAGGAGGCGCGGGACGCGGGAAGCGGCGGATCAGCGGTAGTCGCTGCCCGACGCGAGGGCCGCGAGCGGCACGAGCACGACCACGACGAGCACGGCGATCGCGAAGAGCAGGACGAGGCCGAGCATGACGGAGTTGAGCACGATGCCCCAGATCGAGAGCGTGCGGCCGGTCGGCTCCCTCCGCAGGCCCAGGATGCCGAAGACGAGGCCCGCGGCCGGAGCGATCACGGTCAGTCCGAAGAAGACGGAGGTGACGCCGAGGATCAGGCTGGTGAGCGAGAACGGGGTCGAGGGCGCCGGGGCGAGGGCCGCGGGCGGGACGGCGGGGGTGCCGTAGGAGGCGCGGGCCTGCTGCGAGGAGGCGGGCTCCTCGGCGGCGGGGCGCTCCCCGGCGGACGGCCGCTCCTCGGTGAGGACGGCGGTCGCGCCCAGGTCCACGGTCGGCTGCTCGTCGGCGGGTGTGGAGAGGCGGGCGGTGCGGTCGTCGGTGGTCACGGTGTGCTCCTTCTCGGGTGCCGGTCGCCCGGCGGGATGCGGTCCCGCCGGGCGGGCCGGCGGTGCTGCCGGTGTGCTCCGGCGATGCCTCCACGCTACGGACGAGCCCGGACCCGCCCCATCCGGGGAACCCCCGGAACTCGGGGGCGATCCCCCGCCTCGACGCGGGGGCGGGTGCGAGACTGGTCCCGGCGCGAGGAGGCGGCGACGATGGACGACGACGAGCTGCGGCACCGAACCCGGGACCGCAAGGGCGCCCGGGCCGTCTGGTTCGCCGGGCTGTCGGCGCTCGCCGGCTTCGTGGTGATCTCCCCCGTGATCTCCCTCACGGCGACCGTGATGGTGTGGGGGTCGCGGCGACGGATCGGCACCCTCAGCGACCGGAACGGGCTGGTCGCCGTCAACTGGCAGCTCACCTACCTCGCGCTCCAGCTGATGCTGGTCCCGCTGCACCTCGCGCTGGTATCGGTGCGCGACTCGCTCGGCGCCGACTGGCCGCTCGCGACGATCTCGGCGATCCTCGCGCTGGCCGTGCTCAACCTCGTGCTGTGCGTCGTCCTCGGAGTCCGGTCCGGCCAGGGCCGTACCGTGCGCCTCTGGATCGCCGTGCCCTTCGCCCGCTCCACCCGTCCGCCGCGCTGACCGTCCGGGGACACCGGGCACGGCGGCTCTCCGCTCCTGGGACTCCGCCCGGCGTGTCCGCGGCGCGGTGCCCCCCTCCACGTCGCGGCGGCGGGCAGGGTGGTGGAGTGATCGCCTTCCCTCCGCCCGTCTACGTCGTGGCCGACGACGGAGTGCGGCTGGCCACCTACTCCGTCGGCGAGGAGAGCGCCCCGACCGTCCTCGCCGTGCACGGCTTCGCCTCCCACGCCGTTCTCAACTGGGAGACGTCGGGCTGGCTGCGGACGCTGCACCGGGCCGGGTACCGCGTCGTGGCGCTCGACCAGCGCGGGCACGGCGCGAGCGAGAAGCCGCACCACTCCGACTCCTACAGCGTGGACGCCATGGTGGCCGACCTGGTGCGGGTGCTCGACTCCTACGACCTCGACGCGCCCCACGTCCTCGGCTACTCCCTCGGCGCCCGGATGAGCTGGGTGCTGGGACTCGAGCACCCGGAGCGGCTCGCATCGCTGAGCCTCGGCGGGCTGACCGTGGGCGAGCCCCTCCGCTCCTTCGACGCGGAGGCGGCCCGGGCCCGCGTCGCCTCCGGTGGCGAGATCGACGACGGCTTCACCCGCGCCTTCATCGGCATGGCGGAGGGCGTGCAGGGCAACGACCTCGCGGCACTGGTGGCGGTGGCCGACGGCGTCCGCGGCGGGGCGCACCCGGAGCACGGGCGGCACCCCGGCCTGCCGACGCTGCTCGTGACCGGCGGCGCGGATCCGATCGCTCCCGGCGGAGAGCTGCTGGCGGCGGAGACGGGGGCGCGGTTCGTGAGCGTCCCCGGCCGCGACCACACCAGCACCGTGCCCGCGCGGGGCTTCAAGGACGCGGTGCTGGCGTTCCTGGCGGAGCAGCGATGAGCCGGCCCCTCGCCGGACGGGAGCACCGCGAGCGCCGAGGCCCGCGGCGTAGCATCCCCCTCATGCAGGCGATCCGCATCGAGAACCCCGGCCCCGACTCCCGACTCGTGCTGGAGGAGGTGCCGACGCCCTCCCCCGGACCCGGCGAGGTCCTCGTCCGCGTGGCGGCCGCCGGCGTCAACCGCGCCGACCTCGGCCAGCGCGGCGGGGTCTACCCGCCGCCGCCCGGCGCCTCCGAGATCCTCGGGATGGAGGTGTCCGGCACGGTCGTCGCGCTCGGCGAGGACGCGACCGGGTTCTCGGAGGGCGACGAGGTCTGCGCGCTGCTCTCCGGCGGCGGCTACGCGGAGTACGTCGCGGTCGACGCGGGCCTGGTGCTGCCGGTGCCGGACGGCGTCGGCCTCGTCTCGGCCGCCGCCCTCCCGGAGACGACGTCCACCGTCTGGTCGAACCTCGTGATGGTGGCCGGGCTCGGATCCGGCGACACCGTCCTCCTCCACGGAGGCGGGAGCGGGATCGGGACCACGGGCATCCAGGTCGCCGCCGCCCTCGGCGCCCGCGTCGCCGTCACGGCCGGCAGCCCCCGCAAGCTCGAGGCGTGCCGCGCGCTCGGGGCCGACGTCCTGATCGACTACCGCGAGGAGGATTTCGTCGAGCGGATCCGCGAGGCGACCGGCGGGCGCGGCGTCGACGTGATCCTCGACCCCGTCGGCGGCGACTACCTGGCCCGTGACCTGGAGGCGCTGGCCGTGGGCGGGCGCGTGGTGTTCATCGGCAACCAGTCCGGTGCGCTGGGCTCGCTCGACCTCGGGGTCCTGATGCGCAAGCGCGGGGCGGTGCACGCCACGACCCTCCGCGCCCGGCCCCTGGAGGAGCGGCGCGCGATCGTCGCGCGGGTGCGCGCAGAGGTCTGGCCGCTGGTCGCCGCCGGGACGGTGCGCCCGGTGGTGGACGAGGTGGTCCCGCTCGCCGAGGCCGAGCGGGCGCACGACGTGATGCGCTCCTCCGGCCACATCGGCAAGCTGCTGCTCACCCCGTGACGCCCCGCACCGGAGGAGGCCCCCGCCGCCCGCGGTGAGCGGGAGCGGGGGCCTCCTCCGATGACGCCCTTCGGCGGGGCGTCAGACGGCGGAGCGCAGGAGTCCGAGCGAGCGGTTGATGCCGTCGACGTCCACCGCGGCCGGATCGAACGATGCTCCGGCGGCGAGGCCGAGAGCCTCGAGCGCCTCCGCGTGGTCAGCCGAGGACGGGTCCGTCGCCGCCCGCACCGTGTCGGCCCAGGCCGCGGGGCCTCCCGGCACGTCGAGCGGAGCCGCGCCGCGCGCGCCCGTGCAGCGCGGCAGAGCCGTCGACAGCGGCGCGATCGCCTCCAGGCGGATGACGTGGCGCCACTCGTCCTCGAGGTCGTAGACGTAGAAGAGCTCGTCCTGCTCCTGCTCGAGCACCTCGGCGAGCGCGACGCCCGCCTCGTCCACGAGGTCGGCGCCGAACTCCTCCGCGTCGGACGGCGAGCCGATCGGAGCCTGCTCCTCGTCGGGCACGCCCACGCTGAAGTAGTGCGGCTGCGCGTCGGTCCAGCCCAGCGAGAGCTGGAGCGCGAGGTGCAGATCGCGCAGCGACGACTCGGAGGAGAGCTCGAGGCGCCGCCAGACGACGGGCTTGGTCCCGAGCAGGGCGACGTGGAGCGCGTAGGCCGTCGCCGTGTCCTGGGTCGCCTCGTCGAGGATCTCGAGGCGGGTGGCCTCGCGCTCTCCGAGGAGGACGACCGTCGCGCGGACGACGGAGGCGAGGACGGGCGCCAGGCCCTCCGGCACCGCGTAGCCGAACTCGGGCGAGTGCAGCAGCAGCCCGAGCTCGGCGGTGTCGTCGAGCATCCGCTCGGCCGTGCCGACCATGCGCTCGCGCTCGTCGAGGGCCTCGTCGAGCGAGACTCCGGAGTCGGCTGCCAGCTCGTCGACCAGCTCGCCGACGACCAGGCCCGGGTGGATCTCGGCCTGGCAGGCTACCGCGATGCGGACCAGTACGGCATCGGTGGTGGTGACCGCGCGCTCCTCCGGGGAGAAGGCGCCGTCCTCGGTGTCGGCGGCCGCCAGCGCGGTCTGGGCGCTGAGGATCCACTGCTCGAGGAAGCGGGCGACGTAGGCGATGCGCTCGGCGGCGGCCTCGTGGGCATCGGAGCTGCGCCAGAGCACGGCGGCCTCGCCGAGACCTGCGGCGGATCCCTCCTGCTCGAGCACAGCGGAGCCGACCAGCGCGTCCCACCAGGCCGAGACCGGGATGCGGACGGAGTCGTCGCTCGGGGTGGATCCCGCGGAGGAGATGCCCGCCTCGACCGCGATCTCGCGGGCGGCGCGCTCTGTGAGGGTCGCGCCGTCGTCGGCGGCGAGGTGCTCGACCACGACGTCGGCGGCGTGCACGAGAGCGGTGGCGCGCACGGCGGAGAGCTGCTCCTCGGCCGGGACCTCGTCGAGCTCGGCGAGGTCGTCGAGCACGGCCTCCACGAAGGAGCCGGCGAGGTCGAGGACCTCGTCGAGGACGGCCTGGCACTCGTCCAGCTCCTCGTCGGTGCCGGTCCAGAGGTCCTCGTCGGTGAGGAAGTCGAGGAAGTGCTCGACGACCTCGGCGACGGTGAAGAGGGTGTCGTCGAGGTCGGCCTCGCTCTCCTCCCCCGACAGGTCGGCCTCGATCTGGTCGAAGACGGCCTCGAGCAGCTCGGCGTCGGGCTGGGCGAAGGAGCCGCGCGGGCGCAGGTCGCGGGTCATCGCGAAGAGGTCGGTCAGCACCTCGACGGCCTCGTCGGCCTCGAGGTGCTCGTGCTGCATTCCCACCTCGGCGAGGTGCGAGCGGTACCAGCTGCGGAACCGCACCATCAGCGCGGTCTCGGCCGTGCGGCCGCCGCCCTGACCGCCGGACCCGCCCTGACCGCCTCCGGATCGTCCCTGGTTGCGCTTCTTGCCCATGATTCCTCCGCGACCGCTCCACTCACGACGAAGCGCTCCAGCCTACCCAGTGCGGGCGCGCGGCGGCACGCGCGGTCGCCCCCTGTTCACCCTGTGCGCACCGGGTCCGCTCCCTCTGATGCGGCCGATCGCCCGAGTCCTGGGATCAGCGCGCTGTGGGAGTCCCCGCCGCCCGGGCCCCTGCCACACGGGTCGCGATGATGAGAAATCTCGCAGCGATCGGGCGGCGAGGCTTGCGCTCGGACCCTCCGCTTCGGTGGAGTGTCCGGATGACCGACACGACGGACACCGCCGAGACCGCTCCCGGGAAGGCGTCGCTCAAGCGGGTGATCACCGGGCCGCTGCTGTTCGCCTTCATCGTGGGCGACACGCTCGGCGCCGGCATCTACACCCTGGTCGGCACGATGGCCGAGGACGTGGGCGGCGTGATCTGGCTGCCGCTGCTGATCGCGCTGGTCGTCGCCCTGCTCACCGCGGGCACGTACGCCGAGCTGATCACCAAGTACCCGCACGCCGGAGGGGCGGCGCGCTACGTGGACCGCGCGTTCGGGAAGCCGTACCTCTCGTTCCTGATCGGCTTCCTGATGATGGCCTCCGGCATCACGACGGCCGCCTCCCTGGCGAACGCGTTCGCGGGCGACTACCTCGGGGCTCTGCTGGACGTGCCGCCGATCCCCACCGCGATCGTCTTCATCGCGATCCTCACCCTGGTGAACCTGCGCGGGGTGAAGGAGTCGCTGACGGCGAACCTGGTCGCCTCGGTGATCGAGGTGAGCGGACTGGTCATCGTCATCGTCTGCGCCGCGGTCTTCTTCGGCTCCGGCGACGGCGACGCCTCCCGCGTGCTCGAGTTCAACCCCGACGTCGCTCCGCTGCAGGGGGCGTTCGCCGCCTCGATCGTCGCCTTCTTCTCGTTCCTCGGATTCGAGGCCGCGGCGAACATGGCCGAGGAGGTGCGGAACCCCTCGAAGGTCTACCCGCGGGCCCTCTTCGGTGCGCTGATCACCGCCGCCGTGGTCTATCTCCTGATCGCGCTCGGCGCCGTGATCGTGCTGCCGAACGACGAGCTCGCGGCCTCCAGCGGCCCCCTGCTGGACGTGGTCGCGGCGAGCGGAGTGGCGGTGCCGCCGTGGCTGTTCGGCCTGATCGCGCTGGTCGCCATCGCGAACGGCGCTCTGCTGTTCATGGTGATGGCGTCGCGGGTCGGCTTCGGGCTCGCCACCTCCGGGCTGCTGCCGAGCGCTTTCGGGAAGGTGCTGCCGGGCCGCCGCACGCCGTGGGTGTCGATCGTGGTCGTCGGCGGAGTGACGATGCTGCTCAGCCTGATCGGCGACGTCGGCACGCTCGCCGAGACGACGGTGCTGCTGCTCCTGCTGGTGTTCATCGCGGCGAACGTGTCGGTGCTGGTGCTGAAGAAGGACCGCGTCGACCACGCCCACTACTCCGTGCCGCGGGTGGTGCCGGTGCTCGCGACCATCGCGAGCGTGGTGCTGCTGACGCAGCAGACGGGCGTGGTCTGGCTGGCGACAGCGGGCTACGTGGTCGTGGGGACGCTGCTGTTCCTCGCCACCCGCCTGGGGAAGCGGAAGCACGCGGAGCGGACCCCGGACTGATCCGGGCCGGCGGCGATCCGTCGCGAGCGGCCCGTCCGCGGATCCCCTGCGGGCCGTCCGCGGCGGATCGATCGCGGGGGGCGGTGAGGAGTGGGATCGTGAGGCTATGACCGTCACGCTCGAGCCGATGCCCGCCGCCGCTCTCGCCGCCTGGATGCGGGTAGAGCGCTCGGCGTACATCGAGGACCGGATGCGCGCGGGCGACGACGAGGCGGCCGCGACGCGCAACGCCAACGCCTCGTACGAGAAGTACTTCCCGGGCGGCTCCCCCGCCGCCGGGCACGACGTGCTCCTCGTCTCCGAGTACGGCCGCGCGGTCGGGTCGCTCTGGCTCGGCCCGCACCCGAGCGGACTCGAGGCGTCGGGTACGTCTGGGACGTGCAGATCGACGCCGCCGAGCGCGGCAGCGGCCTCGGCCGGGCGGCGATGCTGCTCGCGGAGTCGCACGTCCGCTCCCGCGGCGGCTCCGCCCTCGCGCTGAACGTGTTCGGCTTCAACACCGCCGCGCGGACGCTGTACGAGTCGCTCGGCTACGAGACGACCTCCCTGCAGATGCGCAAGCCGCTGGCCTGAGCGGGGGCTGCTCGACTCCGGGAAGGGGCACGACCCGGTCGCGCAGAACGCCGCACGCCGTACTCGAGGGCGGACGCCGACGGGCGCCCACCGACGAGCACGGCGGCGGTGGTGGAACCGCCGGAAATCAGCGGGACCCTGCGGTCAGCTCGTGGAGGCGACGGCGGTCGGGTCGCCGGCGCCGGACGGACGCGGGGTGTCACCCGGTCCGGTCGGCACCGACGCGCCGGTCGGCACCACGGTGCCGCCGGTCGCCATCCCCCGGCCGAAGGCCTGGCCCTGGAGGATCGCGCCGAGGTCGACGCCGGTCGCCGACCTGACGCTGTCGAACGTCGCGGCGAGACCCGCCGCCTGCTCGCGCGCGATGTGGGTGCCGGCCGTGTCGCCGCCGATCAGCGTCACCGAGCCGACGTTCTGGTAGCCCTTCGCGAACTCGGCCATGAGCGAGGGCAGCTGCCCGATGAGCTCGCGACCCAGGATCGCCTCCTGGTTCTCGCGGAGCGCCTCCGCCTCGGCCGCGATGGCCGCCGCGCTCGCCTCGCCCTTCGCGCGGATGGCCTCCGCCTCGGCGGTCGCGTTCGCGCGCAGCGCCTCGGCCTCTGCGCCCGCCTTGGCCCGCAGTGCGTGGGCCTCGGCCTCGGCGCGGGCGCTCACGGCGGCGGCCTCGGCGGCGGCGGACGCCTGGCGCGCCTCCGCCTGGCGCTGGACGGCGTACGCCTCGGCGTCCGAGACCTGCTGCGCGACCTGGCGGTCCGTCTCGGCCTTCTTCTCGCGTCCGTAGGCGTCGGCGTCGGCCTCGGTCTGACGGCGGTACTTCTCGGCGTCCGCGACGCGCTTGACGTCGGCGTCGAGCTCGGCCTGCCGGTTCTCGGCGCGCTGCACGAGGACGGCCTGCTCGCGCTCGGCGCGGGCCAGGTTCTCGGCCTGCTCGGCCTCGGCGTTGGCGCGGCCGACCTCGGACTTGGCGGCGGCGGTGTTCTTGTCGTAGGCGGTCTGCTCGATCAGGTTCGCCTCGTCCGTGGCGAGCTGGCGGGCCTTGACCTCGCGGGCGGCGTTGATCCGCGCGACGTCGGCCTCGCGGCGGACACGCTCGATCTCCTGCGCTCCGAGCGCCTCGATGTAGCCGTTGCGGTCGGTGACGCCCTGGATCGCGAAGGAGTCGAGGACGAGGCCCTGGGCGAGCAGGTCGCCCTTGATGCCCTCGGCGATCTCGTCTCCCAGCTTCTGCCGGTCCTGCATGACCTCCTCGACGCTGAGCTTGGCGACGACGCCGCGGAGGGCGCCCTCGAGCTGCTCGGTCGTGAAGACGTCGATGGACTGGTCCTGCGACGCGAAGCGCTCGGCGGCGGCGCGGACCTGGTCGGCCGTGGACCCGATCTTGACCAGGGCGACGCCCGCCAGGTGGATGGTCACGCCGTTCTTGGTCTGCGCGACCGGCTCCATCTTGATCTGGCGGGAGCGCAGCGAGATGCGGTCTGACCGCTGGGTCAGCTTGTTCACGAACGCGCCGCCGCCGGTGATGACGGTCATGTTCGAGGTGAGGCCGTCCTCGCCCTTCTGCTTCTTCCCGACGATCACGATCGCCTCGTCGGCCTGCGGCACCTGGTACCAGGCGCGGAAGAGGAAGAAGCCGATGAGGGCGATCAGCAGGAGTGCGCCGACGGCGACTCCGGCGAGGACGATCCAGAGGAGATCCGGTTCCATGGGCGGGCGACCTTTCGTCCGACCCGCGCGACGCGGGTACCTGAGAGACGTACAGGTTCCATCGTGTCACAGCGCCTCGGACGGCCGCGTCGGCCGGAGGGGGGATACTGCGGACGCCGCCGAGAGCGGTTCGCGAGGGGGCGGGCCCGGACGAGGACGCCACGAACGAGGGCGTCGCGCGGAGTGCCGCGGAGGAGATCAGTGCTGGGGTACCTGGACTCGAACCAAGAACAACTGAACCAGAATCAGCCGTGTTGCCAATTACACCATACCCCAATGGTCATCCGGAGGTGATCCCGGGACCAGGCGGCGACCGGATCGGGACCCGAGCGCCGAGAGACGACAGTACCCTACGCGGGCATCCCGCTCAAATCGAGCCGCGGACGACGCTGCCCTCGGACTCCGGGGCGGCCTCGCCGAGGCGGGCGCGGACGAGGTCGCGGTTGATCGCGGAGGCGACCTGGGCGCCCGATCCGGCGGCGACGATCAGCTGCTGCGGGCCGGGAGGGGTGACCTCGCCGGCGGCGTAGAGGCCGGGGACGGACGTGCGGCCACCGGCGTCGACGCGGAGGAAGCCGTCGGCGTCGCGGTCGGGGCCGGCCGCGTCCAGGTAGTCCAGCGCGGGCGTCCAGACGGGGCGGACGAACGCGCCGGTGCGCGGCACGACGTCGCCGTCGACGAGGCGGACGCCGGTCATCTCGGCGCGCTCCCCGGCGAGGTCGGCGACCGGGCGCCGGTCGACCCGGATGCCGATGGAGGCGAGCAGCGACTCGTCGGCGTCGCTCACCGTCCCGACGCCGTTGGTGAAGACGATCAGGTCGGTCGACCACTGCGAGAGGAGCATGGCCCGCTCCGCGAGGTCGTCGGTCTCGCCGATCAGGGCGAGCGCCTCCCCCGCCTTCTCGTAGCCGTCGCACTCCATGCAGCTGTGCACGGCGGTGCCGTAGTAGGCGCGCAGGCTCGGGAGCGCGGGCGGCGTCTCGAGGAGCCCCGCGGCGACCACGACGGCGGTGGCGACGACCGAGCGGTCCGCGCTGCCGCGCACGCCGCGCGCGCCGACCACGAATTCGCCGCCGGAGCGCTCGACCGACGTGACGAGGGCGTTGTGCACCTCGGCGGCCTCGTAGCGCTCGAACTCCTCGCGGCCGAGGCGGCGCAGCTCGAGCGGCGAGATGCCGTCGCGGGTGAGGAACCCGTGCGAGTGCAGGGTCGCAGCGTTCCGCGGGCGGTTGCTGTCGAGCAGCAGCACGCTGCGGCGCGCCCGGACGAGGTTGAGCGCGGTCGAGAGCCCGGCGGGGCCCCCGCCGATCACGACGACGTCGTAGCGTCCGCCGACCGTCTCCGCCACGGTCAGGCCTGCCGGGAGGTGCCGAGGTGAGCGCCCAGGCGGTCGAGGCGGGCGATCGACTCCTGCTTGCCGAGGATCTCCATCGACTCGAACAGCGGCGGCGAGACGCGGCGTCCGGAGACCGCCGTGCGCAGCGGCCCGTAGGCGATGCGGGGCTTGAGGCCGAGGCCCTCGATCAGCGCGGAGGCGAGCGCCTCCTGGATCGAGGCCGTCAGCCACTCGGACGCGGGGACGAGCTCGAGGGCGCCGATCGAGGCGGCGAGCACCTCGCCGGCGTTCGCGGGCAGGCCCTTCAGCGCGTCCTCGTCGTACTCGAGCGCGTCGGACGCGGTGAAGAGGAACCCGAGCATGCCGGGGGCCTCCCCGAGCAGGCCGATCCGCTCCTGCACGAGGGGTGCGGCGGCGTCGAGCACGGCGCGCTGCTCGGCGGTCGGCTCGCCCGCGAGCACTCCGGCCGCCACGAGGTACGGGATCGTCCGCTCGGTGAAGTCGTCGACGGCCAGGAGGCGGATGTGATCGCCGTTGATCGACTCGGCCTTCTTGAGGTCGAAGCGGGCCGGATTGGGGTTCACGTCGGCGACGTCGAAGGCGGCGACCATCTCGTCGATCGAGAAGACGTCGCGGTCGTGCGTGAGCGACCAGCCGAGCAGGGCGAGGTAGTTGACCAGGCCCTCCGGGATGAAGCCGCGGTCGCGGTGGTGGAAGAGGTTCGAGGACGGATCGCGCTTGGAGAGCTTCTTGCTGCCGTCGCCCATCACGTAGGGGAGGTGCCCGAAGCGCGGGACGAAGGTCGTCACTCCGATGTCGATCAGCGCGTGGTACAGCGCGATCTGCCGGGCGGTCGAGGGGAGGATGTCCTCGCCGCGCAGCACGTGGGTGATCTGCATGATCGCGTCGTCGACCGGGTTCACCAGCGTGTAGAGCGGCTGGCCGTTGGGGCGCACCACGACGAAGTCGCTGAAGGAGCCGGCGGGGAACGTGATCGGGCCGCGGACCAGGTCGTCGAAGGACAGGTCGGCGTCCGGCACGCGCAGGCGCAGCGCCGGGGCGCGGCCCTCGGCGCGGAAGGCGGCGCGCTCCTCCTCGGTGAGATCGCGGTCGTGGTTGTCGTACCCGTGCTGCTTCGCGCGGCCGGCCGCCTCGTTGCGCGCGTCGATCTCCTCGGCCGTGGAGTAGCTCTCGTAGAGGTGCCCCGAGGCCGTCAGGCGCGCGATCACGTCGAGGTAGACATCGGTGCGCTCGGACTGCCGGTACGGGCCGTGCGGGCCGCCGACTCCGACGCCCTCGTCCCAGTCGAGCTTCAGCCAGCGCAGCGCGTCGAGGATCTGCTCCACGCTCTCCTCGCTGTCGCGGGCGGCGTCCGTGTCCTCGATGCGGAAGACGAACGTGCCGCCGGTGTGGCGCGCGTACGCCCAGTTGAACAGGGCGGTGCGGATGAGGCCGACGTGCGGGGTCCCGGTCGGCGAGGGGCAGAAGCGGACGCGGACGTCGCTCCCGGTCGCGGTCGTGAACGGGTGCGCGTCCGGCGCGCTTTCCAGGGGCGGGGTGAGCTCAGACATACGAGGCCGATCCTACCGGCGGGAGCCGGTGCGGCGCCCGGGATCGCGGGGGCCGTGGCGCCTCCGCCCCGGGCACGGTGCGCGCCTCGCGGCGACTGCTTCTACCGGACAGCACTGCTCCGAGTCAACGGACTCCCCGAGCGAGCAGGAGCAGTGGTGCGCTGACCCCGGGCCTCTCGTCGAGAGGGCCCGAGCGCCGCACCGCAGGCCGCGCCGGGCCTCCGCGCGAGCGTGCCCGGAAGGAGCACTGATGAGCACGATCGATCTCGACCCCCGCACCGACCGCCCGAGCGCCCTCACCGAGGCGGCGCGGGAGGAGAAGGACGCCCGCACGCTCTCGCTCTTCCAGGCGGCTGTGAGCGCGGAGGCCGCCGAGGGCGCGCGCATCCGCGAGCGCATCGTGCTCGACCACCTGGGCCTGGCCGAGGCCATGGCCCGCCGGGTCTCCCGGAGTGGAGGCGACTGGGCGGATCTGCGCCAGGTCGCCTACGTGGGCCTCGTGAAGGCCGCCCGCCGCTTCACTCCCGAGCGCGGCGACAGCTTCGCCGCGTTCGCCGTCCCCACGATCACCGGCGAGCTCAAGCGCCACCTCCGCGACCTCGGCTGGATGATCCGGCCGCCGCGCGGCGTGCAGGAGCTGCACCGCCGCTCCGCCGTCGTCGCCGACGAGCTCGCGCAGGAGCTCGGCCGGCACCCCACCGACCAGGAGATCGCCCGCCGCCTCGGAGTGGACGCGACGGAGGTGGCCGACGCGCGCCTCGCGGGGCATCCGCTCTCCCTCGACGAGACCGTGGGCGAGGGCGGCGTCGGCCTGGGCGACACTCTCGGCGGCGAGGACGACCGGCTGCTCGAGATCGACCGGCGGCACGGGCTCGCCGAGGCCCTCGCCGAGCTCGAGGAGGGCCAGCGCGAGCTCCTGCGGATGCGCTTCGTCGAGGAGCGCACCCAGCAGCAGATCGCCGACGCCCTGGGGACGACGCAGATGCAGGTCTCGCGCCTGCAGCGGCGGATCCTCGCGCAGCTCGCCGACCGGCTCGGCGCCCCCTCGCGCAGCCATCAGCCGCGTGCTCCCCGGGCCCGCGTGGCCACGGTCACTCCGGTCCGACCGGCGACGCGGCTGAAGTCCGCCTGAGGTGGGCCTCGGCACGCGACGGGAGCGACGCGAGGGCGGCGAGGACGTCGTCGACCTGGACCGCGAGCAGCGCCGGGTCCGGCTCGGCAGAGAAGACGTCTCCGCGGCGGAGGGAGGCGTCGGTCAGCACGACGTGCGGCCCCGAGGCCGGAGGGCCCCAGGCCTCGGGCGGTGCCGGACCGAAGATCACGACCGAGGGGACGCCGTACGCGGAGGCGAGGTGCGCGGCTCCGGTGTCGACGGTCACTACGACCTCGGCGGCCGCGACGACCGCGGCGAACCCGCTGAGCGCGAGCTCCCCCGCCAGCACCTCGCCCGTGCCGGCGAGCTCGGCGACGCGGCGGGCGCGGTCGGCCTCGTTCGCGCCTCCGGTGTAGACGACGCGGTGCCCCTCGGCGGTGAGGGCGCGCGCCACCGCGGCGAAGCGCTCCTCCGGCCACTCGCGAGAGCCGTAGAAGGCCCCGATGTGCACGACGGCGGCTCCGGGGGCCGAGGCGGGCTCCTCGGGGACGGCGATCGCGACGTCCTCGGGGTCGGCGTCGAGACCGATCGAGTTCACCAGGCGGGCCCAGCGGGCGCGCTCGAGCTCGCCGTCGATCCAGAGCGGCCGCGGGTCCTCCGGGCCCGCGCCCGGGTCCAGCGCCGGGACGCGGAACTCGAGCGTGCGCTCGGGCGCGATCTCGCGCAGCCGCAGCCGCGACTCCGGGCCGTTGCCGTGGAGGTTCACGCCGAGCTCGACGCGGCCGGCGGCCATCGGCAGCGGGTCGTCGAGTCCGTGGAGGGTGGGCACGAGCGCGTCCAGGCCCTCGACCAGGTCGACGATCGGCTCGAGCCAGGGCGTGGTCGCCATGATCAGCCGGTGGTCCGGGAAGCCTCGGCGCAGGGCCTTGAGCGCCGGGACGGCGACGAGCAGGTCGCCGAGCTTGAGGGCGCGCAGCGCGAGGATCTCCGGAGTCCCGTCCGGGGCGGTGAGAGCGCGCACGGCGCCTCCTTCCTGTCGGAGTCCCCGTACCCCGCTGCGCGCACCTCAGACGCGCCGCCCGCAGATGCGAGCGACGCGCCCGGACGGACCGACTTCTCCGGAAGGGGGTTTACATCCCCGGTCGAGGGGTACGAGGAGAAGGTGAACGACTCCTCCTCCCGGAGCGCCGACGAGCGCGCGAGGGCCCCGCGCCTGCGGGGGATCCTCTTCGACCGCGATGCGACGCTCGTGGTCGACGTGCCCTACAACGGCGACCCAGCGCAGGTCTCCCCGATGCCCACCGCCGTCGCCGCGGTCGAGCGGGCGCGCGAGGCGGGGCTGGCCGTGGGCGTGGTCACCAACCAGTCCGGGATCGCCCGCGGGATCATCGACCGCGGCCAGGCCGACGCGGTGAACCGGCGCGTGGACGAGCTGTTCGGTGGCTTCGACGTGTGGATGCTCTGCCCCCACGGCCCGGAGGACGGCTGCTCCTGCCGGAAGCCCCGGCCCGGCATGGTGCTCGGCGCCGCCGAGCAGCTGGGACTGCCGGCACGGTCCCTCGCCGTGATCGGCGACATCGGGGCCGACGTCCGCGCCGCCGCCGCGGCCGGCGCCCGTGGAGTGCTGGTGCCGACTCCGATCACCCGCGCCGAGGAGGTGGACGCCGCTCCGCTGCAGGCGGCGACGCTCCTCGAGGCGGTCGAGCTGCTGCTCGCGATGCAGCCCGCCGAGGACGCCGAGTGAAGCGCCGCGTGCTCGTCGCCCGCCTGGACAGCGCGGGAGACGTCCTGCTGTGCGGACCCGCCGTCCGCGCGATCGCGGCCGACGCCGAGGTGCTGCTGCTGAGCGGTCCGCAGGGAGCGCCCGCGGCCGCGCTGCTGCCGGGTCCCTCCTCCGTCCGCACCTGGTGGTGCCCGTGGATCGGCGACGCCTCCCGCCCCGTCGACTCCGAGCTCGTCGACGAGCTGCGCGCGATCGTCGAGGAGTTCGCGCCGGACGAGGCCGTGATCCTCACCTCCTTCCACCAGTCGCCGCTTCCGCTGGCCCTGCTGCTCCGCCTCGCCGGTGTCGCCCGCATCACGGGCGCCTCAGTCGACTTCGCGGGCGCCCTGCTCGATGTGCGCCTCGTGCCGGGCGAGACCCTCGAGGAGGACCAGCCGGAGCCGGAGCGCGCGCTCGCGATCGCGGCGGCGGCCGGCTTCGCGCTGCCCGCCGGCGACGACGGACGGCTCCGCGTGCGCCGCGAGGGCGTGCTGCCCGCCGCTCTCGAGGGGATCGGCCCCTACGCGGTCGTGCACCCCGGGGCAGCCGTCCCCGCCCGCGCCTGGCCCGCGGCGAACGCGGCCCGCGCCGTCGAGCTGCTGGCGGACGCGGGCCTCGCTGTCGTCGTCACCGGCGGCCCGGGCGAGCGCTCCCTCACGGCCGAGGTCGCGGGCACCCGCGGCATCGACCTCGGCGGGGCGACGGACTTCCCCGGCGCCGCCGAGGTGCTGGCCGGCGCCGAGGTCGTGATCTGCGGCAACACCGGCCCCGCGCACCTCGCCGCCGCGGTCGGCACCCCCGTGGTCAGCCTCTTCGCGCCGGTCGTCCCGGCCGTGCGCTGGGCGCCCTACGGCGTCCCGGTCGCGCTGCTCGGCGACCAGGAGGCGCCCTGCGCCGGCTCGCGCGCCCGCGTGTGCCCCGTCCCCGGCCATCCCTGCCTCGCGGGGGTGAGCGCCGAGGAGGCGGTCGCCGCCGCCCTCCGACTCCGACCCACGACTTCCCCGAGAGAGGCCATCGCATGAGGATCCTGCTCTGGCACGTGCACGGCGGCTGGGCGGACGCCTTCGTCCGCGGCGCCCACACCTACCTGCTCCCCACGACTCCGGCCCGCGACGGCTGGGGCCTGGGCACCGGCGGCCGCGACTGGCCGAGCGCCGTCGAGATCGCGCCCGAGGAGCTGCACGACGCCGACGTCGACGCGGTCCTCCTCCAGAGGCCCGAGGAGCTCGCCGAGGCCGAGCGCCTGCTCGGGCGACGCCTCGGCCGCGACGTACCCGCCGTCTACGTGGAGCACAACACACCCCGCGGGGACGTGCCGGACAACCGCCACCCGCTCGCCGACCGCGACGACCTGCTGATCGTCCACGTCACCCACTTCAACGCCCTGATGTGGGACACCGGATCGACGCGGACGACGGTGATCGAGCACGGGATCCACGACCCGGGTCCCCTCTACACCGGCGAGCTGCCGCACTTCGGCGTGGTCGTCAACGAGCCCGTCCGCCGGGGCCGGGTCGCCGGGACCGACCTGCTCCCCCGCTTCGGCGCCGTCGCTCCGCTGGACGTCTTCGGGATGAAGACCGACCGGCTCGCCGAGCTGCCGGGCCTGGAGGACGTGACGGTCCTCGGCGACGTCCGCACGCAGGCGATGCACGCGGCCCTGGCCCGCCGCCGGGTCTACCTGCACCCGTTCCGCTGGACCTCCCTCGGCCTCGCGCTGCTGGAGGCGATGCATCTCGGGATGCCCGTCGTCGCGCTCGACGTGACGGAGGCGGGGCGCGCCGTCCCGCCCGAGGCCGGAGCGGTCTCGAACGACCTCGACGCCCTCGTCGCCTCGGCCCGGGCGCTCGTCGAGGACCCGGACCGCGCCGCCCGCGCCGGCGCCGTCGCCCGCGAGGCCGCGCTCGCGCGCTACGGCCTCGCCCGGTTCCACCGCGACTGGGACGAGGTCCTCGCCGACCTCCCGGGACGCCGGTCGCCGGAGCCCGCTCTGGAAGGGAGCACCCGATGAAGCAGCACCTCTCCTCCGCGCCCGCGCTCACGATCGCCATGGTCTCGGAGCACGCGAGCCCGCTGGCGACCCTCGGCGGCGTCGACGCCGGCGGCCAGAACGTCCACGTGGCGGCGCTCGCCGACGCCCTCGCGCGCCGCGGCCACCGCGTGGTCGTCTACACCCGCCGCGACGACCCCTCCCTGCCCCGGCGCGTGCCCTTCACCTCGGGAGTCGAGGTCGTGCACATCGACGCCGGGCCGCCGCGCCGGGTGTCCAAGGACGAGCTGCTGCCCTTCATGGGCGACTTCGCCGTCGACCTCGCCGAGGAGTGGCTGCAGGAGCGGCCGGACCTCGTGCACAGCCACTTCTGGATGTCCGGGGTCGCCGCGCTCGACGCCTCCGAGCGGGTGGAGCGAGCCACGGGTCGGCGCGTGCCCGTCCTCCACACCTTCCACGCGCTGGGCGTGGTCAAGCGCCGCCAGCAGGGCGCGCTCGACACCAGCCCCGAGGAGCGCGCCTGGCTCGAGCCCGGAGTGGGCCAGAAGGCCGACGGCGTCGTCGCCACCTGCTCGGACGAGGCCTTCGAGCTCAAGGGGCTCGGCGTGCCGACCTCGCGCATCTCGGTGGTGCCCTGCGGAGTCGACATCGACCGGTTCTCGGTCGAGGGCCCGGTCGCGCCCCGCAGAGAGCGCTCGCGGCTCATGACCATCGGACGCCTGGTGCCGCGCAAGGGCATGGGCATCGCGATCGAGGCGCTCGCGCACCTGGTCGCGGCCGGCCACGACGCCGAGCTCGTCGTGGTCGGGGGCTCCGGCTCCGGCGACGCGCTGACGGCGGACCCCGAGTACCAGCGGCTGCACGGCGTGGCCGAGAGCCTCGGCGTCGCGGACCGTGTCGACTTCGTCGGCCAGCTCTCGCAGACCGAGATGCCCGCGATGCTCCGCTCGGCCGACGTCGTGGTCTGCGCGCCCTGGTACGAGCCGTTCGGCATCACTCCGCTCGAGGCGATGGCCTGCGGCGTGCCGGTCGTCGCCTCCTCCGTGGGCGGCCTGATCGACACCGTGGTCGAGGACGTCACCGGGGTCCACGTGCCTCCGCGCGATCCGGTCGCCCTGGCCGCCGCCCTCGGCTCGCTGCTGGAGGACCCCGACCGCGCCCGCGCCTACGGGGCCGCCGGCCGCGAGCGCGTCGAGTCCCGCTACTCCTGGGACCGCGTCGCCGCCGACACCGAGCGCGCCTACGTCACGACGCTCGCCGGCCTCGGCGACGAGTCGCTCCTCACCGGCGCCACGAGCGCACCCTCATCCCCCACCACCCGGAAGGCGGCTCCGCGACGATGACCATCGACACCGCGACCATCGACACCGTTCTGGACACCCCGGCCGACGCCGCCCGGCGCCTCGTCGACGACCACGTGGCGCGCGCGCTCGACGCGGTCGCGCAGCTGGAGCGCCACTCCGACAGGATCGCCGCCTGGGGCGTCGAGCTCGCCGACCGCCTGCACTCCGGCGCGCGCCTGCTCGCCGCGGGCAACGGCGGCTCCGCGGCGGAGGCGCAGCACCTCACCGCCGAGCTCGTCGGCCGCTTCGACGGCGACCGCGTCCCCTTCTCCGCCATCTCGCTGCACGCCGAGACGTCGAGCCTGACCGCGATCGGCAACGACTACGGCTTCGACCACGTGTTCTCGCGCCAGGTCACCGCGCACGCCCGGGCGGGCGACGTCGTGGTCCTGCTCTCCACCAGCGGACGCAGCGCGAACCTCCTCCACGCCGCGGAGGCCGCCCGTGCGGCGGGCGCCCGGTCGTGGGCGCTGACCGGCGAGGGGCCGAACCCGCTCACCGAGCTCTGCGACGAGGCGATCGCCCTCGAGGGCCACGGCTCCAACGTGCAGGAGGCGCAGCTGGTGCTCGTGCACGCGCTCTGCCGGGCCTTCGAGCACCGGATCCGCGCGCGGACGGCGGCCGCCTCGTGAGCCGCCTGCGCCTCGTCGTCGTCGGCGACGTGATGCTCGACGTCGACCTCTCCGGACCCGCCGAGCGGCTCAGCCCGGACGCCCCCGTCCCCGTGGTCGACGTGTCGGCCCGCAGCGCCCGCGCCGGCGGTGCCGGGCTGGTCGCCCGGATGCTCGCCCGCGACGGGCACGAGGTGACGCTGGTGACCGCGCTCGCCGAGGACTCGGATCCGGACGTGGCGGAGCTGCGCGCCGAGCTGTCCGGCGTCCGCCTGGTCGCCGGGCCCTCGGGAGCGCCGACGCCGGTGAAGACCCGCGTCGCCGCCTCCGGCCAGGCCGTCGTGCGGATCGACCGCGGCTGCGAGACGCCGCCCGTCCCCGGCGTCACCGACGCGATGCTCGCCGCCCTCGCCGACGCCGACGCCGTGATCGTCGCCGACTACGGCCGCCGCCTGACCGAGGAGCCGTCGCTCCGCACGGCGCTCGACGCGCTCACCGTGCCGCTGGTGTGGGATCCGCACCCGCGGGGCTCGCAGCCGGTCGCCGCCACCTCCCTCGCCACCCCGAACCTGGCCGAGGCCACCGCCTTCTCGGGAGCCGTCGGCCGCGGAGTGACGCGCGCCGAGTCCGCCGCGACCACCCTCCTCGAGCGCTGGGGCTGCGGTGCGGTCACCGTGACGATGGGATCCTCCGGCGCCCTGCTGCGCTCCCGCGGCGCCGGCGTCCCGGTCGTCGCACCGGCCGTCGCCGTGCCGCCCACCGACCCGTGCGGCGCGGGCGACCGGTTCGCCGCCTCCGCCGCGGTCGCCCTCGCCGAGGGCGCGAGCACCTCGGAGGCGGTGCAGGCGGCGGTCGCCGCGGCCGGCGCCTACCTCCTCGCGGGAGGGGTCGCCTCACTGTCCGCTCCCGCCGACCCCGCACCCCTCCACGGCGGCGGGGTGGACGCCCTGCGCGTCGCCGAGTCCGTCCGCGCGGCAGGAGGAACGGTGGTCGCGACGGGCGGCTGCTTCGACCTGCTCCACGCCGGCCACGCCCGCACCCTCTCCGCAGCACGCGCTCTCGGCGACTGCCTGATCGTCTGCCTCAACTCGGACGACTCCGTCCGGCGCCTCAAGGGCGCGGCACGGCCGATCATCCCCGAGGACGACCGCGTCGACCTGCTGCTCGCGCTCGAGTGCGTCGACGCCGTGCTGGTCTTCGGCGAGGACACGCCGGACGAGGCGCTGCGCCGCATCCGCCCCGACGTCTGGGTGAAGGGCGGCGACTACTCCGCCGAGTCCCTCCCCGAGACGGCGACGGTGGCGAAGTGGGGCGGCCGGGTCCTGACCGTGCCGTACCACCCGGGCCGCTCGACCACCCATCTCGCCGCCGCGCTCGCGCGCGTCGGCTGACCCGCGGCCCACGAGGCCCGCAGACCACCCCCGGAAGGAAACCATGAGCACCACTCCCACCCCCATCGGCCGCGTCCTGATCACCGGAGGAGCCTCCGGGCTCGGTGCGGCCGTCGCCGCCGCGGTCGCCGCCGCCGGCGGCACCCCGATCGTGCTCGACCGCGACGTCTCGTCGGTGAAGGAGGGCGTCGCCGCCTACCAGGTCGACGTCGCGAAGACCCGCGAGGCCGAGAAGGCGGTCGTCGAGATCGCCCGCGAGCACGGCGGGCTCGACGCCGTCGTGACCGCGGCCGGCATCGACCGCTGCGGCCGCCTCGTGGACGTGGAGCCGGAGGAGTGGGAGCGCGTCATCTCCGTCAACCTCCTCGGCACCGCGGCCGTCGTCCGGGCGGCCCTGCCCTTCCTCACCGAGACCCACGGCCGCGTCGTCACCGTCGCCTCCTCGCTCGCGATCAAGGCCGTCTCGGACGCGACCGCGTACTGCGCCTCGAAGTTCGGCGTGCTCGGCTTCACCCGCGCGCTCGCGGCCGAGACCAAGGGCGAGATCGGCGTGACCACGCTGATCCCGTCGGGCATGAAGACGCGCTTCTTCGACGACCGCGACGAGCAGTACAAGCCGGGTCCGGACGCGCTGCTGAACGATCCGGAGAACGTGGCGAACGCCGTCATGTTCGTCCTCGGCCAGCCGCGCGGCTGCGAGGTCCGCGAGCTCGTCATCACGCACGAGGAGGAGCCGTCCTGGCCGTGATCCGCTGATCCGGGCGCGCCCCGGATCCCCCTCCGCGAGACGCCGCCTCGGTCCGCACGCCCCGGCGCGTCGCGTACCGAGGTGGCGTCTCGCGGTTCAGCGGGTGGAGGCGAGCACCCCGCGGACGTCCTCGAGCACCGCCTCGACGCGCACATCGCCGACGAACGTGACGTCGTGCTCGCAGCGCGGAGCGGTCCAGCCGACCTGCGTGGCGTCGCGCCCGCAGACCGGGCAGTGCGTGGTCCAGCTCAGCTGCACCCGATGGCGCTGCCGCCCGAGGGCCGCGGCGTTGATCGCGTTGCCCACCCAGAAGACCCCGACCGTCGGAGCGCCGACCGCGGCGGCGAGATGGCGTGGTCCGGAGTCGTTGCCGAGCACGAGGTCGGCGAGCGAGAGCAGCGGAGCGAGGTCCGGGAGGTCCACGACGCCCGCCCAGGAGACCGCTCCCGGCGCTCCGGCGACGATCTCGTCGGCGGCGGGCACGTCCGAGGCGTCGCCCACCACCAGCACGCGCGCGCCGTCCGCCAGCAGCTCCGTCGCCACGGCGGCGAAGGAGGCGGCGGGCCAGCGGCGGCGGGGATCGGTCGCGCCGGGGTGGATCAGCACCAGCGGGCCGCCCGCGGGCAGCGCGGCGGCGAGGCGGTCCCGCCGCTCCGGATCCACGGCGAGCGCCGGCTCGAGGCGGGTCGCGGGCGCTCCGGCCAGCCCGACGATCTCGAGCGCCCGCAGCATCTCGTGCTGGTAGTAGACGTAGGGGATCGTGCGCTCGAGCTCCGCGGCGTCGTCGGTGCGCGACCCGATCGTGTGGCGCGCGCCGAGGCGCTGGAGGAACGGGTTGGAGTAGCGCCCGCCGCCGTGCAGCTGCACGGCCAGGTCGAAGCGGCGCGCGCGCATCCGCTCGGTGAAGTCCTCGACGACCCGGGGGTCCTCCCCCTCTCCGTCGCGGACGCCCTGCGCCACCGGCAGGATCTCGACGTCGGCGATCGGCGACTCGACGCCCGTCAGCAGGACCCGGTGCGCGGGCGTCCCGAGCAGGGTGATCTCGGCTCCCGGGTAGGCGGCCGCGAGGGCGTCGACGGCGGGCAGCGCGAACAGCAGGTCGCCGAGTCCGCCGCCGCGCAGGACGGCGATCCTCTCGACTCCGGCGAAGGGCTCTCGGAGGGGGGCGATGGCGACCACGACGGGTTCCTCTCAGGTGCGGAGGGCGCGCGGGCGCCGCTCCGGGGACGGTGCACTCCTCCACTTCCCCGCCGGGACCGATCCGAAACCGGATCGGGGGCGAGCCCGTCGCCGATCCGGGGGTGGATTCCCGAGGCGGCGTGTCTAGGCGCGCACCACCCGGGTACCGGACAGATGCGTCCGCCACTCCGCGGGCGCCCCCGACCGAGAGGTGACCGTGACCATCGACATCACGACCCCCGCCACGACCGCCGCCGACGCCGTCCGCCGCGCGCGGACCGCGTTCCCCGCGTGGGCCGCCACCGCGCCCGCCGAGCGCGGCGCCCTGCTCCGTGCCGCCGCCCACCGCGTGGCCGAGCGCGAGCAGGAGCTCGCCGACCTCAACACGCAGGAGACGGGCAAGCCCGCCGGCGACGCGCTGGGCGGCGTGCGCGCCGGTGTCGACACGCTGCTCCAGTACGCCGAGCTCGGCCCGCTGCACCGCGGGAGGAGCCTGCGCGGAGGGGCTCTCAACGTCGATCTGGCCCTGCCGCACCCGCGCGGTGTCGTGCTCGCCCTCACTCCGTGGAACGACCCGGTCGCCGTCGCTGCGGGCCTCCTGGGCGCCGCGATCGTCTCCGGTGACGTCGTCGTGCACAAGCCGAGCGAGCGCAGTCCGGGCACGGGCGCCCTCTTCACGAGCATCCTCGCCGAGGCGCTGCCCGAGGGCGTGCTGACCCTGGTCGAGGGCGACGGGGCGGTCGGCGACGAGCTGGCGCGCACCGAGGGCGTCGACGTCCTCGCCCACGTCGGCTCGACCGCCACCGGCCGCGCGCTCGCCCGGGTCGCCGCCCTCACCGGCAGGCACGTGATCCTCGAGAACGGCGGCAACGACGCGCTCGTCGTCGACCGCGACGTCGACCCGGTCTGGGCCGCCGAGCAGGCCGCGCTGGGCGCCTTCGCCAACGCCGGCCAGATCTGCACCTCCGTCGAGCGGATCTACGTGCACCGCGACATCGCCGAGGCGTTCACGGCGGCGCTGGTCGCCGAGGCCGACCGCTGGAGCGCGGGCCCGCTCCCCCGCCTCGTCGACGCCCGCATGCGCGACGCCGTCCACGAGCACGTCACGGAGGCGCTCGGCAGCGGCGCGCGCGCCCTCACCGGCGGCACTCCCGGGGACGGCACCTTCTACCCCGCGACCGTCCTGGCCGACTGCACCGAGTCGATGCTGGTGATGACGGAGGAGACCTTCGGGCCCGTCGCGCCGATCCGCGTCGTCGACTCCTTCGACGAGGGCCTGGACCTGGCCGCCGCGAGCCCCTACGGTCTGGCCGCCTCGATCCTCACCGCCGACATGGAGCACGCCCATCGGGCCGCGGCGACGCTGCCGGTGGGCACCGTCAAGGTCAACGGCGTCTTCGGAGGAGCCCCGGGCGGCAGCGCCCAGCCCCGCGGAGCGTCCGGCTCCGGCTTCGGCTACGGCCCGGAGCTGCTCGACGAGATGACCACGACCACGGTCGTGCACTTCGGCCTGCCCGTTCTGCCGGGAGGCGCGCGATGAGCCTCGAGGGCTCGGCGCTCCAGCGGGCGAGCGCCCTCCTGGCGCACGTCCACGAGCGCCCGCCGGTCGTCGCCGTGATCGGGGACCTCATCCTCGACTCCTGGTGGCTCGGCGAGGCGGAGCGCGTCACGCGGGAGGCGCCCGCGCCGGTCCTGCGGCTCGAGGACGTCGTCGACGTCGCGGGCGGGGCCGCCAACACCGCCGCCAACCTGCGCGCGCTGGGCGCCGTCGTCCGCACGGTCGGCGTGGCCGGACGCGACTCCGAGGGCGACCGGCTCGTGCGCGCCCTCGAGCGGGCCGGCCTGGACACCTCCCGGGTCGTCCGCACCGGCGCTGCGACGACGATCAAGACCCGCGTGGTCGGCGGCGACAGCGTGATGCTGCGCGTCGACTCCGGCCCGCACCACCCGGCCGACGACGAGCTGGCCCTGCTCGCCGGTGCCGCCGCCGAGGCCGCCGCGGGCGCCGACGCCGTCCTGGTCTGCGACTACGGCTCGGGGATCCTCCGCGAGGCCGTCGAACGCCTGCTCGCCGTCGGGCGCCCCGGCCTCCTCGTGATCGACGCGCACGAGCTCGCCGACTGGGCCTTCGCCCGGCCGGACCTCGTCACCCCGAACGCCAAGGAGGCGGAGCGGCTGCTCGGCGGCTCCCTCGGGCGCGGGACGGAGCGGGCCGCCGCCGTGCGCGACGCGGCGGACGACCTGCGCGCCCGCTCGGGCGCCCGGCACGTCGTGGTCACCCTCGACCGGGACGGCTCCACCGCCCTCGACGCCGACGGCACGGTCAGCCGCACCTTCGCTCAGCCCGCGGAGGAGAAGCAGGCGTCCGGCGCCGGCGACACCTTCGCCGCGACCGCCACCCTCGCCCTCGCCGCCGGCCGCTCCCTGGCCACCGCCGTCGATCTGGCGCAGGCCGCCGCCGACGTGGTCGTGCAGCGCCCCGGCACCTCCGTCTGCTCGGGCGACGACCTGCTCGCCTCCCTCGCCGCTCCCGGCGCCGTCGTGCTCGGCGAGGACGCCCTCGTCGAGGTCCTCGCGGAGCAGGCGCGCCGCGGTCGCCGCGTGGTCTTCACCAACGGCTGCTTCGACGTCCTGCACCGCGGCCACACGGCGTATCTCCGCCAGGCCCGCGAGCTCGGCGACGTGCTCGTGGTCGCGGTGAACGACGACGACTCCGTCCGGCGGCTGAAGGGCGAGGGACGGCCGATCAACCCGGAGGGCGACCGCGCGGGCGTGATCGCCGAGCTGGGCTGCGTCGACTACGTGACGCTCTTCGGCGGAGACACCCCCATCCCGCTGCTCGAGCGCGTGCAGCCCGACGTCTACGTGAAGGGCGGGGACTACAACCCCGACATGCTCGCGGAGGCGGCCGTCGTCCGCTCCTACGGGGGCGTCGTCACCACGGTCGGCTACGTCTCGGAGCACTCCACGACCGAGATGGTCCAGCGCATCCGATCGGCCGCGCCGTGACCAGCCGCCGGTGGTCCGGGCGCTGGGGGATCCCCGAGGCTCCCCGGCAGCCGCTGATCGACGTGCTGGTGCCGACGGTCGGCCGCCGTGCCGAGCTCGCCGCCACGCTCGCCGGACTCGCCGCCCAGGACGACCCGCCCTTCCGCGTGATTGTCAGCGCCCAGTCCGACGACGCGGTCGCCGAGAGCGACCCGACGATCCTCGCGATGCTGCGCGTGCTGGAGGCGCAGGGCCGGGCTCCGGTGGTGCGCCGGCACCTGCCCCGGCGCGGGCTCGCGGAGCAGAGGCACTACCTCCTCTCCCTCGCCACCGCCCCGGCCGTCCTCTTCCTCGACGACGACGTGTGGCTCGAGCCGGGCACGCTCTCGCGGCTGCACGAGGCCCTCGAGCGCCTCGACTGCGGCTTCGTCGGCTCCGCGGTGCAGGGCCTGTCCTACCTCGAGGACGTGCGCCCGCAGGAGACCGAGTCGTTCGAGACCTGGGAGGAGCGCGTGGAGCCCGAGCGGGTGCGGCGCGGAACCCCGGAGTTCGAGCGCTGGCCGCTGCACAACGCGGCCAATCTCACGCACGTCGCCGCCCGCCTCGACGTCCCGGAGGGCGCCTGGCGCGCGTACCGGGTCGCCTGGCTGGGCGCGTGCGTCCTCTACCGCCGCGACGCCCTCCTGGCCGTCGGCGGCTTCGACTTCTGGGAGCACCTGCCCCCGGAGCACAGCGGTGAGGACGTCGCCGCGCAGTGGCGCGTCATGGAGCGCTTCGGCGGCGCGGGCCTCGTGCCCAGCGGCGCCGTGCACCTCGAGACGCCCACGACGGTCACCGACCGGCGCGTCGACGCCTTCGACCGGCTCTTCGCCGAAGAGCACTCGTAACACTCAGCAAGGCGACGAAAGGACAGCACGATGGACGCACCCAACCCGATCCAGATCCAGAAGTACCTCTCGGGCATCGACTACCCCGCCTCGAAGGACACGATCGTCGAGACCGCGGAGAAGGAGGGCGCGGACGGCGACGTCCTCGAGGCCCTCCGTGCGATCCCGGACGGCGACTACGAGAAGCCCACCGACGTGAGCTCGGCCGTCTCGAAGGTCTGACCCCCTCCGCGGGACGCCGCTCCGGTGCACGGCACGCCGTGCCTGCCGCACCGGAGCGGCGTCCCGCGAGCGGCGATCGGCCGGCGCGGAGAGCCGGGGTCAGGCGGAGGCGTGCTCGCGCTCGCGCAGGACGCCGGACTCGAGCGCCTGGAACGACAGCACCTTGTAGCCCTCGGACTCGAAGAAGATCGTCGCCCGGTCGGCCTCCACGCTCATCACGGTGCCGGCGCCCCACTCGCGGTGCTCCACCGACTCGTCGACGTTCAGAGGGGCGTCCACGGGCGCCTCGACGGTCTCGCCGCTCGCCTCGTGCCGCTCGCAGCCGTCGCAGTTGCCGCACCACTCGGCCGACTCCACGCCGAAGTAGTCCAGCAGGACTCGGCGGCGGCACTGGCTGGTCTCCGCGTAGGCGCGCATCATCGACAGGCGCGACTCCGCGATCCGCTCGCGGGAGGCCAGAGCCTCCTTCACCGCGTGCACGGCCTCGTCGCCCGAGGCCTCGCGCGTCGCGCGCAGTCCGGAGCCGGTCTCCACCAGCCCCGCGTCCGCGAGATCGTTGACGATCCGGGCGATCGTGCGGGCCGGCTTCCCCAGCTCCTTCGCGAGAGCCGCGGTGTCGAGCCCCGGCTGCTCCGAGACGGCCGCCCAGATCACGCGCAGCGCGGCCTTGTCGACCGAGCGCTTGGCGAAGAAGCGGCGGAGACCCAGATCCTCGGCGCGGTAGTGCAGCGCGCCCGTGGCCGGCTCGCCGTCGCGGCCCGCGCGGCCGATCTCCTGGTAGTAGGCGTCGAGCGACTCGGTGGTCGTCGCGTGCAGCACGAAGCGGACGTCGGCCCGGTCGATGCCCATTCCGAAGGCCGAGGTCGCGACGACGACGTCGAGCTCGCCGGCGCGCCACTGCTCGTGCACGACCTTGCGCTCGGACACCTTGAGTCCGGCGTGGTACGCCGCGACCCGGCGCCCCTCCGCCGCGATGTCGGCCGCGTAGGCCTCCGTCTCCTTGCGGGTGGCGACGTAGACCAGGCCCGGAGCCGTCCAGCTGCGCGCCTCCTCGACCACGGCGGCGCGCTTCTCGTTCTCGCTCTCGTGGCGGTGCACCACCAGCCGGATCTCCGGACGGTCGACGCCGTGAACCTGGATCTCGGGGTCGGTCATCCGGAGGCGCTCGATGATCTCGTCGCGCACCGGCCCGGAGGCGGTGGCGGTCATCGCGAGCACCGGCGGGTCGCCGAGCTCGCCGCGCACATCGGCCAGGCGGAGGTAGTCGGGGCGGAAGTCGTGGCCCCAGGAGGAGACGCAGTGCGCCTCGTCAACGACCAGGAGCGACACTCCCGCGGCCGCCAGGCGCGCCACGTTCTCGGGCTTGGCGAGCTGCTCGGGCGCCAGGAGCACGTAGAGCGGGCCGCCCTCGTCGATCCGGTCCCAGGCGCGGGCGACGGCCGCGGCGCCCTGGGAGGAGTTGATCGCGACGGCGGGCGGGGCCGCCGGAGCCGCCTCGATCGCGGCGAGCTGGTCGGCCTGCAGGGCGACGAGCGGGGAGACGACCAGGACGACGCCGCCGCGCTCGGCTCCGGCGATCTGGTAGACCGCGGACTTGCCGCCGCCCGTCGCCAGCACCAGCAGCGTGTCGCGCCCGGAGGCCGCCGACTCGATCGCCTCGCGCTGACCGGGGAGCAGCGACGACCAGCCGAAGTCCTCCCGGGCGATGCGGCTGACGGAGTCGGTACGGGAGGAGTTCATAGCTCGACGCTACGACCAGACGGCCCCGGAGGCAGTCCGCTTGACAGCGCCGGGGAGCACGGTGAAGGCGCGTCGCCCGGCCTCACGGCCCGCCTCTGCCCCCTCGCTCCCGCGCTGTCAACGTCCTGCGGACGGGCCCGTCGCGTGCTGGGCTGGAGCCCCGACGAGAGGAGCCGACATGGCCGACCAGAACGTGAACGAGGACCTTCCCGGATCCGGCGGCGACGCCGCCCCGAACACCGGCGGCGCGCAGACGGTGCTGCCCGGCGAGGACGCGGCCGACGCCTCCGCAGCGGGGGCCGCTCCCGGGGGCACCGCGATCGACCGCGGTGTCACGGACGCCGTGACCGACGGCGACAGCGGAGGGGACACCGTCTCCGGCGACGCCGACCTGCCGGACGAGACCGAGGGCGCGGTCGGCAGCGACCCGGCGAGCACCGACTGACGTCCCGCTCGAGCGCGTCCAGCCCGCGCGGTCCGAGGATCCGCGCGGGCCGGAGGCGCTCGTCCCTCCGCGGAGGAGGGCCCGGGCTCAGCGCCGGACGACCACCGGGTTGAACAGCGTGCCGATGCCCTCGACGTCCACCGCGACGGTGTCCCCGTTCGCGATCGGCCCGACGCCGGCGGGCGTCCCCGTGAGGATCACGTCCCCGGGGAGCAGCGTGAAGATGCGCGAGACGTAGGCCACGAGCTCGGGCACCCCGTGGATCATGTCGCCGGTGCTGCCCGACTGCTGCACGCGCCCGTTGACGCGCGTCTCGATCGCGCTCTCGTTCCAGACGAACTCGGTCTCGATGACCGGGCCGAGCGGGCAGAAGGTGTCGTAGCCCTTCGCCCGCGCCCACTGGCCGTCGGAGCGCTGGAGGTCGCGCGCGGTGACGTCGTTGGCGATGGTGTACCCGAAGACCACGTCCTCGTAGTCCTCTGCGCGGACGTTGCGGGCCACGGCGCCGATCACGATCGCCAGCTCGCCCTCGAACTCCACCTGCTGGCTGTCCTCGGGGAGGACGATCGCCTCGTCCGGGCCGATGACAGACGTGTTCGGCTTGAGGAACACCAGCGGCTCCGCCGGGGCGTCACCGCCCATCTCAGCCGCGTGGTCGGCGTAGTTCTTCCCGATGCCGACGACCTTGGAGCGCGGGATCACCGGCGCGAGGAGCTTCGCCTCCGCGATCGGGATGCGCTCCCCCGTGGTGTCGAACCCGGCGAACATCGGGTCGCCGGCGAGCACGACCAGGTCGTCCTCGTCCACGATCCCGAAGTGGATCGCTCCCCCGTTGTCCCCGTCGCGCTGCGTGGCGAATCGTGCGATCTTCATGCGTCCAGCCTCGTCATCCATCCGTGCGTGTCCTCGCGGCGTCCGTACTGGATGCCGGTCAGCTCCTCGCGGAGCGACATCGTGAGCTCCCCGGCGGGCGCGCCCTCGCGGCCGACGGAGAAGCCCTCGCCCTTGAGCTCGGCGATCGGGGTGATCACGGCGGCGGTCCCGCAGGCGAACACCTCGACCACGTCGCCGGAGGTCACTCCGTCGCGCCACTCGTCGATGCTCACGCGGCGCCGCTCGACGCGGTGGCCGCGGTCCTCGGCGAGCTGCAGGACGCTGTCGCGCGTGATGCCCTCGAGGATCGAGTCCGATTCCGGGGTGACCAGCGTGCCGTCCTTCTTCACCAGCACCACGTTCATGCCGCCGAGCTCCTCGATCCACTGCGACTCCTGCGAGTCGAGGAAGAGGACCTGCGCGCAGCCGTGGCTGTAGGCCTCCTGCTGCGGGAGGAGGGAGGAGGCGTAGTTGCCACCCGTCTTCGCCGCTCCCGTGCCGCCCTTGCCCGCCCGGGCGTAGGAGGTGGAGAGCCAGATCGACACGGGGGCGACGCCGCCCGAGAAGTAGGCGCCGGCGGGGCTGGCGATCACGTAGTAGCCGACGTCCTCGGCCGCGCGCACGCCGAGGAACGCCTCCTGCGCGAACATGAACGGGCGCAGGTAGAGGCTGGTCTCCGGCTCCGAGGGGACCCAGTCGCCGTCGACCGCGATCAGCTGCCGCAGCGACTCGACGAAGAGGTCCGTCGGGAGCTCCGGCAGCGCGAGGCGGCGGGCCGAGCGCTGCAGGCGGCGCGCGTTCGCCTCCGGGCGGAAGGTCCAGACGGAGCCGTCCTCGTGGCGGTAGGCCTTCATCCCCTCGAAGATCTCCTGCGCGTAGTGCAGGACGGCGGCGGCGGGGTCGAGCGCGAGCGGGCCGTAGGGCTCGACGCGGGCGCTGTGCCAGCCGTCCGTGCGGGTCCAGCGGAGGCCGACCATGTGGTCGGTGAAGTGCATGCCGAAGCCGGGGTTCGCGAGGATCCGGGCGCGCTCCTCGGCGGAGCGGGGCGCGGGGGCGGCGGTCACCTCGAAGGCGAGGTCGGCGGGGGCGGAGTCGGTGCTCATCGTGGTGGTGTCCTTCTGCGGGGGATCAGCGGAGGCGGGCGACGACGGAGTCGCCGATCGCGGCCGTGGAGCGCGGGGTGCCGTCGCGCGACTCGATGTCGGCGGTCACGGCCGCGGTGACGCGGGCGGCCTCGTCGCTCCGGCCGAGGTGGTCCAGCAGCATCGCAGCCGAGAGGATCGCGGCGGTCGGGTCGGCGAGCTGCCGTCCGGCGATGTCGGGCGCGGATCCGTGGACCGGCTCGAACATGCTGGGGAACGCGCCGTCGGGGTTGATGTTGCCCGAGGCCGCGAGTCCGATGCCGCCGCTGATCGCGCCGGCCAGATCGGTCAGGATGTCGCCGAAGAGGTTGTCGGTGACGATGACGTCGAACCTAGCAGGGTCGGTCACGAGGAAGATCGTGGCGGCGTCCACGTGGAGGTAGTCGACGGCCACGTCCTCGAAGGCGGCCCCCACCTCGTCGACGATCCGCTTCCAGAGCGAGCCGGAGAAGACGAGGACGTTCGTCTTGTGCACGAGCGTCAGCCGGGAGCGCCGCGCGCGGGCGAGCTCGAACGCGTGGCGGACGACGCGCTCGACCCCGTAGGCGGTGTTGACCGACACCTCGTTGGCGACCTCGTGCGGGGTGCCCTGCCGGATCGAGCCGCCGGTGCCGACGTAGGGGCCCTCCGTGCCCTCGCGGACGACCACGAAGTCGACCTCGCCGGGAGCCGCGAGCGGCGAGGCGATGCCCGCGTAGAGACGGGTGGGCCGCAGGTTGACGTAGTGGTCGAGCTCGAAGCGCAGCCGCAGGAGCAGCCCGCGCTCGATGTTCGCGTCCCGGAGGCGCGGGTCGCCCGGTGCTCCGCCGACGGCGCCCAGGAGGATCGCGTCGTGCCCCGCGATCGCCGCGAGGTCCTCGTCGGTGAGGACGTCGCCGGTCTCGAGGTAGCGGGCGGCGCCGAGCGAGAAGGTGGTCGTCTCGAGCACCAGGTCGGAGTCGGTGGTGACGGCGTCGAGGACCTTGACGGCCTCGGCGGTCACCTCGGGCCCGATCCCGTCTCCGGGGATGACGGCGAGCTTCACGGTGCGGGGCATGGCGGTCCTCAGGCGTACGGGGTCGGAGTCCCCCCAGCGTACTCGCGGCCCGCCCGCGCCGCGGTCCGGGGCACGCGCCCCCGTCGGGCTGGCGAGGGCCGTCCGGGAGGCGCTGCGCGTCCCGGGCGGCCTCCCTCGGGAGGAGAGGAGGAGCCTCAGCTCCGGCGGAGGCGCCAGGCGCCGACCGCGGCGGCGGCCAGCACGAGGACGACACCGAGCCAGGCCGACCAGCCGACGCCCGAGTCGAACGCCGCGCTCGCCGACGCGACGAGGCTCGCGGCGGAGTCGGCGGGCAGCTCGCCGGCGACCGAGACGGCGCCGCCGAGGGTCTCCCCGGCCCGCTGCGCCTGCGCGGCGTCGAGGCCCTCGGGCAGCACGACTCCCCCGCGGTACACGGCGGTGAGGACCGTGCCGAGCGTCGCGGTGCCGAGGACGGCACCGAGCTCGTAGGCGGTCTCGGAGACGGCGGAGGCCGCACCGGCCTTGTCGGCGGGCGCGTTGGCCAGGATCAGCTCGTTCGACACCGTCTCGGCCGCACCGATGCCCAGGCCGAGGAACGCGAAGGCGACGGCGACGGTGAGCGCGGACGCCCCTCCGGGCGCCCCGCTGCCGAGGGCCAGCAGGATGTACCCGACGGCCGAGACCAGCAGTCCGGCCGGGACGACGAGGCGCGGAGCGACGCGGCGCGCGATCGGCACCACGCCGAGCCCGGCCAGGATCATCACGGCGAGGCCCGGCACGAGCACGAGGCCCGCCTCCAGGGGCGAGAGCCCGACCACGAGCTGCAGGTGCTGCGAGAGGAAGAAGAGCCCGCCGACCAGCGCGGTGACGCTGAGGAGGTTGACCACGATCGCCGCACTGAACGAGCCGCGGCGGAAGAGCGAGAGATCGAGCATCGGCGAGGCCTGGCGCTGCTGGCGGCGGACGAACAGAGCTCCCGAGACGACGCCCACGACGAGCGCCGCGACGCCGACCGCGTCGATCCCGTGCTCGGCGAAGGACTTGACCGCGTAGACGACCGGCGCCATGGTCGCCAGCGACAGCAGGATGCTGACCACGTCGACCGGGCCGGGCTGCGGGTCGCGCGACTCCGGCACCAGGATCGGCACCAGGACGACCAGCGGGAGCAGCACGGGCACCGCGAGCAGGAACACCGACCCCCAGGGGAAGTGCTCGAGCAGCACGCCGCCGACCAGAGGGCCGATGCCCGAGCCCACGGCGAAGCCGGTCGCCCAGATGGCGATCGCGAGGCGGCGCTGGTCGCGGTCGGGGAAGACGCTGCGCAGGAGCGAGAGCGTCGAGGGCATCAGCATCGCGCCGAAGAAGCCCAGTGCCGCGCGGGCGCCGATGAGCGCCGCGGCGGTGGGAGCGAACGCGGCCACGACCGAGACGGCGGCGAAGCCGACCGCGCCGACCAGCAGGAGGCGCCGCCGCCCGACGCGGTCGCCGAGGCTGCCCATCGCCACCAGCAGGCCCGCGAGCACCAGCGGGTAGGCGTCGACGATCCACAGCAGCTCGGTGCCGGAGGGGCCCAGATCCTCGGCGATCGAGGGGAGCGCGAAGTTCAGCACCGTGTTGTCGACCGAGACCAGCAGCACCGGGAGCATCAGCACCGCGAGCGCCACCCAGGCGCGTCGCCCGACCCGGTCGGCGGCGCCGGCGGTGTCGTGGGTGCAGACGGGAGCGGTGCGCGCGGACACGGGGACGACCTTTCAGAGGAGAACGGAGAGAGTATACCGTCCAGCCGGTACAGTCGCCACTGATCCGCCGTAGGATGGTCGCCGTGCCTCCTGCCCCCGCCCGCGACCGCGTCCTCGACGCGTTCGAGCAGCTCCTTATCGAGCAGGGCGAGCGCGCCGCGACCCTCGACGCCGTCGCCCGCGAGGCCGGAGTCTCCAAGGGCGGGCTGCTCTACCACTTCCCCTCGAAGGACGCCCTCGTCGACGGGCTCCTGCAGCGCCTCGACGCGCGGCGGGAGGCGGACGTCGCGCAGAGCCTCGCTGCTCCCGAGGGCGTGGTCGCCTACCTGCTGCGCACCTCCTTCGCCGCCGACTCGGCCTTCGACCGCACGATCCTCGCCGTGTCGCGCATCGCGCAGGGGCACGACGAGCGCGCCAGCGGGGGCCTCGCGCGGATCCACGACAGCTGGAACGAGGTGGTCGCCGACGCCGTGGGCGACCCGCTCGTCGCCCGGGCGATCGTCCTGATGAGCGACGGGCTCTACTACAACTCCGCCCTGCTCCCCACGGGATCGCAGTCGCGCGGCGAGGCCGAGGACGTCCTCGCGGTCGTCCAGCGCCTCCTCGGGAGCTGAGCCGCGCCGCCCCCGGCGTACCCGCTACAGCTCGACGACCCCGTCGATCAGGGTCACCGTCGCGCCGCCGATCCAGATCGCGCCGTCCGTGCTCTCGACGCGCACGCGCCCGGCTCGGCCCAACGCCGCCCCCTGAGCGGCCGTGTAGCGCTCGGGCAGCACGCCGCTGCCGATCAGCCACTGGGCGATCCCCGCGTTGATGCTCCCCGTCACCGGGTCCTCGGACACACCGGCGTCGGGGATGAACGCCCGCACCTCGACCGCGCACTCGCCTCCCGCCGGATGCTCGCCCACGACGCCGACGGGGAGCCCGGCGAGGAGAGCCTGGTCCGGCCGCAGCGCGAGGACCTGCTCCGCCGACGCGAGCCGCACGGCCAGCCAGCCGGGACCGTTGTCGACCCACTCGTGGTCGAGGATCTCCGCGCGCGGGATCCGCAGAGCCGCAGCCACCCGCTCGAGCGTCGCCTCGTCGACCGGTCCGGTCCGCCGGCGGGGCGGGGCGGCGAAGGCGATGCCCTCCTCCGTCACCCTCAGCCGGACGAGACCCGCGGCGCACTCCTGCACGAGCTCCCCCGCCGCGCGGGCCGTCCCTCCGGCCGCGAGCCAGGCGTGCGCGCTCCCGAGGGTCGGGTGCCCGGCGAAGGGCAGCTCCCCGCCCGGCGTGAAGATCCGCAGCCGGTAGTCGGCCGCGGGGTCGCTCGGGCGGAGGAGGAAGGTCGTCTCGGAGAGGTTCGTCCAGCGCGCGAACTCCGCCATCGCGGCGTCGCCCACGCCGTCGCCGTCGACGACGACCGCCACCGGGTTGCCCCGGAACGGCGCGGCGCCGAAGACGTCGACCTGAGCGAACCGCCGCGTGCTCACTGCTCGGTGATGTCGATCTCCTGCATGAGGTCGGCGTCGATCGCGACGCGGACCTTCTCGAGCAGGCCGTCGGGGGCGGGGGAGTCGATGGTGATCACCGAGAGCGCCTTGCCGCCCGCCTCGGTGCGCGCGATCTGCATGCCCGCGATGTTGACCGCGGCGTCGCCGAACTCGCGGCCGTAGACCGCGACGATCCCGGGGCGGTCGACGTAGCTCATGACGACGAGGTGCTTCGCGAGGGGGACCTCGACGTCGTAGCCGTTGATCGCCACGATCTTCTCGACCTGCTTGGTGCCGGTCAGCGTGCCCGAGACCGAGATCTGCGAGCCGTCCGAGAGCGCGCCGCGCAGCGTGATCACGTTGCGGTACTCGTCCGAGACCGGCTCCGTGATCAGGCGCACCTCGATGCCGCGCTGCTCCGCGAGCACCGGCGCGTTGACGTAGGACACCGTCTCCGAGACCACGTTGGTGAACACGCCCTTGAGAGCCGCCAGCTTGAGGACCTTCACGTCGTAGCCGGCGAGCTCGCCGCGCACCTCGACGTCGATGGAGGTGACCGGCGAGTCCGCGAGGCCCGAGAAGACCTGGCCGAGCTTCTCGACCAGCGGGATGCCGGGGCGCACGTACTCGTCGATCACGCCGCCGGCGACGTTCACGGCGTCCGGCACGAGCTCGCCCGAGAGCGCGAGGCGCACCGAGCGGGCGACCGAGACGCCGGCCTTCTCCTGCGCCTCGTCGGTCGAGGCCCCGAGGTGCGGAGTGACGACCACGTTCTCGAGGGCGAGCAGCGGTGATCCGGTCGGCGGCTCCTTGACGAACACGTCGAGTCCGGCGCCGGCGATGGTCTTCGCGACGAGCGCGCGGTGCAGCGCGTCCTCGTCGATGAGGCCGCCGCGGGCCACGTTCACGATGAACGCCGACGGCTTCATCAGCGCCAGCTGATCGTCCGAGATCATGCCCGTCGTCTCGGGGGTCCTCGGCATGTGGATCGTGATGAAGTCGCTCTCGGCCAGCAGCTCCTCCAGGGAGAGGAGCGTGACGCCGAGCTGCTGGGCGCGGGCGCCGGTCACGTAGGGGTCGTAGGCGACGACGTTCACGCCGAAGGCCTGCAGGCGCGCGGTGATCAGCGCGCCGATGCGGCCGAGGCCGATGATGCCGACGGTCTTCTCGTAGAGCTCGACGCCCGTGTACTTCGAGCGCTTCCAGAGGCCCTGCGCGAGCGCGCTGTGGGCGGCGGGGATGTGGCGGGCGAGGCTCAGGATGTGGCCGACGGTGAGCTCGGCGGCCGAGATGATGTTCGAGGTCGGCGCGTTCACGACCATGACGCCCGCGGCGGTCGCGGCGGTGATGTCGACGTTGTCCAGGCCCACACCGGCGCGGGCGATCACCTGGAGCGAGGGGGCCGCGGCGATCGCCTCCGCGTCGACCTGCGTCGCGGAGCGCACCAGGATCGCGTGCGCCGTGGCGAGGGCCTCGAGCAGCGCCGGGCGGTCGGTGCCGTCCACGGAGCGGATCTCGAAGTCGGGACCGAGCGCGTCCACGGTGGCGGGCGAGAGTTCTTCGGCGATCAGGACGACCGGCTTTGTCACGAGAGGCGCTTCCTTCGGAGAGGGGACGGAGCGGGCACCGAGGCGGGGGCGTCGGCAGCCCCCCGTCACTGTAGCGGAGGGGTGCGCGCGCCCCGCGCCGTGTGACGCCGCCGGTCAGCTCAGCGAGACCAGGCTCTCGACGCCGAGGACGAGCTGCACGTCGAGCGAGAGCGCCGCCGAGAGGCAGAGGGCCGCCGCGAGCAGTCCGACGCGCGCCGGGAGCCCCCGGCGGCGGCCGAGCAGGACGGCGGCGACGAAGCAGGCGACCGGCAGCACCAGGCCGAGCAGGAGCACCGCCCAGCCCGTCGGATTCAGGTCGGTGCCGAGGGAGGCCGCGTAGCTGCGCAGGCCGATCAGGTTGCCGACCGCCTCCCAGACGTCCCAGGCGAAGAAGAGCGCGAACACCACGGCGACGAGGACGGAGGCGGCCAGGCGCCGGCCGGGCCGGTCGCGCCGGCCGGTCCCGCCGAGGGTGGCCCGGGTCGAGTCGGTCATCAGGCCCCCTTGAGGAACGGCAGCGGAGCGAGGAGGACGAGTCCGGCGACCAGCCAGAGCACGCGGGTGCGCACCCGGGAGTCGCGGGTGGCGAGGAGCACCACGGCGAACCACACCGGCGGCGCCAGGACCGCCAGCCAGAGCCCGAGCGAGTAGAGGGCGCCGCCGAGCGCATCGCCCGCGAAGCCGGCCGCGGCGACCGGCGACTGCCGCGTCGCCGTGATCGCCCAGGCGATGGCGTACAGGAGGTAGAGGCCGGCCGCGATGCCCGCGGCGATCAGCAGAGCGGACGAGGACGCGGCCTCGTCGTCGGGGTCCTCGTCGTCGGGGTCCTCGTCCTCGGAGTCGTCGTCGTCCGAGCCGTCGTCCGCCGGGCCCGCCCCCGCGACCGCGCGGGGCGTCCGGCGTACGCGCGCCGTCCCCGCGGCGAGCGTCGGGTCCGCGCCCTCGCCCGCCCACTCCAGGGCCTCGTCGTCGGCGTCGTCCTCCGGGCCGGCGTCCGGCCCGCGGTCCGCCGGCGGGGTCGCCGCGTCGTCGTCCTCCGGGGAGCGGCCCGGTCCACCATCGATCACCGCAACACCCTAGCCGCGCGCACCTCGCAGGAGGCTCGGAGCCCGCCGCCGCCTCCCCGACACCCGGCGGACACCCCGCGTCCTCCCCCGGGGGCGAGGCTGAGCGGATGGACGACCGCCGCCGCCGCTTCGTCGCCCTCGGCGACTCGTTCACGGAGGGGGTCGGCGACCCGCACCCGCGCCTGCCGAACGGGGTGCGCGGCTGGGCCGACCGCGTCGCCGAGCGCCTGGCGAAGGCCGAGCCGGGCTGGGAGTACGCGAACCTCGCCGTCCGCTCGAAGCGCCTCGCCCAGATCACCGAGGACCAGCTCGCGCCCGCCCTCGCGCTCCGCCCCACGCTGATCACGCTGTACGCCGGCGGCAACGACATCCTCGACCTCGGCACCGACACCGTCGATCTGATCACCCGCTACGAGGCGCTCGTCGACGCGCTCGCGACCACCGGCGCCTCACTCGTGCTCTTCACCGGCGTCGACATCCCGGGACTGCCCGCCCCGCGGATGTTCCTGCGCCGCAACCACCTCTACAACAGCGCCGTCCGCCGGATCGCCCGCGAGCGGGGCGCGATCCTCGTCGACTACTGGGCGATGCGGGAGTTCCACTCCCCCGTGCTCTGGTCGCCCGACCGGATGCACCTCTCCAAGCGCGGCCACCGCGTCCTGGCCGGCCGAGTGCTCGACACGCTCGGCGTGCATCACACGATCTCGACCGGGCCCTGGGACGCCCCCGAGCCGCTCCGCCTCCGCGCACGGCTGCGCGAGCAGCGCCGCTGGGCCGCCGACTGGGTCCTCCCCCTCGTCGGCCGCAAGCTGCGCCGGGTGACGCTCGGCGACCACCTCTCGCCCCGGTGGCCGGACCCCGTCCTCGTCCCGCCGAAGGGCGGTCTCCGCCGTCTCGTCCGCGAGCTCGAGCGGTAGTCGCGCCCCGGACGCGGAGGAGCCCCGGCCCGGCGAGGGGATCCCGGTGGACGGGTCCCTCGTCGGACCGGGGCTCCCCCGATCGACGCGGTGCGGCTAGCGCGCGACGCTGCCGTCGGTGTAGTCCTCGTCGGTCTGCTTCCAGGCGAAGAGCTTGCGCAGCTCGCGGCCGGTCTCCTCGATCGGGTGCTTCTCGCCCTTGGCGCGCAGCTCCTGGAACTCGGGTCCGCCCGCGTCCTGGTCGCCGATGAAGCGCTTCGCGAAGGCGCCGCTCTGGATGTCGCCGAGGACGGCCTTCATGTTCTCCTTCACGCGCGGGTCGATGACGCGCGGGCCGGAGACGTAGTCGCCGTACTCGGCGGTGTCGGAGACGCTCCAGCGCTGCTTGGCGATGCCGCCCTCCCACATGAGGTCGACGATGAGCTTGAGCTCGTGCAGCACCTCGAAGTAGGCGATCTCGGGCTGGTAGCCGGCCTCGACGAGGGTCTCGAAGCCGTACTGGACGAGCTGCGAGGTGCCGCCGCAGAGCACGGCCTGCTCGCCGAACAGGTCGGTCTCGGTCTCCTCGGTGAAGGTGGTCTTGATGACGCCGGCGCGGGTGCCGCCGATGGCCTTCGCGTAGGACTTCGCGGTCTCCCAGGCGGTGCCGGTCGCGTCGTTCTCGACGGCGATGATGTCCGGGATGCCGCGGCCGGCGACGAACTCGCGGCGCACGGTGTGGCCGGGGGCCTTCGGCGCGATGAGGATGACGTCGACGCCCGCGGGCGCCTCGATGTAGCCGAAGCGGATGTTGAAGCCGTGCGCGAAGGCGAGGGTCTTGCCCTCGGTCAGCGCGGAGGCGATCTGCTCGCTGTAGATCGCGCGCTGGTGCTGGTCCGGCGCGAGGATCATGATCAGGTCGGCCCAGGCCGCGGCGTCGGCGACGCTCTTGACCTCGAAGCCGTCGTCCTCGGCCTTGGCGGTCGACTTCGACCCCTCCTTCAGCGCGATGACGACCTGGACGCCGGAGTCGCGGAGGTTCTGCGCGTGCGCGTGGCCCTGCGAGCCGTAGCCGACGATCGCGACCTTCTTGGACTGGATGATGGAGAGGTCGGCGTCGGCGTCGTAGATGAGCTCGGTCACGTGGTGAGTCCTTTTCTGTAGTGGAGAGTTCGCGGTCAGTTCTTGAAGACGCGCTCGGTGATCGACTTGGAGCCGCGCCCGATGGCGAGCAGGCCCGACTGCGCGATCTCCTTGATGCCGTAGGGCTCGATCACCCGCAGGAACGCATTGGTCTTGCCGGTGTCGCCGGTGACCTCGATCACCAGGGCGTCGGTCGCGACGTCGACCACGCGGGCGCGGAAGAGCGTGACGGCCTCGAGCACCTGCGAGCGCGTGACGTTGTCGACGCGGACCTTGACGAGCAGGTGCTCGCGCTGGACCGACTGGTCGGTGTCGAGCTCGACGATCTTGATCACGTTGACGAGCTTGTTGAGCTGCTTCGTGACCTGCTCGAGCGGCAGGTCCTCGACGTCCACGGCGACCGTGATGCGCGAGAGCCCGGCCAGCTCGGTCGGACCGACCGCCAGCGACTCGATGTTGAAGCCGCGGCGGGCGAACAGCCCGGCGACACGGGTGAGCAGTCCCGGCTTGTCCTCGACGAGCAGGGAGAGAACGTGGTGCGTCATGCGGGTCTACTCCTCGTCGTCCCAGGTCGGGCTGTGGTCTCGGGCGTACTGGACGTAGCTGTTGGAGACGCCCTGCGGGACCATCGGCCAGACCATGGAGTCGCGGCTGACGACGAAGTCGATCACCACGGGCCGGTCGTTGGTGGCGATGGCGAGGCGGATGGCGTCGTCGATCTCCTCCGGCTTCGTGACGCGGATGCCGAGCGCGCCGTAGGCGTCGGCGAGCTTCACGAAGTCGGGCACCCGGACGGTGTCGTGACCCGTGTTGAGGTCGGTGTTGGAGTAGCGGCCCTCGTAGAACAGGGTCTGCCACTGGCGCACCATGCCGAGCGAGGAGTTGTTGATCACCGCGACCTTGATCGGGATGTCGTTGATCGTGCAGGTGGCGAGCTCCTGATTGGTCATCTGGAAGCAGCCGTCGCCGTCGATCGCCCACACGGTGCGCTCGGGCTCGCCGACCTTGGCGCCCATCGCCGCGGGCACGGAGTAGCCCATGGTGCCGGCGCCGCCGGAGTTCAGCCACGAGTTGGGGCGCTCGTACTTGATGAACTGCGCCGCCCACATCTGGTGCTGGCCGACGCCGGAGGCGAAGACGCCCTCGGGGCCGGTGATCTCGCCGATGCGCTTGATGACGTACTGCGGCGAGAGCAGGCCGTCGTTCGGCTCGGTGTAGCCGAGCGGGAACTCCGTCTGCAGGCCCTTGAGGTAGCTCCACCACTCGGAGGTGTCGGCACGGCCATCGGCGGAGGCCTTGGCGAACGCGTCGGTGAGGTCCGGGAGGACGTCCTTCAGGTCGCCCACGATCGGCACGTCGGCGGTGCGGATCTTGGAGATCTCGGCCGGGTCGATGTCGACGTGCACGACCTTGGCGTGGGGCGCGAAGAGCGCCGCCTTGCCGGTCACGCGGTCGTCGAAGCGCGAGCCCAGCGCGAGGATCAGGTCTGCCTCCTGCAGCGCGAGCACCGCGGGGACGGTGCCGTGCATGCCGGGCATGCCCAGGTGCTGCTCGTGCGAGTCCGGGAACGCTCCGCGCGCCATCAGCGTGGTCACCACGGGGGCGCCGCAGGCCTCGGCGAACGCCTTCAGCTCGGCGGCCGCGCGGGCGCGGATGATGCCGCCGCCCACGTAGAGCACCGGCTTCCGCGACTCGACCAGCAGCTGGGCCGCGGCCTGGATCTGCTTGCCGTGGGCCTTCGTGACCGGACGGTAGCCGGGCAGGTCGATCTTCGGCGGCCAGAGGAACGGCGCCTGGTCCTGCTGCGCGTCCTTCGTGATGTCGACCAGCACGGGGCCGGGGCGGCCGGTGGTGGCGATCAGCGCGGCGGAGGCGAGGGCCGAGGGGATGTCCTCGGGACGCGTCACGAGGATGGAGTGCTTCGTGATCGGCATCGTGATGCCGACGATGTCCGCCTCCTGGAACGCGTCGGTCCCCATGAGCGTCGAGAACACCTGGCCGGTGATCGCGAGCATCGGGACCGAGTCCATGTAGGCGTCCGCGATCGCGGTGACCAGGTTGGTCGCTCCGGGGCCCGAGGTCGCGATGCAGACGCCGAGCCTGCCGGTCGCCGAGGCGTAGCCCTCGGCGGCGTGGCCGGCGCCCTGCTCGTGGCGGACCAGGATGTGCCGGATCTTCGAGGAGTCCATCAGCGGGTCGTAGACCGGGAGGATCGCGCCGCCGGGCAGGCCGAAGACGTCCTCGATCCCGAGCATCTCGAGCGAGCGGACGACCGCCTGCGCTCCGGTGAGGATCTCGGCCGCGGGGGCGGCCCCGGGAGCGTGGGCGGGTCGGGGTGGCTGGGGCGTCGGTGCGGGCTGCACGGCGGACGGATCCGGAGTCATGCGGGTGTCGATTCCTTCAGGAGGTGGTGCGGCGGCGGGCAGAGCCGGAGGCGAGTGCCCGGGAACGCGAGTGCGCGGCCGGCCGGAGCGGGCCGGGTCACCCGGTGACGGCACCCTCGGCTGCCGAGCGGACGAGCTTGGCGTACTTGGCGAGGACACCGCGGGTGTAGCGCGGAGGGAGAGGGGCCCAGCCTTCTCGGCGGGCGGCGAGCTCGGACTCGTCGACGAGTAGGTCGATCGAGCGAGCGGCGATGTCGACCCGAATCGGGTCTCCGTCGCGAACGAATGCGATGGGACCTGCGTCCACCGATTCGGGAGCTATGTGGCCGATGCACAGGCCGGTTGTGCCGCCTGAGAATCGTCCGTCCGTCAACAGTAGTACATCTTTTCCGAGCCCGGCCCCCTTGATGGCGGCGGTGATGGCGAGCATCTCGCGCATGCCGGGGCCGCCCTTGGGACCCTCGTAGCGGATGACCACCACGTCGCCCTTCTCGATCCGGCCCTCGGTCAGAGCGTCCATCGCGGCGCGCTCGCGCTCGAACACGCGGGCCGGACCCTCGAAGACGGAGGCGTCGAAGCCGGCGGTCTTGACGACCGCGCCCTCGGGGGCGAGCGAGCCCTTGAGGATGGTGAGCCCGCCGGTCGCGTGGATCGGGTTGTCGAGGGTGCGGATGACCTCGCCGTCCAGCGGTGCGATGTCCATCGCGGCGAGGTTCTCGGCGACCGTCCTCCCGGTGACCGTCAGGCAGTCGCCGTGGAGCAGCCCGGCGTCCAGGAGCGCCTTCATCACGGCCGGGACGCCGCCGTGGCGGTCGACGTCGTTCATGACGTACTTGCCGAAGGGCTTGAGGTCGCCGATGTGCGGGATCGTGTCGCCGATGCGGTTGAAGTCGTCGATCGTGAGGTCGACCTCGGCCTCGTTGGCGATCGCGAGCAGGTGCAGGATGACGTTGGTCGACCCGCCGAAGGCCATCGCCACCGCGATCGCGTTCTCGAACGCCTCCTTGGTGAGGATGTCGCGGGCCGTGGTGCCGTTGCGCAGCAGCTCGACGACGGCCTCGCCGGACTTGCGGGCGAAGTAGTCGCGGCGGCGGTCGGCGGCGGCGGGCGAGGCGGAGCCGGGCAGGCTCATGCCGAGCGCCTCGGCCACGCTGGCCATGGTGTTGGCGGTGTACATGCCGCCGCAGGATCCCTCGCCCGGGGCGAAGGCGCACTCGATGCGCTTGGCGTCCTCCTCGGACATGATCCCGGCCTTGACGCCGCCGACGGCCTCGAAGGAGTCGATGATCGTGATGTCCTTCTCGGTGCCGTCCGAGAGCTTGACCCAGCCCGGGGCGATCGAGCCGGCGTAGACGAACACGGCGGCGAGGTCGAGGCGGGCCGCGGCCATCAGCATGCCGGGCAGCGACTTGTCGCAGCCGGCCAGCATGACGGTGCCGTCCAGGCGCTCGGCCATCATCACGGTCTCGACGGAGTCGGCGATGACCTCGCGGGAGACGAGCGAGAAGTGCATGCCCTCGTGGCCCATCGAGATGCCGTCCGAGACGGAGATGGTGCCGAACTGGAGCGGGTAGCCGCCGCCGGAGTGCACGCCCTCCTTCGCGGAGCGCGCGAGGCGCTCGAGCGAGAGGTTGCAGGGGGTGATCTCGTTCCACGAGGACGCGATGCCGATCTGGGGCTTCTCCCAGTCGTCATCGCCCATCCCGACCGCCCGCAGCATCCCGCGCGACGTCGTGGCCTCGATGCCGTCCGTGACGGTGCGCGAGCGGGGCTTCCAATCGATTTCCGGCATGCGATGAGGTTACCGCCTCGCGCGCAGTGCCCCTGCTCGCCGGGCGGACCCGGACCGGCCCGCGCACCCGTTCCTGCCCCGGCCTCCGGCAGCGGCACCGGACGCGGACGTCCCCGCGGATCTCCGACTCGTCGCGAACGGCCGCTCCCCGCGTCGGCGGACGGCCGTCCGCAGCGGGTCGACGGAGCCGCACCGCGAGGGCGGCCGGCGCTGACGGCCGGAAGGGAGCTGCTACTCCGCGCGCAGGTCGGCCAGCAGCCGGAGCGCGTGCGCGACCTGCTCGGGGCCGCGGACCCGGTAGGAGGCCGCGGTGGTGCCCTCGCCGCTCTTGATGCCGACGTCGCCGGAGCCGAGGACCGCGAAGGCGTCCTCGTCCGTCACGTCGTCGCCCGCGTAGAGCACGGCGGTCGCGCCGGTGTAGCGGCGGAGGTGCTGCACGGCCTCGCCCTTGGTGGTCGAGCGGACCGAGAACTCCAGGACGTTCTTGCCCTCGCGGACGGTGACCCCCTGCACCTCGGCGCGCGCCTCGGAGAGGGCGACGACGTGGGCGACACGGCTGTGGCGCTCGGTCGCGAGGCGGGTGTGCAGGGCGAAGCCGGCGGGCTTGTCCTCGATCCAGACGTTGTCGATCCCGCGGGCGATGCCCTTCAGGACGTCCTCGAGCACTCCCACCTTCTCGAGCTCGTCGTCGTCGAGCCGGACCGCGTCCTCCTCGGGGTCGAGGCGGATCTCGATGCCGTGGGAGCCGACCAGCAGCGCCTCGTCCGGCAGCTGCGAGACCTCCTCCAGGCTCCCGAGCGCCCGGCCGGAGACCAGCGCGACCCGGGTGCCGGGGAGGGCGAGGAGCCGCAGCACGGCCTCGCGCGCCTCGGGGAGCGCCCGCGCGCGGGCGGGGTCGTCGACCTCGGGCGCGAGTGTGCCGTCGAAGTCGAGGGCCACCAGGAGCCGGTCGGCCGCGGCGAGCTCCCGCAGCGCCGCCGCGAGCCGCTCGGGCACTCCCTCGCTCATCGCGCGCCGCCGTCGAGCTCGCGGTCGTCGGCGGCCTCCCGCTCGAGCTCGGCCGCCTGTCCGTGCGCCGAGTCGTCGCGGTGCTCGGCCTCCTGGCCGTGCGGCGCCTCCTGCCCGCGGGCGGCGGGCCGCACGTCGAGCTGCTGGCCGGCCGCGTGCTCCGCGAGAGCGGAGAGGAACGACTCGGACCAGCGCGCCACGTCGTTCTCGAGCACGCGGCGACGGAGCGCGCGCATGCGCCGGGTGCGCTCGACGCGCGGCATCCGCGCCGAGGCCTCCATCGCGTCCTTCAGCCCCGAGATGTCGTGCGGGTTCACCTGCACGGCCTGCTTGAGCTCGTCGGCCGCTCCGGCGAACTCGCTCAGCACGAGCACGCCGTCGTTGTCGAAGCGGGACGCGACGTACTCCTTCGCGACGAGGTTCATCCCGTCGCGCAGCGCCGTGACGAGCATGACGTCGGCGGCGAGGTAGAGCGCCACCATCTCCTCGCGCGGGTAGCCGTGGTGGAGGTAGCTGATCGCCGGGTGCCCGAGCGTGCTGTAGTCGCCGTTGATCCGGCCGACCTGCAGCTCGATGTCGTCGCGCAGCTGCCGGTAGGTGTCCACGCGCTCGCGGCTCGGGCTCGCGACCTGGACCAGCACCGCGTCCTCGGAGGTGAGGCGGCCGTCCGCCAGGAGCTCGCCGAAGGCCTTCAGGCGGTGGCCGATCCCCTTGGTGTAGTCGAGCCGGTCGACGCCGAGCATGATCGTCGCGGGGTTGCCCAGCTCGGCGCGGATCTCGGCGGCGCGGGCCTGGATCTCGGGGGTGCGCGCCATCGCCTCGAACGACGCGGAGTCGATCGAGATCGGGAAGTGCCGGGCGACGACCGGGCGCACGCTCGCCCCGCGCCGCGAGCGGTTGACGCGGCGGGTGCCGCCGACGGCCTCCTCCTCGACCGGGACCTCGACGACCGTGCTGCGGGTGTCGTAGCCCAGCAGGCGCCGGACCGCGCGGAGGAAGCTGCCCGCGTCTCCCTGGCGCTGGAAGCCGATCACGTCGGCGCCGAGCAGGCCCTCGACGATCTGCCGGCGCCACGGGAGCTGCGCGAAGATCCCGTAGGGCGGGAACGGGATGTGGTTGAAGAAGCCGATCGTGACGTCGGGCCGGAGCTCCCGCAGCATCTTGGGCACGAGCTGGAGCTGGTAGTCCTGGACCCAGACCACGCCGTCCTCCTCCGTCACGGCCGCGGCCGCCTCGGCGAAGCGCTGGTTGACCCGCACGTAGGCGTCCCACCAGTCGCGGTGGTAGGTCGGGGGCGCGATCACGTCGTGGTACAGCGGCCAGAGCGTGTCGTTCGAGAAGCCCTCGTAGTAGTCCTCGAGCTCCTGCGCGCTGAGGGCGACGGGGACGATCTGCACGCCGTTGTCGACGAACGGGGCGACCTCCTCGTCGGCCACGCCGGGCCAGCCGACCCAGGCGCCCTCGTTCGCGCGCATCACCGGCTCGAGCGCGGTGACCAGCCCGCCGGGTGAGGTCTTCCAGGACGCGGTGCCGTCCTCGGCCACGACGCGGTCCACCGGGAGGCGGTTCGAGACGACCACGAACGCGTTGCGCTCTGTCCCTCCCGAGGTCCCGGCGTCGGTCCTGTCAGCGGCGGAGGAGGCGGAGGCGGAGTGCGGAGGAATGGTGGTCCCTTTTCGTCGGTCGAGCCGTCGTCGTGCCCGTCGAGGCTATCAGCCGGCCCCGCACGGGGGACGGGGGGTCAGCCCTGCACGAGGGCGAGCGCGAGCGTCGCTCCGCCCACCGTCGGGACGACCGCGACGAGTCCGAGGAGCGCGTACTGGCGCCACGAGACGTGCACGCCCAGCGCGGTCAGCCTCTGGTGCCAGAGCAGGGTGGCGAGCGAGGCCCACGGGGTGATCAGCGGTCCGGCGTTCACGCCGATCAGCAGGGCGACCAGGCGGAGCGGATCCGCCGCGACGGGCTCGAGGGCGAGGTAGGCGGGCAGGTTGTCGACCAGGTTGGAGGCGACCGCGCCGGAGCCGGCGAGGCGCAGCAGGTCGAGCGTCCCGCTCCCCTCCCCCGCGACCACGGCGAGCGCCGCGCCCAGCCCGAGCTGGTGCGCCGCCTCCATCGCCACGAAGAGGCCCGACGCGAACACGACGAGCTGCCACGGCAGGAGGGCGGGCGTGAGCGCCGCGGGACGGCGCACCGCGAAGAGGACGATCAGCGCGACCGCGGCGACCGTCGCCGGGATCCACACCTCGAGGCCCGAGACGAGCGCCGGCAGGAGCAGCGCCACGACGATCCCCGCGCCGACGAGCAGCACCCGGTCCTCCACCGGCGTCCGCTCCCCCGGGGTGTAGCGCCCGGCCAGCTCGCGCCGGTAGCGGATCGCGAGGATCAGCACGGGCACGACGGCCGCGACGAGCGCGGGCACCGCGGTCAGCGCGGCGAAGGCGAAGGGGCCCTCGACCCCCAGGCGCCGCTGCGCGAGCAGGTTGGTGAGGTTCGAGACGGGGAGGAGGAGGGAGGCGCAGTTCGCCAGCCAGACCGTGGCCATCGCGAACGGCAGGGGCGGGACGCGCACGTGCGCCGCGAGCAGGACCACGACCGGGGTCAGGAGCACGGCGGTCGTGTCGAGCGAGAGGAACACCGTGCTGACGACGGCCATCGCCACCACCAGCAGCCAGAGCACCGCGGTCCGCCCGCGGCCCCACTCGGCGGAGCGCTCGGCGACCACGGTGAAGACGCCGGCCTCGGAGGCCAGCTCGGCGACCACGGTCACCGCGACCACGAAGCCGAGGATCGGCGCCGTCCGCTCGACCAGCTCGCCCAGCGCGTCCATCGGGAGGACCCCCGTGACGACGGCCACCGCCCCGACGACGAGCAGCACCGCCCCGATCACAGCCGTGCGCATGTCGTTCCCGTTCTCCTCGGCGTGCCCCGGCTCGAGGATTCGGGTCCCGGCGGCGGTCCACCGTAGCGGGACAACCCCTCGGTGCTGTCAAGCGTTCCTCTGAGAGCTTTCGCACCCGCTAGCGTCGGGGTGAACACGGGAGGCACACGCATGCGCAAGTTCATCCTCAACTCCAGCGTCATCAGCGCGATCGTCGGCGGCTGGTCGATCCTGCAGACCACGCGCAAGGGCCCGCGCGACTGGCGCCTGGCCCTCCAGTGGGTCAGCTGGGCCATCTCGGTCACGGTCGCCCTGGGCTCCGTGTCCTACGACTCGAAGGAGATCGTCAAGGAGGAGCGCGGCAAGAAGCGCGACCGCTAGGCCCTCCTGACGCGCCGCCTCCCCGCGGGGCGGCGTGTCAGCCGGTCTCCCGACCCGGTGGCGGCGACACTGTTCCCAGTCGCTGCCGGCACGGGAAACGGGGTTCGTCATGAGGTTTCGTCTGAGGCGTCGCAAGGCGGCCCCCGAGGTCGTCGAGGCGGCCCCCGTCCTCACGCAGGACGAGCTCTTCGCCGTCGTCCACGAGCGCCTCGCGGCCTTCGTCGGATCCGAGGGCGCCTGGGTCGTCACGCGCCGCAGCCACGACGACCGCGACCCGATCTTCCACGGGATGCTCGCGCGCTCCCTCGCCCACGAGCTCTCCGCCGCCATCCAGGAGGAGCAGCTCCGCGCCGGCGCCGAGCGGACGTCGTCCCCGGTCACCGAGGCGATCCCCGTGATGCGCGCCTCCACTCCCCCGGTGGAGCCGGCCGCCCTCACCTGGGAGCCGAAGCCGATCGCCGTCTGGGCGGAGCCGGCCCCCGCCGACGTCGCCGTCGACACCCCCGTCGCGACCCGCTCCTGACCCGAGCGGTCGGCCGGCGGGCTCGCCCTCCGGCCGACCCGACGAGCGACGTCGCCCTTCCCGCTGATCGAGGAGGCGGCGCAGCCGCCGTCTCGAGATCCCCCGCGGCCGCCCTCCCCCGGCCGCCCGTCAGAGCGTCGGCCAGCTCCCGGGGCCCTCGCTGCCCGCCGGGTACTCGTCGAGCGGCACCCGATCCGCGTGCCACGCGTCGATCGCGGGCTGCACGATGCGCCAGCACTCCTCGGCGGCGTCCCCGCGGACCGAGAGCGACGGGTCGTCGTCGAGGATCCCCGAGATGACCTCGCCGTACGCCAGCAGCTCGCCCGCGCCGAAGGTCGCCTCCAGCGAGGCGCGCTCGAGCGTGTACGGGTCGCCGGGGCCGTTGATGTTCAGCTCGAGCGACATCTGGTCGGGCGCGAGGAACAGCCGCAGCACGGACGGCGCCTCGGTGCCGACGAAGCCGCGGGGCAGGTGCGGCACTGGCTTGAAGCGGATGACCACTTCGCGCCGCCGCTCCCCGAGCGCCTTGCCGGAGCGGAGGGTGAACGGCACGCCTGCCCAGCGCCAGGTGTCGATCTCGACGACCAGCTCGGCCAGCGTCTCGGTCCGGCGAGCGGGGTCCACGCCCTTCTCGTCCGCGTAGGCGGGCAGCTCGCGTCCGTCGATCGTCCCCGCTGTGTAGCGGGCGCGGCGCGAGCTCGCGGCGGGGTCGTCGCCGTGCAGGCGGGTAGCGCGCAGGACGATCGACTTCGCGTCCCGGATGTCGGCCGCGTCGAGCGAGGACGGCGGCTCCATCGCGATCACCGCGAGGACCTGCAGCAGGTGGCTCTGGATCATGTCGGTCAGCGCGCCCGCGCCGTCGTAGTAGCTCGCCCGCCCCTCGAGGGCCAGCTGCTCGTCGTAGACGATCTCGACGCTCTCGATGTGCTCGGCCGACCACAGCGGCTCGAGGATCCGGTTCGCGAAGCGCAGGCCGAGCACGTTCATCACGGTCGCGCGGCCGAGGAAGTGGTCGACGCGGTGGATGCGGTCCTCGGGGACCAGCGCGGCGAGGCGCTGGTTGAGGGCGTGCGCGCTCGCCTCGTCGGTCCCGAACGGCTTCTCCAGCGCCAGCACGGTGCCCTCCGGCAGGTCGTGGGCGGCGAGCGCCTCGCAGGCCTTCGCCGCGATCGCCGGCGGGAGGGCGAAGTAGACCGCCACCGGACCGGCGCAGCTCGCGAGCAGTGCGGCGAGCGCCTCCGGATCGGTGACGTCGACCTGCTGGTAGCGCGTGCCGGAGGTGAGCGCGTCCACGCCCTCGCCCTGCGCCTCGACGGTGGCGAAGGAGGCGGTCAGCACCTCGTGCCAGTGCTCCTGGGTCCAGTCCTCGCGTCCCGCGCCGACGAGGTGGACCCGCCGGTCGGTCTCGCGGGTCAGCAGCTGGCCGACGGCGGGGAGGAGGAGCCGCGAGGACAGGTCCCCCGTCGCTCCGAGGATGAGCAGGGTCGAGACGGTCTGTGCCATGCGGCTCACCCTACGGCGGCGCTGAAGAGCCCCGCTCCGCCTTGACTGGGAGGCCACAGCCGCACCTGAGAGGATCGCCGCATGGTCTCCCCGATCGAGGACTACGCCGTCCTCTCCGACTGCCGCACGGCCGCTCTCGTCTCCCGCGACGGGGGGATCGACTGGCTGTGCCTGCCGCGCTTCGACTCCGCCTCCGTCTTCGGCGCCCTGCTCGGCGGCGACGACCAGGGGCGCTGGTCGCTCCGGCCGGTGGACGGGGAGGCGACGAGCGAGCGCCACTACCTCGGCGACACGCTCGCGCTGGTCACCCGGTGGACGACTCCCACCGGCGTCGTCGAGGTGGTCGACGTGATGCCGCTGCGCGACGAGCGCGCCGAGCTGGTGCGCCGGGTGCGCGGAGTGTCGGGGACCGTCCGGATGCGGCAGGAGCTGCGCATCCGCTTCGACTACGCCCGCACCATGCCGTGGGTGCGGCAGGAGGGGACGGACGAGGATCCGCTGCTCGTCGCCGTCGCCGGGCCCGACGCGGTCGTGGTGCGCGGAGTGCGGTTGAAGGCCGTCGACCACGCCCACGCGGCGGAGTTCGACGTCGACGCGGACGCGGTCGTCGACCTCTCGATGGCGTGGTTCCCCTCGCACCAGCGGGCGCCCAAGCGCCTCGACGTCGACCGCGCGCTGGAGCGCACGCTGTCCTGGTGGTCCGAGTGGGCGTCGGCGATCGACTACGACGGCCCGCACCGCGACGCCGTCGTCCGCTCGCTGCTGATCCTCCGCGCCCTCACCGACGACGAGACCGGCGGCATCGTCGCGGCGGCGACCACCTCGCTCCCGGAGCAGTTCGGCGGCGCCCGCAACTGGGACTACCGCTACGTCTGGCTCCGCGACGCCTCGCTCACCCTGCAGGCCCTGCTCGCGCACGGGTTCGAGCAGGAGGCGCAGAAGTGGCGGGCCTGGCTGCTCCGCGCGGTCGCGGGCGCGCCGGAGGACGTGCAGATCATGTACGGCCTCGCCGGCGAGCGAGACCTGCCCGAGCGGGAGATGCCGAGCCTGCCCGGCTACGACGGCGCCTCCCCCGTGCGGATCGGGAACGCCGCCGTCGACCAGTACCAGGCGGACGTGATCGGCGAGGTGATGGTCGCTCTGCACGAGGCCCGCGTGGCCGGAGTGGACGAGACGGAGTTCTCCTGGCCGCTCCAGCGCGCGCTCCTGGGCTTCGTCGAGACCAACTGGCAGCGGCCGGACAACGGCATCTGGGAGATCCGGGGCGAGCCGCGGCACTTCACGCACTCGCGGGTCATGATCTGGGCCGCGCTCGATCGGGGCGTCCGCGCCGTGCGCGAGAACGGCCTGCCCGGTCCGGTCGAGACCTGGGAGCGCCTCCGCGACGAGGTGCGCGCCGAGATCGAGGCCCAGGGCTTCGACGCCGAGCGCGGCCACTTCGTGCAGTCCTACGGCTCGCCCGAGGTCGACGCGTCGCTCCTCGTGCTGCCGATGGTCGGCTTCGTCCCCGCCGACGACCCGCGGATGCTGGGCACCGTCGCCGAGCTGGAGCGCGTGCTCCTGCAGGACGGCCTGCTGCACCGCTACCGGACCGAGTCCTCGGTCGACGGCCTCGCGGGCGGCGAGCACCCGTTCCTCGCCTGCTCCTTCTGGCTCGTCCGGCAGTACGCCGACTCCGGCCGGATCGACGACGCGCGGACCCTGATGGACCGGCTCGTCGGGCTCTGCAACGACGTGGGCCTCCTCTCGGAGGAGTACGACGTCGAGGGCCGCCGGCACGCGGGGAACACTCCCCAGGCCCTCTCCCACCTCGCCCTGGTGCAGGCGGCCGACGCGATCGCGGCAGCCCGATGAGGCGCCGCCGCGTCGTTCTCGCGAGCATCGGCGGAGTCCTCGGAGTCGCGGTCCTCGGCTTCCTCACCTGGAGCTCGATCGTCAGCGGCCCCGACGAGGACGCCCTCGCCCGCGTGCGCGCCGATCCGGCGATCGCGGTCGAACGCACGGACGACGCGCTCGTGATGACGCCGACCTCGACCGGCGAGCTGGCCGGCACGGGCCTGGTCTTCATCCCCGGAGCGAAGGTCGACGCCTCCTCCTACGAGGCGACCCTGGCTCCGCTGGTCGACGCCGGGGCGACCGTCGTGATCACGCGGCCGATCCTGCACCTGGCCTTCTTCGACCTCCGCTCGCTCGAGACTTTCACCAGCCAGGCCGAGGGCGTCGACCGCTGGCTCGTCGGCGGCCACTCCCTCGGCGGCGTGAAGGCCTGCCAGTGGGCCGAGGACCCGGCCGTGGCGGGCCTGGTGCTGCTCGGCAGCTACTGCGCGAACGACCTCTCGGGCTCCGGGCTCCCCGTCCTCAGTGTCAGCGGATCGGAGGACGGGCTCAGCACGCCGGAGAAGGTCGCCGACGCGAGCGTCCGGCTGCCCTCCTCCGCCGACCTCGTCGAGATCGACGGCGCCAACCACGCCGACTTCGGCTGGTACGGGCCGCAGGCGGGCGACGGCGAGGCGACCATCAGCCACGAGGAGGCGGACGCCCGCATCGCCGAGGCCCTCCTGGGCTTCAGCCGCGAGGTCGGCTGAGTCGCCCGCTCCCGCTTGACCTCGAGCGCACTCGAAGTCGTAGGTTGACGCCATGTCCACCGCCACCGCCGCCCCGGCCGAGCCGGAGGTGCTGTCGATCTCGCAGGTCGCCGCCGTCACCGGTCTCACCGTGCACACCCTGCGCTACTACGAGCGCGCCGGGCTCATGCTCGACCCGGTCGAGCGCGCCTCGTCGCAGCACCGCCGCTACCGGCCGGCCGACGTCGGCTGGGTCGACTTCCTCACCAAGCTCCGCGCGACCGGGATGCCGATCGCGCGGATCCGCGAGTACGCCCGGCTCCTCCGGAGCGGGCCCGCCACGGAGCCGGAGCGCCTCGCGCTGCTCCGGACGCACCGCGAGGAGGTCGAGGCGCAGCTCGCCCGGACACACGCCAGCCTCGCCGCGATCGACATCAAGATCGCGGCGTACCAGGAGAGGACCACCCACTGATGAAGACGATCACCCTCGGATCCGACGTCGCCGCTCTCGAGGTCTCGCGCCTCGGTCTCGGCGCGATGGGCATGTCGGCGTTCTACACCGGCGCCGGCACCGACGACGCGGAGTCGATCCACACCGTGCACCGCGCCCTCGAGCTCGGCGTCACGTTCCTCGACACCGCCGAGATCTACGGCCCGTACACCAACGAGGAGCTGCTCGGCCGCGCGCTGGCCGGCCACCGCGACGAGGTCGTGCTGGCGAGCAAGTTCGGCATGATCCGCCACCGCGGCGATGGGGGCCGCGGACTCGACGGCTCCCCGGAGAACCTGCGGCTCGCCGTCGAGGGCTCGCTCGCGCGCCTCGGCACCGACCGCATCGACCTCTACTACCAGCACCGCATGGACCCGGGCGTCCCGGTCGAGGAGACCGCCGGGGCCTTCGCGGAGCTGATTCAGGAGGGCAAGCTCCGCGGCTACGGCCTCTCGGAGGCGGCGCCAGCGACGATCCGGCGCGCTCACGCCGTGCACCCGGTCACCGCTGTGCAGTCCGAGTACTCGCTCTGGACCCGCGACCCCGAGGCGGAGGTGCTGCCGGTCCTCCGCGAGCTCGGCATCGGCTTCGTCCCGTACTCGCCGCTGGGCCGCGGCTTCCTCACGGGCAGCATCCGCTCGGTCGCCGAGCTGGGCAGCGACGACTTCCGCCGCGACAACCCCCGCTTCGCCGACGGAGCGCTGGAGGCGAACCTCCGCATCGTGGAGGCCGTCGACCGTGTGGCGGCAGAGGCGGACGCGACCGCCGCGCAGGTGGCGCTCGCCTGGCTGCTCGCCCAGGGCGAGGACATCGCTCCGATCCCGGGCACCAAGCGCGTCTCGCGCATCGAGGAGAACGCCGCCGCGGACGCCCTCGTGCTGACCGCGGAGCAGCTCGACGTCCTCGGCTCGCTCGAGGCCCCCGTCGGCGACCGCTACGCCGACATGAGCTCCGTGAACCGCTGACCGCCCTGCGGGACGCCGCTCGCCGCGCACCCCCCGGGTGCGGCCGTGCGAGCGGCGTCCTCGCAGGAGTCAGTCCCGCGGCGGCAGCTCCCGCTTCGGGGTGTCCCGCTTCGGGGTGTCCCGCAGGTCGATGAGACCTGTGAACATCGCCCCCCGCTCGTTCGAGCGCTCGTCGCCCGAGAACAGGTTGTCCGGGGCGGAGGACCCGTGCCGGCGCGGGGTCGCGGCGGGAGCGGGCTCCCGCTCCATCTCGACGCGCTGACGCGGCAGGGCGACGGGGTCGTTCTCGTGCAGCCACGAGACGAGTCGCTCGCGCACGTAGCAGCGCAGGTCGAAGAGCGTCGGCGCGTCCTTCGCAGTGACGAGCACCCGGATCCGGACGAAGCCGCCCGTCGCGTCGGTCACCTGCAGCACGCTGGTGCGCCGGTCCCAGAGGTCGGTCTCCTCGAGCATGCGGTGCAGCTCCTCGCGCATCTGCTCGGGGCTGACCCGCCAGTCCAGGTCGAGCTCGACGGCGCCGAGCAGCTCGGACCCGGTGCGGGTCCAGTTCTGGAACGGCTGGGTCGTGAAGTAGTTCGTGGGCAGCACCAGGCGGCGGTCGTCCCAGAGGTGGACGACGACGTAGGTCAGCGTGATCTCCTCGATCCGCCCCCACTCGGTCTCGACGATCACCACGTCGTCCAGGCGGATGGCGTCGCTGAAGGCGAGCTGCATCCCGGCGAAGATGTTCGTGAGGCTCGACTGCGCGGCCAGGCCCGCCACGATCGAGAGCACGCCGGCCGAGGCCAGGAGGCTCGCACCGGCCGTGCGGGCCTCGGGGAAGGTCAGCAGCGAGGCGCCGATCGCGATTACCACGACGGCCGCCACGGCGACCCTCCGGATGATCGTCATCTGCGTGCGGAGGCGGCGTGCCCGGCGGTTGTCGGCCGTGTCGGTCCGGTAGCGCTCGGCGCCCAGGTCCTCGAGGAACACGAACAGGGATCCGATCACCCACGCCGCCGCGCCGATCGTGGCGATCTGGAACACCCGCTGCACGAGACCCGGCCAGGGGTCGCCCGACACGGTGGCGGCGAGCGCGGCCCAGACCGCGATGGTCATCAGCAGCACGCGGAACGGGATGCGCAGACGCCGGATCAGCAGGCGCGCCCAGGTCTTGCGCTTGCCGACCGAGCGCAGCACGAGGGCGACGACGGCGGTCGCGACCACGGCGATCACGACCGCGATCACCACGGCGAGCGCGATCGAGCCGATCACGGGGAGGACGTCTTCGGGCACATCGGTCCTTTCTGGAGGGGAAACGGAAGCGAACGGAGATCCTGCCACGCGAACGGGGGTCGGTCCGCATTCTGCGCCGGACACCGTGCGGATGCTCAGGCGCCTGTTGGCGTCGGCGGACGGAGACGTCGACCTCGCCTGGAGCACCGTCGCCCGGGCCTTCACGCGGACGCGCATCACCCTGAGCCTGACCGCCGCCGCAGACGACCAGGCCCGGGCCTCGGACGCGCTCGACGTCGGGATCGGCTCCACGAGCGCCGGCTTCCGCGGAGTCCTGCCGCTGCTCGACCCGTCGACCGCCGCACCCTCCAGCGAGTGAGCACGGGCCGGCGCTCCCCCCGCGGGCGCTACGAGGAGGTCGGGAACGGACACGGACCGGGAACGACGAAGCCCCGCACCTCACGAGGAGGTGCGGGGCTGGTGGTGCACCCCCTCGGACTTGAACCGAGAACCCACTGATTAAGAGTCAGTTGCTCTGCCGATTGAGCTAGAGGTGCGTTCCGGTCGGCTGATCGTGCGTGCCGAACCGAGGAATCACATTACCAGCGTCTCCCCCCGTCTCGTCAAATCGAGTGCGACGGACCGCCCGCGGCAGCGATCGGAGGCTCCGCGGGACCCACCGGTATCGTGGTCGCGTGACCCCGCAGAGCAGTGACCAGAGCTTCGACGACGACCTCCGACTCGCCCTCCGCCTGGCGGACGCGGCCGATGCGATCTCGCGGGAGCGGTTCGGCGCGCTCGACCTCGTCGTGGACACGAAGCTCGACCGCACCCCGGTCACCGACGCCGACCGCGCCGTCGAGGAGGCGATCCGCGCGCTGCTCGCCGCCGAGCGTCCGGACGACGCGATCCTCGGCGAGGAGTTCGGCACCTCGGGCGAGGCCTCGCGGCAGTGGATCCTCGACCCGATCGACGGCACCGCCCACTTCCTCCGCGGCGTCCCGATCTGGGCGACCCTGATCGCGCTCGCGGTCGACGGCGTCCCCGTCGTCGGAGTCGTCTCCGCTCCCGCTCTCGGCACGCGCTGGTGGGCGGCTGAGGGCTCCGGCGCCTGGGCCGTCGAGCTGGAGGCCGGGGCCGAGCCGCGACCGCTGCGCGTCTCGGGGATCGACACGCTCGCCTCGGCGACCTTCAGCTACAACAGCATCCAGCAGTGGAAGGGCGCGGGCCGTCTCCCGCAGCTGCTCGAGCTCGCCGGCGCCGTCTGGCGCGACCGGGCGTACGGGGACGCGTGGCCCTACATGCTCGTCGCCGAGGGCCTCCTCGACGGTGCGGGCGAGTTCGACGTGAAGCCCTACGACCTGGCGGCCCTGGTGCCGATCGTGCAGGAGGCGGGCGGCCGCTTCACCTCCGCCGACGGGGAGGACGGGCCGTGGCACGGCAGCGCCGTCGCCACCAACGGCCTGCTGCACGACGAGGTGCTCGCGATCGTGGCGCCGCGATGAGGAGCCGGACGGCCGCGCTCGCCTCGGCGGCGCTCCTCCTGCTCCTCTCGGGCTGCTCCTCCGTCGTCGGGCCGGACGGCCCGGAGGCCGTGCGTGACGAGGGCGGCACGGTGGCGACCGCCGGCGTCACCGACGTGTTCTCGCTGCGGCGCGGCGACTGCCTGGCCGACCCGGGCGACGACCGCATCGCCGACGTGGACGTCGTCCCGTGCGCCGAGGAGCACGAACTGGAGGTCTTCCACACGTTCGCGCAGCCCGGAGACCGCTACACCAGCCGCAACACGCTGCTCGCCCAGGCCGAGGCGGGCTGCGAGCCGGAGTTCGGCGCCGTGATGGGGATCGCCTACGGCGACTCCGCCCTCGAGTACCGCTCGCTCGTCCCCTCCGAGGTCGGCTGGCGCCATGGAGACCGCACGATCGTCTGCGCGGTCCTCGATCCGGCCGACGACTCCACCACCGGCAGCCTCTTCGGCTCCGCTCGCTGACCACGGCTCCGATCGACCCCCGTTCGGCTCATTGACACGCGCTCCGTCGGAGCGCAGGGTGAAGGGACGAACGGCAGGCGCGAGGGGGCGCGGAGACCGGCGGCTCAGGAGTCGACATGCAGGACCGGCACGACCAGGAACCCCCCGAGCGCTCGCGCACGGCCGAGCAGCACTGGGGACCGGCGGACAGCCTGTTCCCGAGGCTCCACCGGCAGAGCTCCCTGCTCGCCGCGGCGGAGGCGGTCGCGCAGGTCGACGGGCCCGGCCCGGGCGACGTCTGGTCGCGGCTCCTGCACGACTACGCCCACGCCTCCGACCGCGTCGTCTCGGTGGACGGCGACGACGAGGCCGCCACGCTCGGCTGGCTGAAGCCGCGCGGTGTGGTCTCGCTGCTGGTCACCGAGCGGTGCGACGACGACGACGCCGCCGAGCACCTGGTGGCCGCGCTCGCCGCGATGAACGCCGTGACCCTCTCCGTGCACGAGGCGCGAGCAGCACGGCTCCGTCCTCTGCTGGACGTGCTGCACCGGCTCCTGCCCGACGCGTTCGCCGAGCTGCCGGTGGACCGCAGCGCCCACTACCCGGCCGGCACCGCCGTCGCCGTGCTGGCGCCGGGCGTGCTCTACCGGGACTGGGCCCCGCCGCAGGCTCTCGCCGGCCCGGCGCACGACGACGACGACCGGCTGGCGATGCTCACCCTCTACGGGCGGATCAGACAGCTCGACGTGCGCCCGTCGTGAGGGCGGCGGAGCGGAGCTCCCAGTGTGCGACGACGACCGGTGGTGGAGATGGGGGGAATCGAACCCCCGTCCATCGCTGTGATTCTGCGCCTTCTACGGGTGTAGCCGATGAGAGCGTTCTGCTCGGCCCCGACCGTTACCATCGGCGCATCGGTCGACGGGCCCAGCCCGAGTGCAAGTCCCGCGTCGCCCTCAGGCGTAACGACGCAGCAAGTCCTCTAGATGACGCCAGGATCCGGGGCGAGGACGCACCCACGGGCTGACGGACTATCTACTCTGGCTTAGGCAGCGAGAGCGAAGTCGGTGCGCTTCTGTTCGGCACCTGTGTTTTCCAGGGATCGTTGACGAGATGACCCTGGATCCTCGACCCGCTTCTCGCAGTTTCGCAGGCAATGTCGAAACCGATCATCCCCGCGAGCACTCGACGGCCCGGAGGCCGCTGGAGTGGGTCGTTCGTCGCACACTGTGGAGTTACGAGTCCTAGTCTACCTCAGCTCCGCGGGCGGTCACCCGGCGGCGGCGCAGATCGAGCAGACCCAGCACGAGCGCGAGCGCGATCAGCCCGAGGGTGACGAAGTAGCCGTTGCGGAAGGCGTCGTGGTAGCGGTCCAGCCCCTCCGCCATCCCCTGCTCGCTCGCCAGCGTCGCGAAGAAGACGGCGGAGGCGCAGGCGGTGCCGACCGCGGTGCCCACGCGCTGGCCGAGCTGGCCCACGGAGCCCGCCACGCCGCCCTGCGCCGGCGGGATCTCGGCGAGGGTGAGCGTCTGGTTCGGCGACACGACGAAGCCGCCGCCGGCCCCGGCGACGAGCATCGCGGCACCCATGCCGTAGGCCGCGGTCTCGGCCGGGAGGAGCTCGGCGGCGAGCAGCACGAGCGTGAAGCCGATGACCACGAGCACGATGCCGAGCACCACCAGTGCGCGGCCGTAGCGCTGCACGAGCTTGCCGCCGTACCAGGCGGTCACCGCCGAGGTCAGCGCGAACGGGATGCTCACCATGCCGGCGAACACCGGCTCGAGGCCGAGCCCCTGCTGGAGGAAGAGCGTGGTGAGGAGGAAGGTCGCCGGGATCGCGGCGAAGTAGGAGGTCGCGACCAGGATGCCGTTGCGGTAGGAGCTGGTCCGGAAGATGCGGAAGTCGATGACGGGCGTCCGCCCCGACGCGGCGTAGTGCGCCTCCCAGCGCACGAAGACCGCGGCGGCGGCCGCGGCGAGGACCAGCCAGAACCAGCGGTAGGGCGAGTCCGAGGAGGAGCCCGTGGTCAGCAGGAACGGCAGCATGAACGCGAAGATCGCGACCGCCAGCAGGAGCAGGCCGACCGGGTCGAGGGACCGGTCTCCCTCGGGCCGCGAGCGCTTCTTCGGGATGAGCTTCCAGGCGAAGACCAGCGCGGCGACGCCCAGCGGGATGTTCATCCAGAACAGCAGGCGCCAGCCGTCCTGCTCGCCGCCGATCGCGATCAGGAGGCCGCCGAGGGTCGGGCCGAAGGCGGTCGACAGGCCGATGGTCGCGCCGAAGACCCCGAAGGCCCGGGCCCGCTCGGCGCCGGTGAACATCTGCTGCACCAGCCCGAGGACCTGGGGCATCTGGATTCCCGCGGCGACGCCCTGCAGGAAGCGCGCGACGACGAGCAGCTCGATCGACGGCGCGAGCGCGCAGAGCAGGCTCGTCACCGTGAACGCGGTCAGCCCGATGAGGAACAGCAGGCGGCGCGAGCGGATGTCGCCCAGCCGACCGGCCGGCACGAGCGCCAGTCCGAAGGCGAGCGCGTAGCCTGCGACGATCAGCTGCAGCTGGCTCGCGTCCGCTCCGAGCGAGCGCTCGATCGACGGCAGGCCGACGTTGACCTTCGAGAGGTCGAGGATCGTGATGGCCGCGACTCCGACGCTCACCGCGAAGGCGCGCCACCGCGTCTTCTCGTCGGCGGCGCTCAGGGCGGCGGGGGCGCTGTTCTCGGGGGAGGTCACGCGCCCCAGTCTCCCAAAGCACGGGGCGCGAAGAAGAGGCTTGCGCGGCACCCGTCGGACAGTGCCCGCCGGGGCCTACTCGCCGAGGCGGCGGCGGGTCGACATCGCACGGTCCGCCTCGCGGCGGTCCTGGCGCTCTCGGAGGACCTGGCGCTTGTCGTAGTCCTTCTTGCCCTTGGCCACGGCAAGCTCGACCTTGGCCTTGCCGTCGCTGAAGTACAGCGAGAGCGGGATCAGCGTGTACCCGCCCTCCTTCACCTTGTTGTGGATCTTGAGGATCTGCGCCTTGTGCAGCAGCAGCTTGCGCTTGCGGCGCGGCGGGTGGTTCGTCCAGGTGCCCTGGGCCCACTCGTTGATGTGGACGGCGTCGAGCCACGCCTCTCCCCCGTCGACGAACGCGTAGCCGTCGACCAGCGAGGCTCGGCCGGCCCGGAGGGACTTCACCTCGGTGCCGGTGAGCACGAGGCCCGCCTCGTAGGTGTCCTCGATGAGGTAGTCGTGGCGCGCCTTGCGGTTGGTCGCGACGACCTTCTGTCCCTGTTCTCTGGGCACGGCTGCTCCTCGGGTCGCGAGCGGATGAAGGGGGCGGGCATCGTCGGGGCGATGCACCGGTGGGCCGCCCCGAACGGGACAGCCCACCAGTATACGTCCGGTCCGGGATCAGACCCGCAGGTACCGCGCGATCGCGACGTTCGCCGAGACGGCGGCCAGGACGATGCCGACCACGATCAGGATCGGCACGACGATCAGAGCGTCGTCGAGTCCCACGAAGGAGGTCAGCGGGATCCGGTACGCCAGGAACCCCTGCACGAAGACCTGCACGATGGCGACCACCGCGACTCCCGCGAGGATCGAGCCGACCAGCGCGGCGAAGACCCCCTCGAGGATGAACGGGGTCTGGATGAACCTGTTCGAGGCCCCCACGAGCCGCATGATGCCCAGCTCCCGTCTCCGCGAGAACGCCGAGAGGCGGATCGTGGTGGCGATGAGCAGCACGGCCGCGACGAGCATCAGGACGGCGATGCCGATCGCCGTGTAGCTCGCCGCGTTGAGGATCGAGAAGATCTGGTCGAGGTACTGCCGCTGGTCGGTGACGCTCTCGACTCCCGAGACGCTCGACAGGCTCTCCACGATGACGTCCGACTGGGTCGGGTCCTTCAGGTTGATCCAGAAGGTCTGGTTGAGCAGGTCGGGAGTGACGTACTCGGCGACCGGGTTGCCCGCGAACTGCTCCTGGAAGTTCGCGTAGGCCTGGTCGTGGTCCTCGAAGTAGGAGCGGTCGATGTACGGCGCGAGCGTCGCGCCCTCGAGCTGGCCCTGCACCGCGTCGATCTGCTCGGCGGTGGCGTCGGAGCCGCTGCAGTTCGAGCCGCCGGAGGTGGCGGTGCACATGTACACCGCGACCTGCGCCTTGTCGTACCAGAAGTTCTTCATCTGGCCGATCTGCATCTGGAGCAGGATCGCCGTGCCGACGAAGGTGAGGGAGATGAAGGTCACCAGGATCACCGAGACGACCATGGAGACGTTGCGCCGGAGGCCGCTGGCGGCCTCCGACCAGATCAGTGCGAATCTCACTTGACGGGTCCTACGTTCTGCTGGTCGTCGCCGGTCTCGTCGCCCTCGCCCGCGTGGGCGCGGAGGCCGAGGCGCGCGGCGAGCGACTCCTCGGGCAGGGCGCCGGTGTCGGCGGGGAGGAAGATCGGACCGGTCTGGCTCTGCAGCTCGACGACGCGCGGGGCGGCGGCGGGCTCGGCGGCCGGCTCCGGCTCGCGCTCCGGCTCGACGGCGGCGGAGCGGCGGCCCTCGGGGACGCGGGGCTGGGCGGCGGTCTGCGAGAGGCGGGCCGGCTCGGGCGGCGGGGCCGGGGCCTCCTGGCGCAGGTCGATCTCGGGGACCTCGGCGGGCGCGAGCTCGCTGTCGATGATCGCCGGGGGCGCGGGCTGCTCGGCGACCGCGTGGTCGTCGGCCGCCACGACCACGACGCCGTCGTGGACGACGGTGATGCTCTCGGTCTGGCCGTAGCCGCCCTGGCTCTCGTCGCGGACGATGCTGCCGGCCGAGAGCTCGATGACGCGGCGCTTCATCTGGTCGACGATGCCGGCCTCGTGGGTCGCCATGATCACGGTCGTGCCGCCCGCGTTGATCCGCTCGAGCAGCGCCATGATGCCGGCGCTCGTGGTCGGGTCGAGGTTGCCCGTGGGCTCGTCGGCCAGCAGGACGGCCGGCTTGTTGACGACGGCACGGGCGATCGCCACGCGCTGCTGCTCGCCGCCGGAGAGCTCGTGGGGCAGGCGCGACGCCTTGCCCGCGAGGCCCACCATCTTGAGCGTGTCCGGGACGGCCTCCTGGATGTAGCCCTTCGACTTGCCGATCACCTGGAGGCTGAACGCGACGTTGTCGAAGACCGACTTGTTCGGCAGCAGCCGGAAGTCCTGGAACACGACGCCCATGTTGCGGCGGAAGTACGGGACCTTGCGGCTCGAGATCTTGCCGAGGTTCTGCCCGAGCACGTGGATCGACCCGGAGGAGGGACGCTCCTCCTTGAGGATCAGGCGGAGGCAGCTCGACTTGCCGGAGCCGGAGGCGCCGACGAGGAAGACGAACTCGCCCCGAAGGATCTCGAGATCGATGGCGTTGAGGGCGGGTCTCGTGCCGCCCCGATACTGCTTGGAGACGTTGTCGAAGCGAATCATGTCGGTACGAGGGTAAGCGACGATCCCGAAGAGTCCGCCGAGGGGGCGCGCGGCGCGTCGGTGGGGACGCGCCCGAGCCGCGCTAGGAGGACTTCCGCCAGCGGATCCCGGCGGCGATGAAGCCGTCCAGATCGCCGTCGAACACGTGCGAGGGGTTGCCGACCTCGTGGTCGGTGCGCAGGTCCTTCACCATCTGGTACGGAGCGAGGACGTAGCTGCGCATCTGGTCGCCCCAGCTCGCGGTGATGGTGCCGGCGAGCTCCTTCTTGGTGGCCGCCTCCTGCTCCTTCTGCAGCAGCAGGAGCCGCGACTGGAGCACGCGCATCGCCGCGGCGCGGTTCTGGATCTGGCTCTTCTCGTTCTGCATCGACACGACGGTGCCGGTGGGCAGGTGGGTGAGGCGCACCGCGGAGTCGGTGGTGTTCACCGACTGGCCGCCGGGGCCGGAGGAGCGGAAGACGTCGACGCGGATGTCGTTGTCGGGGATCTCGATCGCCCCGGCCTCCTCCATCAGCGGGATGACCTCGACCGCGGCGAAGGAGGTCTGGCGCTTGCCCGCGGCGCCGAAGGGGCTCATCCGCACGAGGCGGTGGGTGCCGGCCTCGACCGAGAGCGTGCCGAAGGCGTAGGGGGCGTCGATCTGGAAGGTGGCCGACTTGATGCCCGCCTCCTCCGCGTAGCTGGCGTCCATGACGGTCGCCGCGTACTTGTGCTTCTCGGCCCAGCGGAGGTACATGCGCATGAGCATCTCGGCGAAGTCGGAGGCGTCGACGCCGCCCGCTCCCGCGCGGATGGTGACCACGGCGGGGCGGTCGTCGTACTCGCCGTCGAGCAGAGTCTGCACCTCGAGCTCGCCCATGACCTTCTGGAGGGAGGAGAGCTCGGCGATCGCCTCCTGCTCGGACTCGGCGTCCTCGGCCTCGTTCGCCATCTCGACGAGCACCTCGAGGTCGTCCAGGCGCCGGTCGATCGCGGTGATCCGCGCGAGCTCGGACTGGCGGTGGCTGAGGGCGCTGGTCACCTTCTGCGCGTTGGCCGTGTCGTCCCACAGGTCGGGGGCGCCGGCCTGCTCGCTGAGCTCGGCGATCTTCGAGCGGAGACCGTCCACGTCGATGACGGCGCGGATGTCGGCGAAGGTGGAGCGGAGAGCAGTGATCTGCTCGGTGAAGTCGTTGTCCAGCATGGTGCGTCCAGACTACCGGGGGGCGGGGGCCGCCCTCCGGCCCGGGCGTACCCTGGGGACGGTGACCAGCACCGCTCCGCGCCCCTTCCCCGTCGGGCCGCTGCTGCTGTCGACCTTCCTCCCCACCCTCCTCTTCTCCATCGGCGAGGGGGCGATCATCCCCCTCCTGCCGGCCGCGGCCGGCGACCTCGGTGCGACGCTGGCCCTGGCGGGCCTCGTGGCGGGGATGATCATGATCGGCGAGCTGGCGGGCGACATCCCCAGCGGCTGGATCGTCTCCCGGATCGGCGAGCGCGGCGCGATGCTCGGAGCCTCGGCCGCGTCGATCCTCGGGCTCGTGGTGTGCCTGCTCTCGACGTCATGGGTCGGGCTGACGATCGGCGTCTTCGTGATCGGCCTCGCGACCGCGGTCTTCGCGCTGGCGCGGCACGCGTTCATGACGTCGTTCGTCCCGATCACGCACCGCGCCCGCGCGCTCAGCGCCCTCGCCGGGGCGTTCCGCGCCGGCTGGCTGATCGGCCCGTTCCTGGCGGCCGGGGTGGTGCACCTCACCGGCTCCGTCGAGTCCGTCTTCTGGGTGCACATCGTCTGCTGCGTGGCGGCGGTCGTGGTCCTGCTGCTCGTGCCCGACCCCGCGACGGTGCTGCGGCGGGCGCAGGCCGCGGCCGACCGCGCCGCTCCGGAGGACGTGGTCGCCGCGGAGGCGTCGGCGACCGTCCCGGAGTCGCCGCAGTCGCTGCTCGGGACGCTGCGCGAGCACCGCGGGGTCCTCGCTCGGATGGGGACCGGCGCCGCCGTGATCGGGGCGCTGCGGGCGAGCCGGACGCTGATCCTCCCCCTCTGGGCGGTGAGCATCGGGCTCGCCGAGACCGACACCGCGATCATCATCGGCATCGCCGGCGCGCTCGACTTCGCCCTCTTCTACGCCGGCGGCCAGCTGATGGACCGCTTCGGCCGGGGCGCCACCGCGATCCCCTCGATGATCGGCCTCGGGCTCGGCCACCTCGCCCTCGCCGCCTCGGTGCTCGCCCTCGATCCGGTGCCCTGGTTCGTCGCCGTGGCCTGCGTGCTCGCGGCCGCGAACGGCATCGGCTCCGGGATCCTGATGACCATCGGCGCCGATCTCGCGCCCCCCGCCGATCCGGCCCCGTTCCTCGGCGCGTTCCGCTTCACCGGCGATGCGGGCAACGCCGCCGCCCCGATCGTCGTGTCGGCGCTCACCGCCCTGATCTCCCTCCCCTTCGCCGCCGTCGTGATGGGGGTGCTCGGTCTGGGCGGAGCGGGGGCGCTCGCCCGCTGGATCCCGCGGTACCTCCCCCGGGCGGCCTCCCGCGGCTGAGGCGCGGGGCCCTCCTCCTACACTGGAGCCCGCACGCGGGAGTGGTGGAATGGCAGACACGCAGGATTTAGGTTCCTGTGCCGAGAGGCGTGAGGGTTCGAGTCCCTCCTTCCGCACGGGATCGGCCGGTACGCTGAGCGCGCTCGCGTGACCGCCGACCGGCCACCGGCCCCCGTCGACTGGAGATCCGTTGAATCACGCCGCCCTCGTCCCCTGGCTCGATCCGGAGACGATCCTGACCTCGTTCGGCCCCTGGGGCGTGCTCGTGGTCTGCCTCATAGTGTTCGCCGAGACCGGACTGCTGATCGGCTTCCTCTTCCCGGGCGACACGCTGCTGATCATCACGGGCCTGCTGGCGCACGAGAACGCGTCGAACGGCGGCCTCGGCGTCCCGATCTGGCTCATCTGCCTGGCCGTCGGGTTCTCGGCCTTCGTCGGCGGCGAGGTCGGCTACCTGATCGGGCACAAGGCCGGCCCGCGCATCTTCGAGCGCAAGGAGTCCGGCTTCTTCAGCATCGAGAACGTGAAGCGGACCAACGCGTTCTTCGAGCGCTTCGGCGGCCTCGCCGTGATCCTCGCGCGCTTCGTGCCGATCGTCCGCACCTTCGCGCCGATCGCGGCCGGCGTGGCTCACATGAACTACCGCAAGTACAGCCTCTACAACCTCATCGGCGCCCTGATCTGGGGCAGCGGGGTCACCCTGATCGGGTGGCTGCTCGCCTTCATCCCGCCGGTCGCCGACTTCGTCTCGCACTACATCGACGTGATCCTGATCGGCGCGGTCGTGCTCGCGCTGCTGCCGACGCTGTTCCACTTCTTCCAGCAGCAGCGCAAGGCGAAGCTCGCCGCCGACCCCGAGACCGACTCGACCGAGTCGGCCGCCTACGTGCTCGACGCCGACACCCTGGACGACAAGCACCCGAAGTCCTGACCTCCGCCTCCGCGAGACGCCACTCCGGCTCGCCGCACGCCGACAGGCGTGCACCGGAGTGGCATCCCGCGGTGGGAACCCGCCGGCTCAGAGCCGGGCGGACAGGGCGGCGAGCTCGGCGCGCAGCGCGGTGAAGGCGCGGGCGCGGTGGCTCCGGGCGTTCTTCTGCTCGGGAGCGAGCTCGGCCGCCGTGAGCGCCCCGGCCTCGGGGACGAACACCGGGTCGTAGCCGTGGCCGTTCGCACCGCGCGGGGCCGTCGCGATCGCGCCGTCCCAGCGGCCCTCGACCACCGTCTCCTGACCGCCGGGGAGCACGGAGTCCGGCACCACGAGGGCGATGGTGCAGCTGAAGTGCGCACCGCGGTGCTCCGCCTTCACGTCGTGCAGCTGGGCCAGGAGGAGCTCGAGGTTGGCCGTCGCGTCGTGCGCGCGTCCCGACCAGCGGGCCGAGAAGATGCCCGGCGCGCCGCCGAGGACGTCGACGCAGATCCCGGAGTCGTCCGCGAGCGCCACGAGGCCGGTGTGCGCCGCCGCCGCGCGCGCCTTGATCAGCGCGTTCTCGGCGAAGCTCACGCCGTCCTCGACCGGCTCGGGTCCGTCGTAGGCGCGGACGCCGACTCCGGGGAGCGCGCCGGCCAGCATGGCGCGGAACTCCTCCACCTTGCCCGCGTTGTGCGTGGCGAGGACGAGGTCCAGGCTCACGCTCCGGGCTCCGCGGCGAGCGCTTCGGCCTGGATGCGGGCGAGGTCGGAGGCACCGGCGACCGCGAGGTCGAGCAGGGCGTCGAGCTCACGGCGGTCGAACGGGGCCCCCTCGGCGGTGCCCTGCACCTCGACGAACAGGCCTCGTCCGGTGACGACGACGTTCATGTCGGTCTCGGCGCGCACGTCCTCGACGTAGGCCAGGTCGAGCATCGGCACGCCGTCGATGATGCCGACGGACACCGCCGAGAGGCTGTCGATCAGCGGCTGCGCCTTCTGCCCCACGTACTTCTTGCCGCGCGCCCACTCGATCGCGTCGGCCATCGCCACGTAGGCGCCGGTGATCGCCGCGGTGCGGGTGCCGCCGTCGGCCTGGAGGACGTCGCAGTCGATCACGAGGGTGTTCTCGCCGAGCGCCTTCGTGTCGACCACCGCGCGGAGGCTCCGGCCGATCAGCCGCGAGATCTCGTGCGTGCGCCCGCCGACCTTCCCCTTGACCGACTCGCGGTCCATGCGGGAGTTGGTGGAGCGTGGCAGCATCGCGTACTCGGCGGTGACCCAGCCCTTGCCCTTGCCCTGCAGCCAGCGCGGCACGCCGTTCGTGAAGGAGGCGGTGCAGAGCACCCTGGTGTTCCCGAACGAGACGAGCGCGGAGCCCTCCGCCTGGGTGCTCCAGCCGCGCTCGATCGTCACGGTGCGCAGCTCGTCGGGCGCCCGCCCGTCCTTGCGCGCGGCCTTCGATGCGGTGCTGTCGGTCACTCGGGTCTCCCTCGATCGTGCGGGAGCGCGGCCCGGTCGAGCTCGCGCAGGTTGATGGTGCCGGTCTCGACGAGGTCGACGCTCGAGACCTCCGGACCGAGGAAGCGGCGGGCGAGGCGGACGAAGTCGCTCGAGCCCGTCTCCTCCCACTGGTAGGTCGGAGGCGCGGCGGAGGTGCGCTGCAGGCCGTGCGCCACGAGGGTCCGGTAGACGTCGAGCGCGGTCTCCTCGGCGCTCGAGACGAGGCGGACGTCCGGCCCCATCACGTACGCGATGGCACCGCGCAGCAGCGGGTAGTGGGTGCAGCCGAGGACGAGCGTGTCGACCCCCGCGGCCTTGAGCGGCGCGAGGTACTCCTCCGCCACCGCGAGCAGCTCGTCGCTCCAGGTGACGCCCGCCTCGACGAACTCGACGAAGCGCGGGCAGGCGGCGGTGAACAGCTGCAGGTCGGGCGCGGCGACGAAGGCGTCGTCGTAGGCGCGGGAGCGGATCGTCCCGACCGTGCCGATCACCCCGACGCGGCGGTTGCGGGTGTCGCGGACAGCGCTGCGGACGGCGGGCTGGATGACCTCGATCACCGGGATGCCGCGGCCGAGCGTGTAGCGCTCGCGGGCGTCGCGCATCATCGCGGCCGAGGCGGTGTTGCAGGCGATGACGAGCAGCTTGGCGCCCTGGTCGACCAGGGTGTCGAGGGTGTCGAGGGCGTAGGCGCGGACGTCGGCGAGCGGCTTGGGCCCGTAGGGCGAGTGCGCGGTGTCGCCGAGGTAGACGATCGACTCGTTCTGCAGCTGGTCGATCACGGAGCGGGCGACGGTGAGCCCGCCGACTCCGGAGTCGAAGATGCCCAGCGGTGCGTCCGTCACAGAGGAACAGCCTACCCGCGCCCTGCGGCCCGGTCCCGGCCGCACGCCGTTCCCGGGCCCGGCGGCGTGCGCAAGCCCCGGCACCCGCGCCTGGGCCGCGCGGGGGCGGCCGTGGAACACTGAGCGGATGGACTCCACGGCCTTCCTCACCGACCGGTACGAGCTCACGATGGTCGAGGGCGCCCTCGGCAGCGGCACCGCCGACCGCCGCTGCATGTTCGAGGTGTTCGCCCGGAGCCTCCCGCCCGGACGCCGCTACGGCGTGCTCGCGGGCACCGGCCGGCTCCTCGAGCTGATCTCGCGCTTCCGCTTCGGCGACGACGAGCTGTCCTGGCTCCGCGAGAACCGCGTCGTCGACTCCCGCACGCTGGACTGGCTCGCCGACTACCGCTTCCGGGGCGACGTCTGGGGCTACCGCGAGGGCGAGGTCTACCTCCCGGGCTCCCCCGTGCTCATCGTCGAGGCGCCCTTCGCCGACGGCGTGCTGCTGGAGACCCTGGTGCTCAGCGTCCTCAACCACGACAGCGCCGTGGCGAGCGCCGCCGCGCGGATGGTCTCGGCCGCCGACGGGCGACCGCTGGCCGAGATGGGCTCGCGCCGCGCCGGCGAGCGGTCCGCCGTCGCCGCGGCTCGCGCCGCCTACATCGCCGGATTCGGCGCCTCCTCGAACCTGGAGGCGGGCCGCAGCTTCGGCGTGCCCACGATGGGCACCTCCGCGCACTCCTTCACTCTCCTCCACGACTCGGAGGAGGAGGCGTTCCGCGCGCAGGTCGCCGCGCTCGGCCCCGGCACGACCCTCCTGGTGGACACCTACGACGTGACAGCCGCCGTCGACCTGGCGGTCCGCGTCGCCGGCACCGGCCTCGGCGCTGTGCGCATCGACTCCGGCGACCTCCCCCAGCAGGTGGCCGCCGTCCGGCAGCAGCTGGACGCGCTCGGCGCGACCGGCACGCGCATCACGGTCACCAACGACCTCGACGAGTACGGGATCGCCGCGCTCGCGGCCTCACCGGTCGACTCCTACGGCGTCGGCACCTCGGTGGCGACGGGCTCGGGCCACCCGACGGCGGGCATGGTCTACAAGCTGGTCGCGCACGAGGACGACGCGGGCGAGTGGGTCGCGGTGGCGAAGAAGTCGGTCTCGAAGGCGTCGATCGGCGGGCGGAAGGCCGCCGGCCGTCTGCTCTCGGACGACGGGGTCGCCGAGGCCGAGGTCGTGCACGTGGGCGCCGGCCCCGAGGGCGCCGTCGGCGAGGGCGAGCGGGCGCTGCTCGTCCCCCTGATCGAGGACGGGACGATCCGTCCCGAGCACCTCGGCATCGAGGGAGTGGCGGCAGCCCGCGCGCACCACGCCAACGCGGTCCTCGAGCTGCCGATCGACGCGCTCCGGCTCGGCCGCGGCGAGCCCGTCATCCCGACCCGCTACGAGTGAGCGGGGCGGGAGCTCACTTCATCTTCGCGTAGATCTCCTTGCAGGCCGGGCACACCGGGAACTTCTCCGGGTCGCGGCCCGGGAGCCACTTCTTGCCGCAGAGCGCGCGGACCGGCTTGCCGGTGATGGCGCTCTCGAGGATCTTGTCCTTCGGCACGTAGTGGGAGAAGCGCTCGTGGTCGCCCGGCTCGATGGACTCCTGGTTGAGGAGCTCCTCGAGCTCGCGGTCGAGCGTGGCGGTTCCTCCGCCTCCCTCGAGGGGGTCGGTGCTGCTGTTCTGGACGCGCGGAATCATGCCGACGATCCTACGCGCGGAGCCCGTGCCCGCGGCCGTGCGCTCCGGATCGGGCGGCGCTAGTAGCGGCTGGTGAACGCGACCAGCTCGGTCGCGCGGCGCTCGAACAGCCTGCCGCCGAGGAGCACGCCGAGGGCGAAGACGACCACGGCGCTGCCGAAGCCGACGAGCACGGCGTCGCCCGCCGCTTCCGGGTCGACGAACAGGGCCCTGACGCCGAGCACCACGGCTGGAGCCGAGAGGAGCAGCCCCAGGCCGAACGCCAGGGACTGCGGACCGGCGCCGCTGGCTCCGGGGGCCTGGGGCTGCGTGAACGCGCTGTCGCCCGGGCGCGGAGCCGGATAGGCGAGCCGTGCCGAGACGGCGCTGGCGACGCCGGCGGGGACGAGCAGGAGGCAGGTGTTCACCGCGAGCACGACGGGCAGCGCATCGGGGAGCCCCGAGGTCGCGCTGCTGATCAGCGAGCCGAGCACGACGACCGGCACGCCGAGCAGGAGGGTCGGGAAGGCGCGGCCGAGCCGGTCCGACCAGCCGCGGACGCCCGCGGCCACGTGGAGCCAGAACGCCGAGCCGTCGTAGGCGACGTCGTTGTGGAGGAACCAGCCGAGGAACAGCGCGATCAGCGGGACCGGGAGCAGCGAGAGCAGTGGGAAGGGGACGCCGACGACCGCGAGCAGCAGCAGGGCCGCGACCGGCAGCACCGGCACGGCGACGAGCGACGCCTGGTAGCGCGGATCCCGGAGCCAGTAGGTGATGCTGCGCGCCGCGATCGCGCCGGTCCGGGTCGAGCCGAGGACGTCGAACCAGCCCAGCCGGAGGCCGCGCGGCGGCCGGTGCGTGCGCTCGGGCCGCTCCGTCAGCAGGCGGACGACGAGCCACCAGAGCGCGCCCGCCGCGACGAGCGTCGCCAGGGCCAGCAGGAGCGGGCCGAGCGCGTCGCCGGTCCGGGCGGCCGGGGCGATCATCCACGCCGCGCCGAACGGAGTGGCCCCCATCGCCGCGCCCCAGCGCTCGAGCACCGGGGTGTCCCCCGTGTCGACCAGCGCGGCGGCGCCGAGGGCTGCGGGACCGCCCAGCATCAGCACCAGGCCGAGGACGGCCAGCAGCTCGCGGGCGGTCCGGGAGGGGACGAGTGCGGCGGAGGCGGCGAGGCCGATCCGCGCGAACAGCGAGGCCGTCGCCACCGCGAGGAGCGGGCCGACCACGGCGAAGGCGCCTGCGCCCGGGACGAGCGGCGCGCTCGCGAGCCCGACCACCAGCAGGGCGAGCGTGGGGACCGAGACGAGGCCGGCCAGGGCGAGCGCCCCGGCGAGGCGGAGCGGCGGAAGGCCGAAGAGGCGGAACGCGCGCGGATCCATCGGGTCGAGCGGGCCGAGCAGGAAGGGCAGCACCAGGAAGCCGACGGAGACGAGTCCGCCGGCGGTCACGAGAGCGCCCGCCGCCGCGTCCGAGGAGCGCAGAGCGCCGATCGCCCCGATCAGCAGGGCCGTCACCGCGACGACCACGAGCACGCCCAGGACGGCGCCGGCCGAGCGCGCGGGTCCGGAGCGGAACGCGCCCAGGAGGACGTCGATCCTCAGCCGGAGAAGTCGTGCAGCCACTGCAGCCCCTCGGCGATCTGCTTGCCGCCCGCGAGCTCGAGGAAGCGCTCCTCCAGCGTCGCGGTGCCGGCGACCTCCGCGACCGTCCCGGAGGCGAGCACGCGCCCGCCGACGATCACGGCCACGTCGTCGCAGACGCGCTCGATGAAGTCGAGCCCGTGGCTGGAGAGGACGACGGTGCCGCCGCCCTCGACGAAGCGGCGCAGCACGGTGATCACGGCGGCCGAGGAGACCGGGTCCACCGACTCGAACGGCTCGTCGAGGACCAGCACGCGCGGGGCGTGGATCATCGCCGCCGCGAGGGCGACCTTCTTCGCCATCCCCGCGGAGTAGTCCGAGATCAGGCGCTCCAGCGCGTCGGAGAGGCCGAGCGCCTCGGCCAGCTCGACCGTGCGCTGCTTCGCCGTGGCGAGGTCGATGCCGCGCAGCGCGGCGGAGTAGGCGAGGAACTGGGCGCCGGTGAGCCGGTCGAACAGCCGGAGGCGGTCGGGCAGGACGCCGATCAGCGGCTTCGCGGCCGACGGGTCCTTCCAGACGTCGACGCCGTGCACGAGGACGCGGCCGGTGTCAGGTCGAAGAAGGCCCGTCATCATCGAGAGCGTGGTGGTCTTGCCCGCGCCGTTCGGGCCGATGATCCCGTAGAAGGTCCCCGCGCGGACGGCCAGGTCGATGCGGTCGACCGCCACCGTCCTCCCGAAGGTCCGGGTCAGCTGGTGCAGCTCGAAGACGACGGGCGAGGCGCCGTCCGGATCCGCGGCACCCTCAGCGGGCTCGGCGTTCGTCACGGACGTCATCCGGCTACGGTACCAACTCGCCCGCGGGCCCCCGGCGCCCGCGCCGACACCCGGCGACACGGCGAGAGGTCAACCACCCTGGCCCCGGGGGGCGTGAACTGTACACTAGGTCTCTACCCGAGGAGTCGATCAGATCGAGACGCAGCGGTTAATTCGAGGAGAACACACGATGATGCACACAGGTTCGACGAGCAGCAGCCCCGCCACCGTCGTCATCCTCGCCGCAGGGATGGGCAGCCGGCTCGGCCGCTCCCTCCCCAAGCCGCTCACGCCGCTCAGCGACGGGCGCACGATCATGCAGCAGCAGTTCGACAACATCCACCACGCCTTCGGCACCAAGATCCCGGTGAGCATCGTCGTCGGCTACAAGCTCGAGCACATCATCGAGGCCTTCCCCTCGGCGACGTTCGTCTACAACGAGCAGTACGACCAGACCAACACCTCCAAGAGCCTCCTCCGCGCGCTGCAGGCGAGCGGGCAGGGCGGCGTGCTCTGGATGAACGGCGACGTCGTCTTCGACCCGCGCATCCTCGACCGCGCGGCCGCGCTGATCGCGAAGGACGTCTCCTTCGTCACCGTCAACACCTCGAAGGTGTCGGACGAGGAGGTCAAGTACACGACGAGCGCCGAGGGCTTCATCCAGGAGCTCTCCAAGACGGTGCGCGGCGGCCTCGGCGAGGCGGTCGGGATCAACTACGTGTCCGCCTCCGACAAGGCCGCGCTGGTGCGCCAGCTCGGCCGGGTCGACGCCCAGGACTACTTCGAGCGTGGCATAGAGTTGGCGATCGAGCAGGACCGCCTGCTCGTCGAGCCGATGGACATCTCCGACCTCTACGCCGTCGAGGTGGACTTCGCCGAGGACCTCGAGCGCGCGAACCTCTTCGTCTGACGCTCCCGGCTCCTCCCCCGGCTCGAGCGGAGCCGACGGGAGGAGTCGCGCAGTGAGCACGGCCGACACCCTCACGACCGAGACGGCCCTGCGCCACCGGCGCTCCCGGGCCTGGCGCTACCGCCACTCCCTCTGGCTGCTCACCAGGCGCGACCTCACCGTCCGGTACGCCACGAGCGCGCTCGGCTACGTCTGGTCGGTTCTCGACCCGCTCGTCATGTCGGGCATCTACTTCTTCGTCTTCACCGTCGTCTTCCAGCGGACCGTCGGCGAGGACCCGTACATCGTCTTCCTGCTCGCGGGCCTGCTGCCGTGGATGTGGTTCAACCAGGCGACCTCCGACGCGACCCGCGCGTTCCTCCGCGAGGCGAAGCTGGTGCGGTCGACGTCGATCCCGCGGACCATCTGGGTCGGGCGGATCGTGCTCTCGAAGGGCATCGAGTTCGTGGCGAGCCTGCCGGTGCTGGTGCTCTTCGCCGTGATCGCCGGCGCGCACCTGACCTGGGCGGCGCTGCTGTTCCCCGTGGCGATCCTGCTGCAGGCGGTGCTCACGCTCGGCGTGGGTCTGCTGGTGGCCCCGCTCGTGGTGTTCTTCCGCGATCTGGAGCGGGCCGTGAAGCTCGTGCTCCGGTTCCTCTTCTACGCGTCGCCGATCATCTACTCCACGGCCAACCTGCCGGAGCAGATCCGGCCGCTCGCGGCGCTCAACCCGCTCAGCGGGATCTTCGCCCTCTACCGCTCCGCGTTCTTCGAGAGCGAGCTCGACGTCCCGCTCATCCTCGCCTCCGCGGGCATCTCGGTGCTCGTGCTGGTGCTGGGCCTCGTCGTCTTCCGCCGCTCCGAGCGCGCGGTGCTGAAGGAGCTGTGATGACCGACGCCCCCGTGGTCATCGAGTGCCGCGGCCTCGGTATCCGCTTCCGCCGCAACCGGCGGGGCCGCCGCTCCTTCAAGGACCTCTTCGCCGGCCGCTCCCGCCGCTCGCGGCCCGGCGAGTTCTGGGCGATCCGCGGGCTCGACGTGCAGGTGCGGGCGGGCGAGGCCATCGGTGTCGTCGGCCGGAACGGTCAGGGCAAGTCGACGCTGCTCAAGCTCGTCGCCGGCGTGGTACTGCCGGACGAGGGCGCGGTGGAGGTGCGCGGGGGCGTCGCTCCGCTCATCGAGATCACCGGCGGCTTCGTGGCCGACCTGAGCGTCCGCGAGAACGTCTACCTGACCGCGGGTCTCCACGGGATGTCCAAGCGCGAGGTCGACGCGCGCTTCGACTCGATCATCGAGTTCGCCGAGATCGGCGACTTCCTCGACACCCCCTACAAGCACCTCTCGAGCGGGATGAAGGTGCGCATCGCCTTCTCCGTCGTGTCGCGGCTCGAGGAGCCGATCATCCTGGTGGACGAGGTGCTCGCGGTCGGCGACAGGGCGTTCCGCGAGAAGTGCTACGCGCGGATCGAGGAGCTGCTCGCCTCCGGCCGCACCCTCTTCTTCGTCTCGCACAACGAGCGCGACCTCCGCCGCTTCTGCACGCGCGGCCTCTACCTGGACAAGGGCCGCCTGGTGCTGGACGCGCCGATCGAGGAGGTGCTCGCGCGTTACGCTGAGGACTACGCGCCGACACCGCGGAGCAGCACGGCGCCGGCCGAGGGCCCGCCCGTCCAGGGCACCGTCTCCGACGACTGACCCCTCCCGCACGCGGCGCCCGAGGACGCAGGAGTGCACGACATGGCCCAGAAGGACCGCAAGCGCGAGCGCGCCGTGGAGAGGGCCGGCGAGGTGGAGCAGGCCGACGGCTCCGAGAACGCGCAGCTGGCGAAGCTGCTCGACCGGCTCCTCGCGGTGCAGCGCCCGGCCGTGCTGGCGAACATCCGCCTGCTGCGGCGCCGGCGTCCCGGGGCGACTCCGGAGCAGATCATCACGTCGCTCGAGCGGCAGTACCTCTCGAGCGTGGCCGCGGGAGGCGCGGCGATCGGGGCGACCGCCGTCGTCCCCGGCATCGGCACGGCCGCCTCGGTGGCTCTCTCCGGCGCGGGAGCCGCAGGGTTCCTGGAGGCGAGCGCGCTCTTCGCGCAGTCGGTGACGGAGGTGCACGGGATCCCGCTCGAGGACCCGGACCGCGCGCGGGCCCTCGTGCTCACGCTGATGATGGGCTCCTCCGGCAGCGAGATGGTGCGCCAGGTGGCCGGGCAGGCCGTCGGCGGGGGCAGCGGCCTCAACCAGTACTGGGGCTCCGTGGTCACGAAGGGCCTGCCGTCCTTCCTCGTGGGCGAGCTGGCGGACCGCGCGAAGAAGTCCTTCGCCAAGCACTTCCTCGCCCAACAGGGCGCGGGCCTGGTCGGCCGGGCGATGCCGTTCGGGATCGGAGCGGCACTGGGCGGCGTCGGCAACGCGATGCTCGGCCGCAAGGTGATCCAGAGCGCGCGCGACGCGTTCGGGCCGGCACCGCAGGCGTTCGGCAACACCCTCGTGCTCGAGCCGACCCGTGCCGAGCGGAAGGCGCTGGCCGCCGCGCCGGCCGAGCCGCTGGCGCTGTTCGTCCGCGACTACGGCGGAACGGGCGAGCGGACGGCGCTCCTCCTTCACGGCCTCGGCTCCGACTCCCGGATCTGGTACGCCCTGGTCCCGACGCTGCACGAGCACGGCTACCGCGTGGTGGCCCCCGATCTCGCCGGTCACGGCGGCTCGCCGGCGTCGCCCGTGTACTCGCCGGAGCACTGGGCGTCGGACGTCCGCGCCTCGGTGCTGCAGACCCCCGATCTCGTCATCGGCCACGGCCTCGGCGCCGTCGTCGCCACCCGGCTCGCCCCCGAGTACGGCGCCGCCCGGCTCGTCCTGCTCGACCCCGCGTTCTCGGACGCCCGAGGACTGACGAGCGCGCTCCACCGCGGCGGCTCGGTCGCGCACGTCGAGAAGGGCGACGCAGACTCCCTCCGCCACCGCCACCCGATCTGGACGGACGAGCAGATCGAGCTCGACGTGTCGGCCCACGCGCTCTGGGAGCAGGACTCCGCCGGCGGGCTGACGGCACGGGGTGCGGCCGAGGCCCCCGAGACGTTCCCCGTGCCGACGCTCGCCGTGATGCCGGAGGACCCGCTGGGCCACGGCTCGCTGGGCGGCGTCCTCGCCGGCCGCGGCGTCGAGGTGCGGACCGTGCCGGGGGGCGGGGCCTCGATCCTCCGCGAGGACCGCGCGGCGCTGATCGCGGCGCTGGAGGACCGGATCTAGCTCAGGATCTGCTCCAGCTCAGGGCCTGCTCCGCGCGCGATGGTCCGGAGCCGTCGGGGGCGTTCGGTCAGCGTTCCCGAGGCCGGCGCCCGGGCCCGACGAGCGGCATCCCGAGCACGGTGCGGAGGAGTCCGCCGCCGTCGCGGTCCTCGGCGATCACGCGGAGGCCGGTCTTCTCGGCGACGCGCCTCGAGGCGGCGTTGTCCGGGTGCACGAGCGCCACGAGTCGTCCCGCGAGGCGGTGGGCGAGCGCGAGGTCGCGGCAGGCCGCAGCCGCCTCAGTGGCGTAGCCGCGGCCGTGCAGACCGGCCCGCACGTGGTAGCCGACCTCGAGCTCGATCCCGCCGTCGACGCGCTGCCAGGTCAACCCGCAGTCGCCGACGAACTCGCCGTCGAGGGTCTCGACGATCCACAGCCCGAAGCCGTGCTCGCGGTAGTTGCGCCGGTTCCGCTCGATCCAGGCGGCTGCCTGCTCGCGGTCCTTCGGCGCGGGGTAGTACCGCATCACGACCGGGTCGCCGAGCAGATCCGCCATGTCGGGGAGGTCCTCGGCGGTCATCTCGCGGAAGCGCAGCCGGGCGGTGGCGGCGGGGATCATCGGGTCGGGCTGCTCGGCCTGCGACTGCGGAGACGGCGACCGCGACCGTCGTCGAGCGCTCGATCCATCCGGCCGCCGCCCCCGGCCCTACTTCTCCGCCTTGGCGGCGGCCTTCGCGGCCTGCTTGGTGGCGCGGACCTTCGTCAGCGACTCCGGAGAGACGATGTCGGCGACCGAGCGGAAGGCGCCCTCCTCTCCGTAGGCGCCCGCGGCCGCGCGCCAGCCCTCCCCCGGGAATCCGCGCTGCTTGCCGAGCAGGGCGAGGAAGATCCGCGCCTTCTGCTCGCCGAAGCCGGGCAGCGCCTTCAGACGCGCGAGGACCGTGCGGCCGTCGGGCTCGTCCCGCGTCCAGACGGCCGCGGCGTCGCCGTCCCAGTCGTCGACCAGAGCGCGGCAGAGGACCTGCACGCGCCCCGCCATGCTCGCCGGGTAGCGGTGGATCGCGGGCGGAGTCCGGCAGAGCTCCGAGAACGCGTCCTCGTCGAAGCCCGCGATCGACGCGGCGTCGAACGAGGCGCCCTCCGCCTCGAGGCGCTCCTCGATCTTGCGGGGCCCGGAGAAGGCCGTCTCCATCGCGACCTGCTGGTCGAGGAGCATCCCGATCAGCAGCGCCAGCGGGTCGCGGCTGAGCAGCGGGTCGCGGCTGAGCAGCGCGTCGGCGTCGGGATCGTCGGTGATGTGCAGGGCGGAGTCGCGGGTCATCCTCCAGGGATACCACGGACGGCCCCGGCGGCGAGCGCGCGGACGGTCCGGTCGACGAGGTCCAGCGCCGCAGCGAGCTCGAGGTCGCCGACATGGCCGTAGCCGAGGACCAGCGCCTCGGTCGCGGCCCGTCCCGACAGGGCGTACTCGTGCAGAGTGGCGACGAGCAGTCCCTCCCGGAGCAGCGCGGCCGCGACGGCGTGCGCGTCCAGAGGCGCGGGCAGGGAGAGGACGACGTGCAGACCCCCGTCGAGTCCGCTCGCGCGCCCCCACGGCACCGACTCCCCGAATGCGTGGACCAGCTCACGGCGGTGGGCGTAGCGCCGTCTCGAGCGCGTGAGATGCCTCCGGAACGCCCCGCTCGCCATGAACTGCGCGAGCGCCGCCTGCGTCGGACCCGAGGCGGAGGCGTCCTTCTCGTCGTCGAGGCCCGCCAGCGCCGCGCGCAGCCAGGACGCCCGCGGAACGGCCAGGTAGGCGATGCGGAGCCACGGCGAGACGGTCTTCGAGAACGACCCGACATGGGCGACTCCGCCGCCGGAGTCGAGCGAGGCGAGCGCGGGCAGCGGGGCGCCGACGTAGCGGAACTCGCTGTCGTAGTCGTCCTCCACCACGAGCAGGGGGCCGGCCGACGCGCGGCGCACCAGCTCCAGGCGCTCGGCGAGGGCGAGCCTGCCGCCGGTCGGGTACTGGTGCGACGGAGTCACGACGACCACGTCCGCGCCGGAGCTCGCGAGAGCGTCGAGGTCGATGCCGTCGCCGCGCACCGGGACGCCGACGACCTCGTGCCCGTCGGCGCGCAGGCGGCGCCGGACGGCCGGGTAGCCGGGGTCCTCGACGGCGACGCGCACCTCGCGTCCGAGCGAGGCCGAGGCGGCGCGGGCCAGGAGCGCGACGGCGCCCGCGGTGCCGCTGGTCACCACCACGTCCGACGCCTGCACGTCGACGCCGCGGGACCGGCGCAGCTGCTCGGCGATCTGCTCCCGCAGGGCCGGGTCCCCGGAACCCCGAGGAGGCGCCGAGGGCGGCGAGGCGAGCGCCAGGCGCCAGGCGGCCCGCCACTCCGGGGTGTCGAGGGCGCGGGTGTCCGGCCGGCCCGGCCTCAGGTCCGCCGCGGCGGGCGGGACGACGGTCTCCCGGGACTCCGGCCGCGGCTCCTGCGGCGCCGGCGCCAGCAGTCCGTCGGAGGCGACCGTCACCGCTGCGCGCGGGTGGGCGACGAGGTAGCCCTCCCCCACCAGCTGATCCACCGCGGCGACGACGGAGCCCCGCGAGACGCCGAGCCGCTCGGCGAGCACGCGGCTCGACGGGATCGGATCGCCCGCCCGGTAGCGCCCGTCCAGCACCGCCTGGCGCAGCGCCTCGGCGAGCCCGGCGCGGACCGAGCCGCGCGGCGACGGCCCGAGGAGGAGCGGGATCTCCAGATCGCCCGACGCCATCGACCGCTCCGCTCTGGACCACTCCGATCGCGGCCCAGTGGCATCCTGGCAGATCCAGTCGGCGCGGGACGATTCCGACATGGACAGCCTCCCCGTCACCGACCGCACCCGCGTCTCCCGTCTCCGCGACCGCCAGCGCACCGATCCCGCCGAGCTGCACGCCCTGCTCGACGAGGCGCTCGTCGCCCACGTCGCCGTCGTGCGGGACGGCGCCGCGATCGTGCTGCCGATCCTCTTCGCCCGCGACGGCGACTCCCTCCTGCTGCACGGGTCGAGCGGCGGAGGACTGCTGCGGGAGGCGGCGCGGCACTCGCTCCTCACCGCTTCCGTCACGCTGGTCGACGGACTGGTCGTCGCCCGCTCCACCTTCGACAGCTCGATGAACTACCGCTCGGCGATGGTGATCGGCCGGGCCGAGGTGCTGGAGGGCGAGGAGAAGGCGCGGGCCCTCGATCTGCTGGTGGCACGCCTCCTGCCGGGGCGCGACGAGGAGGTGCGAGCGAGCACCGCCCGCGAGATCGCGGCCACGCTGGTGCTGCGCCTCCCCCTGGCCGAGGCGAGCCTGAAGGTGCGCGCGCACGGCGCGGGCGACGAGCCGGAGGCCGGGGTCTGGGCGGGCGTCGTGCCCCTGGTCACCCGCACGCTCGCGCCGGTGCCGGCGGAGGAGGGCGTCGCGGTCCCGGAGTCGGTCCGCCGCTTCAGCGCCGCGGTCGACGGCGCGGTGCCGCCCTGGCGCTGAGCGGACCGGCCGTCGCGGTGCGGTCCGCTACCTGGCGTCCTGACGGGGGAAGACGACCTTCTGCACGACGATGATCACCGATGCCGCGACCGGGATCGCGACCAGGGCGCCGAGCACGCCCGCGATGGTGCCGCCCGCGACCGCCGCGATCACGACGACCGCACCGGGGACCGAGACGGCCTTGTTCATGATGCGGGGGCTGAGGAGGTACGCCTCGACCTGCATGTAGACGAGGTAGTAGATCGCGGCGACCAGCGCGGTCAGCGGCGAGGCCAGGAGGCAGGCGAGCGAGATGATCACGGCACCCGAGAGAGTGCCGACCAGCGGGATCAGGGAGCCGAGGAACGCGACGCAGGCCAGCAGCGCCGGCACCGGGGCGCCGATCGAGAGCAGCAGGATGAACGTGAGCACGCCGTTCACGCCGGCGAGCGAGACCTGGCCGACCACGTAGCGGCCCACGGCGCCAGTGATCTCGTCGCCGACGTCGTGCGCCTTCGCGCGGTGCGAGGCGGGGGCGAAGCGATAGGCGACGGCCTTCATCGAGCGCAGCGACGCGAGGAAGTACAGCGTCAGGATCAGCACGATGACGGCGCCGGTCACGCCGCTGGCGATCCCGGTCCCGACCGCGATCAGTCCGCCGCCGAGCGAGAGCAGGTTGTTGGGGTTGCCGATGAAGCTCTGGACGCTCTCGATCAGCTCGTCGATGTCGATCACGCCGCGCAGCTGCTGCTCGAGGTCGAGCACCCACTGCTGCGAGGCGATGTCGGTGACGATCTGCGGGGCGCTCGTGACGAAAATCGTCAGCTGCTCGACCAGGATCGGGATGATGTAGACCAGCAGGCCGGCGAAGATCAGCACCACCGCGGCGAATACCGCTGTGATCGCGAGCGGCCTCGGCAGGCGCTTGCTCTCGAGCCAGGAGACCAGCGGATCGAGGCCGAGCGCGAAGAACAGCGCCACGAAGATGTAGGTCAGCACCGTGCCCAGCTGCACGACGAGGCCGCCCAGGACGAGCGCCACCAGCACGCCGAGCGCGCCGAACAGGCCGATGCGGAAGGAGCGGATCGTGAAGACCGGCTTCTCCGGGTCGGCGGAGACCACGATGTCCGGCTCGACCGCGGGCTGGGCGGGTGCCGACCGGCGCCGGCGGGAGCGGGCGAAGGCGCGCGGGGTCATCATGGGACGAGCGTAGCGGGGCGCCGGGAGGCCGCCCGGCGACCGGCCCACCCTTGACGCGGCCGTTCGAGCGGTGCTCCCGCCCGCTCAGCCCTCCGGATCGTGGTCGTCGACCGCGCCGTCGCCCCGGTGCAGAGCGGCGTGCCGCTCCCACTCGGTGAGCAGGTGCTCGATCGCCTCGTGGAAGCGCCGCGTGGCCGCTCCGGGCGACGTGTCGCCGAAGTAGCGGTGCACCCAGCGCTCCAGCCGCTCGACCGACTCCGGATCGTGCTCGGCGCTGTCGATCCGCGCGATGATCGCGGAGGCGTCCTCGGCGTGCAGCCACTCCGCGTCGCCGAGGTAGCCGCTCTCGTCGACCTCGGCCTCGGCGCTGACGGGCCGGGTGACCAGCAGCGGGCGCCCCGTGGCCAGCCGGTCGTAGACCATCGCCGACACGTCGAGGATCGCGAGGTCGGCGGCGGCGAGCTGCCAGCCGAGCTCGGCACCGGTGTCGTGCACGTGACCGGCGCGCGGATCGGCCGCGTTGGCGGCGGCGATCATCGCGACGATCGCCCGGTCGGCCGCGGCGTAGTCGGAGTCGACCGCGCCGCTGCGGGGATGCGGGCGGTAGACGAGCCGGAACCGCGGGTCGGCCAGGAGCCCGCGCACGAGGGCCGTGCCGTGGCTCCGGATCGAGCCGTAGCCCGCGGCGGGGCGGTCGCCCTCCCAGGTCGGCGCGTAGAGCACCACGCGGCGCTCGTCGGGCGTGAACGGCACGGCGCCGGCGAAGTGGTCCGCCTGAGGACGGCCGATGGCGAGGGCGCGCCTGTCGAAGTCGTAGTCCCAGAGCACGCGGCGCAGCCGGGCCAGGGCGGCGTCCCCGGCGATCATGCTGTAGTCGTACGCCTTGAACTGGTTCGTCGTCATGTACATCTTGTCGCTCTCGCCGTGATTGACGAAGACGTGCCAGCGGCGCCCGTAGCGCATCATCTGGAAGTTGCGGGCGTTCTGGTTGACGTAGAGCACGATCCGCAGCGGCTGGCTCGCGATGGTGCTCTCGAGGTCGGCGACGGAGCGGACGTAGGCGACGGGGACCGGGCTCTCGCGCAGCAGCACCTCCGCGGCGCCGGCGTTGCGGCTGAGGAGCACGACCGGATGCGTCTCCGCCAGCTCGGCCAGCGGCCGGTACCACTGCCGCAGCTGGTACAGGTTGATGTCGCCGTCGGCGAAGTAGACGCCGATCTCGAACCGGCCCTCGGGCAGCGGCCCGCGCTCCGCGAGCAGCCGGGTCACCGCGTGGCGGGCCCGGCGGGCCGCGAGAAGCTCGCCGCCCACCTTGCGCGCGAGTCGCGCGTCGGTGCGGAGGCGGGCGAGGAGGGCGCGGGGAGCGGGAGTCATCCGCCCCAGGGTACCGGCGACGGCCCCCGCGCCGGGGGCCTCGCGCGGTCCGATCAGGCCGGGGTCACCCTCAGCCAGACGAACTGCAGCGGCGCGAGACGGAAGCCCTCGCGCAGGTCGACCGCGATCTCGGTGACCAGGTCGACCGCCTCCGCGGCGAACCCGCCGAACCGCTCGGCCGCGACCTCCTGGACCTCGTCCGACACGTTCGCGAGCACGAGCACCGACTCCCCGTCGCCGGGGCGCTGGTAGCCGAGCACGTGGTCGTTGACCGGGTCGAAGACGCTCAGCTCGGTGCCCGCGAACATCGGCACGGCCTTGCGCACGGCGATGAGGTGCAGCAGCCCGCCGAAGACCTCGCTCGCGGCCGTCCCCGGGACCTCGCGCTCGTCGTAGCGCTCCGCGGGGCGGCGGGGCCGGTTCACCCAGCGCGAGTCGCCGGCCGTCGTCGGGTCGTCGAGGTAGCCGTGGTCGTTGAGCTGGCCGACCTCGTCGCCGAGGTAGAGCAGCGGCAGCCCGCCGGTGCTCAGGGCGATCGAGTGCGCGAGCAGCACGCGGTCGATCCCGTAGGCGTCGCCCGCCTCCACTCCGGCGAGGGACGCGGTGGTGCCCGAGACGCGGCGGTCGCCGGTGCGCGGGTTCTCCTGGAACGGCACTCCGCGGGCGAAGGTGCCGTCGAACCGGTCCGTGTAGAAGTCGTTGAGGAAGCGGCGGTGGCCGGCCGCGTCGATCCCGAGCTCGGCGGCGTCCTCGTCGGCGAAGGTCCAGCCGATGTCGTCGTGCCCGCGCACGTAGTTGACCCAGGCCGTGCCCTCGGGGAGGGCGTGCCGGCGCTCGAGGGCCTGCGCGAAGAGACGGACGTCGCGGGTGGCGAGCGCCTCCCAGGTGAGCGCCATCTGCAGCGGGTTGTACGAGAGCTGGCACTCCTCGACGTCGATGTACTCGATCACCTCGTCGGGGTGCACGATCGCCTCGGACTTGAACAGCAGCGCCGGAGCGGCCAGGCGGCAGACCTCGTTGAACGCCCGCAGCAGCAGGTGCGCCTGCGGCTGCGACTCGCAGGTGGTGCCGAGCTCCTTCCAGATGAACGCGACCGCGTCCATCCGCAGGGCGTCGACGCCCTGATTGGCGAGGAAGAGCATCTCTCCCGCCATCGCCCGGAACACCTCGGGGTTGGAGTAGTTGAGGTCCCACTGGTAGCGGTGGAACGTGGCCCAGACCCAGCGCCCGTCCTCCAGCTGAACGAAGGAGCCGGGATGGTCGTCCGGGAAGATCTCGCGCGTCGTGCGCTCGAAGGCGTCGGGCTGCTCCCGGTCCGGGTAGATCCAGTAGTAGTCCTCGAAGCGCGGCTCGCCGGCCAGCGCGCGCTGCGCCCACTCGTGCTCGTTCGAGGTGTGGTTGAAGACGAAGTCGACCACGAGTGCGATGCCCTGCTCGCGCAGCTCGGAGGCCAGCCCGCGGAGCTGCTCCATGTCGCCGAGGTCCGGTCGCACGCGCCGGTAGCTCGAGACCGCGTAGCCCCCGTCCGACTCGCCCTCGGGCGCATCGAAGAGCGGCATCAGGTGCAGGTAGTTCAGGCCGATCTCGCGGAGGTACGGGATCTCGGCGCGCAGCCCCTCGAGGTCGCCCGCGTAGCGGTCGACGTAGCAGACCCCGCCCAGAGCCTTGTTCGAGAGGAACCAGGTCGGGTGCTGCTCGCGGGCGCGGTCGAGCGCGCGGAGCTCCTCGGGCCGCTCCTCCCAGGAGGCGGCGGCGAGCTCGACGATCGCGACCAGCTGGTCCTCGAGGTCCTCGCGGCCGGCGTACACCGTGGCGAGCAGATCGACCAGGCGCGGGAGGTGCTCGTCGAGGCGGCCGGAGAACTCGTCGTCGACGGCGCCGAGGCGCTCGCGAACCGCCAAGAGGAGGTCCGGTCCGGCAGGGGTCGTCTCCGCCTCGGCGCGCTCGGGCGGGGAGAGCTGGGTCGAATCGAACACCGTCGTCCTTTCGGGGGCCCCGGCGGGGGCGGATTCCCCGATGCTAGACGATCGGCGGACGCCCGGCGAACGCCATCCGGAGCACCGTGCGGGCCGAGAGGACGCGCCGGCCGCCCGGATCCGAGCGCCATCCCTCCCGCCAGCCGGCGAACCAGGCGCGCAGGGCGGCCGGGTCGCGCCGCCAGCGGAGGCACTGGATCGCGGTCCAGGACGCCACGTAGACGAGCGCCAGAGGTGCGGCGAGGTTGCGGCGGGCGAGCCAGACGCGGTTGCGCGCGTTCAGCCGGTAGTAGTCGGCGTGACGGGTCGGCTGGATGACCGGGTGCTGGGCGACGAGCTCTCCCGCGTACCAGGCGGTGCGACCCGTGTCCCAGACCCGCCAGGCCAGCTCGATGCCCTCGTGGGCGTAGAAGAACGGAGCCGCCCAGCCGCCCGTCCAGGCGAACACGTCGCGCCGCAGCACGACCGCTCCCTCCCAGACCGAGAAGACGGGGCCGGAGCGGCGGGGGTCGCCCTTGAGGATCCGCGGGATCCAGCGCCGCGGGCTCGGGGTGCCGTCCGTGCTGTCGACGCGGGGCTGCACCAGGCCGATGCGGCGGTTCGAGGCGAGCAGCGCGACCGCGTCGACGAGGAAGCGGGGAGACGGGATCCGGGCGTCGTCGTCGAGGAAGAAGAGGTACTCCCCCGCGACGGCGTCGACTCCGGCGTTCCGGCCCGCCGGGATGCCGAGGTTCTCGGGGAGCGCCAGGGCGCGCACTCCCTCGGGCAGGCCGTCCGGCTCCCAGCCGTTGCCGACGCAGACGACGTCCAGCTCGACGCCCTCCTGCGCGAGGACGCCGGCCAGCCCCGCGGCGAGGTCGTCGGGCCGGGTCCCCTGCGTCAGGACGACGACGCCGACCCGCGGCTCAGGAGCGGACACGCTTGGACGCCATGATCGCGACGAAGTGGCCGACCAGGGCGAGGAGGGCGAGCGGCAGCAGCGCCCCGACGAGGACCCGGTCGGCCGTGCCCGCTCCGACGACGAGGCCCACGAGGGCGGTCGCGAAGGCCAGCATCGTCAGCTCGACGGAGTGGTAGAGGCGATGGAAGGGCAGGAAGCGGGCCGCGCGGCGAAGCCCCGCCAGCCCGGACGAGGACGGCACCGCCTCGCCCTTCGTGTCGGCCAGCTTCGTGAGACCGGCGTTCGCGCGCGCCACGTGCACCATGTCGTTGAGCGCCTTGTTGAGGACGATCACCAGGGCCAGGGCGAAGCCGATCGTGGTCCAGAGGAAGTCCGCCGGCGCCTCGAACGGGACGCCCGCCGCCCGCAGCCCGAGCGCGATCGGGATCAGCGCCTCGGTCGTGTAGTGCCCGACCTTGTCGAGGAACACGCCCGCCGGAGAGGACGTGCGGCGCCAGCGCGCGACCTCGCCGTCGCAGCAGTCCACCAGCATCTGCAGCTGGCCGAGGAGCAGCGCCAGCGCCGCTCCGGCGATCCCCGGGATCAGGAGGGCTGCCGCCGCGCTCCAGCCGACCAGGATCATCAGCCCGGTGACGCCGTTCGCCGAGATCGAGGTCTTCAGCAGCAGCCAGGTCAGGTAGGGCGAGAAGCGGCGCAGGTAGAGCGACGCCGTCCAGTGCTCGGCGTTGCGGCGCCCGCGCACCTCCGGGGGCTGCGCGACGGCGCGCAGCTCGGCGATGGAGCGGGGTCTCGTCGTCGTGGTCATGCGCCCCTCGGCGAGTCGGACCGCGGCTGGTGGCGGTGGGCGGAGATGTTGCTGGTCAGCCCGGCGAAGCCGAGCACGAAGCCGGTCCCCCAGGCCACGTGGACCGCCGGGATGACCACGGCGAACCACAGCATCGCACGCGCGCCGTCCGGCCGCGCGACCACGAGAGTGGCCGCCGCCACCAGGAGGAGGTAGGCGGCGGGCACCGCGAACCCGAGCAGGAGCCAGGGCGCGGCTCCGGCGAGCACCTGGACGACTCCCGCCAGCCCGACGAGCAGCCCGATCGCGAGCATCGCGACGAGCACGGGCGGAGCGAAGTAGCGCAACGACCGCGAGGCCGGGAACATCCGGGTGAGCTCGCCCCGCCACATCCCGGTCGAGAGGAACTGCCGGAGCAGCGCGCGCATCGAGGGCCGCGGCCGGTAGGTGACGGTGAGGCGCGGAGTGAACCAGACGACCTCGCCGCGCTCGCGCAGCCGCCGGTTCAGCTCCCAGTCCTGCCCGCGCTTGAAGCGCTCGTCGAACAGGCCGGCGCGCTCGAGGGCGGAGCGGCGGAAGACGCCGAGGTACACCGTGTCGGCCGGGCCCTCCTCGCCTCCCACGTGGTGGGGCGTGCCGCCCAGCCCGATGCGGGAGCCGTAGGCCCGGGCGACCGCGCGCTGGAACGGGGTGAGGCCCTCCGCCGCCATCACTCCGCCGACGTTCGCCGCTCCGGAGCGCTGCAGCGCCTCGACCGCCGTGCGCGCGTACTCGGGCGGCAGGACGGAGTGCGCGTCGACCCGGACGACGACCGGGTGGCGCGAGGCGCGGATCGCGGCGTTGAGGCCCGCAGGAGTGGAGCCGACCTCGTTCGGCACGACGCGGATCCGCGGGTCGGCCGCGCTCAGCTCGGCGACGAGCTGCTCCGTGCCGTCGATGCTCGGGGCGACGGCGAGGACGACGTCGAAGGGGCCGGTGTAGTCCTGGTGCAGCAGCGAGTCGACCGCGGCGCGCACGTGGGCCACCTCGTTGAGGACGGGCATGACGTAGGAGACGCCGGGCAGGTCGGAGAGGTCGTCTTCCGGGATCTCGTGCTGCATGGGTCCAGTTCGTGCGGGAGGAGCGCGGGCGCAGGGATCCACCACCCTACCAGCGGGGAGCGCCGCGCCCCGGGCCGGGCCCGGACGCGGAACAGCCCCCCGGGGACGGATCCTCGAGGGGCTGTGCACGGTGGCGGAGCACAGCCCCCCGGGGACGGATCGTCGAGGGGCTGTGCGCGGTGGCGGAGGGTCAGCCGGCGGCCATCTGGCCGAGCGTCGCCTTCGCCTGGTAGCTCTGGCCGTTGCGGACGTAGGTCAGCTCGACCGCGGCGTTCGCGGCCTGCGCGCGGACCTGCGCGGTGAGGTCGGACGCGCTCGTGATCGGAGTGCTGTCGACCGCGGTGATGATGTCGCCCTTGGCGAGACCGGCCGCCTGCGCGGCACCGCCTCCGGAGACCTCCTCGATGCGGGCGCCGAGGACGTCCGCGGTCGAGTCGGAGACGCTCGCGCCGAGCAGGCCGTGCGAGGCGGAGCCGTTCGCGATGATCTCCTTCGCGATGCGCTCGGCGATCGCGCTCGGGATCGCGAATCCGACTCCGATGTTGCCGGACTGGCCGCTCGAGGAGGACTGGCCGGCGCTCGCGATCGCGACGTTCACGCCGATCAGCTCGCCGTCGCTGTCGAGCAGCGCGCCGCCGGAGTTGCCCGGGTTGATCGCCGCGTCGGTCTGGATGACGGGCAGCGAGATGGTGCTCTTCGCCTGGGTCGGCGCCTGCTGGCCCGGGATGTCGAAGTTGAACGGGCTCTCGGTGCCGCCGCTCGAGCTGTCGCCCGAGTCGTCCGGAGCCGCCGAGGAGGCGACCTGGATGCTGCGGTTGAGCGCGCTGACGATGCCGTCGGTCACGGTGCCGGAGAGGCCGAGCGGGGCGCCGATGGCGACCGCCGTGTCGCCGACATTGATCTTGGTGGAGTCCGCGAACGTCATCGGGCTGAGGTCGGTCGCGCCGGTCAGCTTGATGACGGCGAGGTCGAGGGTCGGGTCGGTGCCGACGACGGTCGCGTCGAAGATCCGGCCGTCGCTGGTCGTGACCGAGACGGCGCCGTTCGCGATCTCGCCGTCGAGGGTGACCACGTGGGTGTTGGTCAGGACGTAGCCGTCCTTCGAGAGCACGATGCCGGAGCCGGTGCCGGCGGACGAGCTGCCGCTCACCGCGATGGTGACGACGCTCGGAGTGGCCTTGGCGGCGACCGCGGTGGCGGTCGTCGCGTCCTCGGCGTTGTTGACCGTGATCGTCTGCGCGCCGCCGGCGGAGACCACGCGGGTCCCGCCGCCGTTGGAGGCGGACCAGAGGCCGAACACGCCGGCTCCCGCGACTCCGCCCACGACCGCGCCGATGGCGAGCGCCGCGACGACGCCCACTCCGGCTCGGCGCTTCGTGGCGGTGGGGGCGGGGGTGTACTCGGCGCCCGGGCCGAAGGGGCTCGAGGAGGGCGGCTCCTCGGAGCCGTGCAGGGTGTTCGCGGCGGGCGGCGCGTACTGCCCGTAGCGGGCGGGCTGGGAGACGGGCTGCGCCTCGTTGCCGGCCGTCGCGTTCGGCGTGTACGGCGGCTGGGGGGCCGAGGAGGAGGGGTAGGGGACGGTCGGGTTCTCGCTCTCGCGGTGCGCTCCGCCCCGGTGGATCGGCTCGGTGGGCCCGGTGGTCGAGGACGACGCTCCGGAGCTCTCGCCGGGGGTGCGCTCGGTCGCCTCTCGGGCGCCGGACTCCGTCGGCGTGGTGGGTTCCTCCGGCTGACGAGGACCCTCGTGACTCTCGGTCATGGGTGCTGCTCCTTCCAAGCGGGGATAGCTTGGCGATCGTACCTGGGGGTTTCTTATGACGGGCCTGCGAGCGGGAAATGAAACCGGCCGGACTGCTCGAGCGGGCACACTGGGCACGTGAGCATTCCCGGATCCTGGTCGCGCGCCGCGGCGGGCGCCGGCCTCCTCGGCCCCTGTGGCGAGGTCGCCGCCACCGTCTTCAGCGAGATGAGCGCGCTCGCCCTGCGCACCGGAGCGGTGAACCTCGGCCAGGGCTTCCCGGACGAGGACGGCCCGCGCGAGATCCTCGACGCCGCGCGCGACGCCATCGCGTCCGGGCTCAACCAGTACCCGCCGGGTCCCGGCTTCCCCGTCCTGCGCGAGGCGATCGCCGCGCACCGGCTGCGCTTCTCCGGGATCTCCCTCGACCCCGACGGCGAGGTCCTCGTCACCACGGGCGCCACCGAGGCCCTGGCCGCGGCTCTGCTGGCCCTGCTCGAGCCGGGCGACGAGGTCGTCACCTTCACTCCCCACTACGACGCCTACGGAGCCCTGATCGCCCTCGCCGGAGGGGTGCATCGCACCGTGCTCCTGCGCGGCCCCTCCTTCGCGGTCGACCACGACGAGCTGACCGCCGCAGTGAGCGACCGCACGCGCGTCATCCTGGTGAACGACCCGCACAACCCGACCGGTGCCGTCCTCCCGGCCGAGACTCGCGAGCTGATCGTGCGGCTCGCCGAGCGGCACGACGCCGTGATCCTGACGGACGAGGTCTACGAGCACCTGCGCTTCGACACCCCGCACGTCCCGCTGGCCTCCCTTCCCGGAGCCTTCGAGCGGACGCTCTCCGTCTCCTCGGCGGGCAAGACCTTCAGCACCACGGGCTGGAAGATCGGCTGGGTCACGGGCCCGCGCGAGCTGATCACGGCCGTCCTCGCCGTGAAGCAGTTCCTCACCTACGTCAGCGGCTCGCCGTTCCAGGGGGCCGTCGCCCTCGGGCTCGGGCTCCCGGACGCCTTCTTCACCGGCGCGGCGCAGACTCTTGCGGCCAAGAAGGACCTGCTGTCGGCGGGCCTGGCTGCTGCGGGCTTCGGCGTCGCGCCCTCCTCGGGCGGCTACTTCGTCGTCGCGGACGCGGCACCGCTCGGCTACGACGACGGGGTCGCGCTCTGCCGGGCGCTCCCGGATCTCGCGGGAGTGGTGGCGGTGCCCGTGTCGGCGTTCTGCCGCCCCGAGGACGCCGCTCCCTACCGCTCGCTCGTCCGCTTCGCCTTCTGCAAGCGGTTCGAGGTGCTGGAGACCGCGGTCGCGGGCCTCGCCCGCATGGCGCGCTGAGGAGCCGGCCTCAGCGGATTCGGTCGGATGCCCGGCGCCGTCGGGCCGGGGGGGCGGTCAGAGCGGCAGCACCCGGAAGCGCCGCAGCGCCAGAGCGGGGTTCTTCGCGCGCGCCGCGTCGATCCGCTCGCGCGAGACCCAGGCGACGGCGACATCCTCGACCTCGCCGAGGGTGACGGTCTCGACGCCCATCGGATCGACGATCATGCTCGTGCCGACCCCGATCGGCGGGGTCTGGTCGGCTGCGACGAGGTACACCGTGTTCTCGAGCGCGCGGGCGGTGACCAGCGTCCGCCAGTGCGCCTCCTTGAGCGGGCCGCGCACCCACTCGGCCGGTGCCGCGATGACGTCGACCCCGGCGTCGACCAGCCAGCGGCTGACCTCGGGGAAGCGCAGGTCGTAGCAGGTCTGCAGCCCGACGACGAGGCCGCCGACCTCGAACGTCTCGGGTGCGGCGATCTCCCCCGCGGCGACCCACTCCGACTCGGTCTGGCCGAAGGCGTCGTACAGGTGCAGCTTGCGGTAGCGGGCCACGAGCGCGCCCTCGGGGTCGAGCGCGACGAGCGTGTTCGCGATGCGGCGCCCGTCCACCGCCTCGACCATGCCCGCCACGAGGTGGATCCGGAGCTCGCGCGCGAGGGCCGCGAGAGCCGTGACGAACGGGCCGTCGAGCGCCTCGCCCGCCGCGACCAGCTCGGGCCCGAGCGGATCGGTGAAGGCGGAGCTGTACTCCGGCAGCACCACCAGGCTCGCGCCGCGCTCGGCGGCGATCCGGGCCAGGCGCCCGATCGTCGCGATGTTCGCCTCCCGGTCCGTCGAGGGGGCGAACTGCGCCACGGCCATGCCGACGGCGCTGGTCATCAGCTCGGCGGGTAGAGGAAGAGGGCGACCTGGGAGGCCGGGATGGTGCGCTTGTGGTACGCGTGGTCGTTGCCCCAGTTGTACTCCTCGAGCGAGACCGTGCCGTCGGAGTTGACGGCCTGCACGTACGCGACGTGGTTGCCGGTGAACCAGGCGACCGCGCCGGGGACGGGCGTGCTGCTGGTCACCCAGCCGTGGGAGGCCCACTGGCCGGCCCACGCGTAGGCGCTGCCCCCGCCCGGGGTCATGTTGCCCCAGGTCCACTTGAAGGGTGCGCTCGTCGAGCCCTGGTCGCGGTTGATCCGCCAGGCGACGAAGTCGACGCACTCGCGGTAGTAGTACCGCAGCGGCGAGAGGCCGCCGCCCTGGTCGTCGGTGAGCTGGTCGCGCCAGGGGTAGTCGTCGCCCTCCTCGCGGGGCGTGACCGAGGTGCTGGTGCCGCCGCTGCCCGCGGCGGCGCCGTCCGCGCCGGTCGTGCCTGCCGCGGCCTGCGCCTCCTGGGCGAGGCGGGCGGTCTCGGCGTCGCGGGCGGCCTGCTCGGCGGCGGCGAGCGCGCGCGCCTGGGCGGCCGCCTCGTCGAGCTGGGCCTGGGTCGGTGCGGTGAAGGAGTCGCGGATGACCTGCTCCTGGACCGCGGTCGCCGCGACGGTGAGCTTCTGGTTGCCGAGCGCCTGCACGCGGGCGGCGGCCTCGACGGCGGCCTGCGAATCGGGTGCCGGGTCGAAGGAGTAGGCGGGGAGCGCGGAGACCGCCACGAGGCCCGCGATGGCGGCGAGGGCGACCGTGCTGACGGTCGCGCGGAAGACACGGCCCCGGCGGCGCCGCACGGGGCGGACGGGCGTGAGGACCGGAGTGGCGACGCGTGCCGCGGGCAGCGCGTGCGGCGCCTGCCGCGGGCTCCGCCGGGTCGGGCGGTCGCCGAGCCCCTCGTTCGAGCCGTCGTCTCCGCGTTCGTCCCTCACAGCAGCACCCCTCGCATCGGGGTCGAGCCTAACGTGCGGGCCGGTCCGGCACACGCGTCGGCGCGGAGCGTCAGGAGGCCGGTCCGCGGATGCGGGTCGCGCGAGACCGGCTCGCGGTCGGCGGCGCCGCGGGCGGATCCGACGGTGACGCGGACGGGCGACCGGAGTAGCGTCCGGAGCGGAGCGGGCGCGACGGTGCGGCCGCGGGACGGAGGACGGCGATGATCCGGAGCGAGAGGGCCTTCAGCGGCTTCAGCGTGGACGACGTGGAGGCGGCGCGGGCCTTCTACGGCGGAGTGCTCGGGCTCGAGGTCGAGCTGAACGCGATGGGGATCCTCGACATCCGGCTGCCGGGCGGAGGCCGCGCGATCGCGTACCCGAAGCCGGACCACGAGCCGGCGTCGTTCACGATCCTGAACTTCTCGGTGGAGGACGTCGACGCGGCGGTCGCCGAGCTGCACGCGGCAGGCGTCACCACGGCGATCTACGACGACCCGTCGCTGCCGACCGATGCGGACGGAGTGATGCGCGGCCACGGGCCGACGATCTGCTGGTTCCGCGATCCGGCGGGCAACGTGCTGAGCGTGATCGAGGGCGACTGAGGTCTCGGCCCGCGCACTGTCAGCCGCGGGAAGCACGTCCGCGACCCGTGTTAACGACGAAAGCCGGCCCTTCTCAGGACCGGCTTTCGCTTTCTTGTTGCGGGGGCAGGATTTGAACCTACGACCTCTGGGTTATGAGCCCAGCGAGCTACCGAACTGCTCCACCCCGCGGCACAAGAAGAGACATTACACGCGTTCCGGCGCCGGTGCAAATCGACGCGGCGGTGGGAGCGGGCTCCGGTCTCAGGCGGGCTTGGCGGCGCGCAGCGCGGCGCTCCCGTCCACGCTCAGCCCGACCGCCGTCAGGGCGGCTGCGAGCTCGGACGAGGTGCGCGACCAGGTGCGGACGTCGGCGTCGACGGGAGCGGACGACGACGGGGCGACGAGCACCGCGCCGCCGGGGGCGACGAACCACTCCACCAGCCGCGCCCACTCCTCGAGGTCGGGGAGCCACGAGACGACGCCGGCGCTGCAGAGCACGACGTCGAACGAGTCGGGCTCCGGCAGCATGTGCCGCAGCTCGTAGAGGTTCGCGCAGACGAAGCGGGCGGAGCCGGCGAGGTCCCTGTCCGCGGCGGCGGCGCGTGCTCGGCGCACCGCGGGCATCGAGAAGTCGACGCCCACCACGCGGGCGCCGCGCTCGGCGAGCTCGAGCGCGTCGAGCCCGTCGCCCGAGCCGAGCTGGAGGATCCTCGGCCCGGGGTCGAGGAGCGCCGCGGTGACGAGCTCCGGGTGGAGCGCACCCTCGCCGGTGCGCTCCTCCCAGTACGTGCGGTTCAGCTCGAGCCACTCCCCCGAGCGGAGGTGCTCGCCGCGGTCGACCTGCACCATGCGGGCTACTGGCCGCCCTCGGCCTGCAGCGCCCGCGAGAGCGCCTCGGTCAGCTGCTCGTCCGCCGCCGCGAAGGCGGTGAGGTCGCCCGCCTTGAGGGCGTTCTCGCGAGCCGTGAGTGCGTCCCGCGCGTCGTTCAGCGCCTGCTGCAGCGCCGTCTGGTCGCCCGTGGCCGGCGTGGAGCCGGTGCCGCCGGTCGTGCCGCCCGCGTCGCCTCCGGTGTCGCCGCCCGAGGTGCCGGTGCCGGCGTCCGGAGTCGTCGGCGTGCCGGTGTCGCCCGCGTCGGCTCCCGAGTCGCCGCCGAAGAGGCTGTCGAGGGCCGCGTCGAGGGTGTCCTCGAAGGCGATGTCGTCACCGAACGCGACCAGCACCTTCTGCAGGAGCGGGAAGCTCGTGTCTCCGTTGGAGCGCACGTAGATCGGCTGGACGTAGAGCAGGCCGCCGCCGACCGGCAGCGTGAGCAGGTTGCCCCTCGTGACGGTGGTGTCGCCGCGGGAGAGGATGTTCAGCTCGTTCGCGACCGTCGGGTCGGTGGTGAACGCGTTCTGCACCTGGCCGGGGCCGGGCACCGTGTCGTCCTTCGGCAGCTCGAGCAGGCGGAGCGTGCCGTAGCCGTCGGCCACGGAGCCCGCCGTCGAGCCGGCGTCGGAGTCGGCCACGAGGTAGCCGGTCAGCACGTTGCGGCTGGCCTGCGCGCCCTGGACGCTCGCCGGGATGTACGTCGAGTAGAGCGAGTACGACGGCACGTCCTGGTCCGGCGTCTGCAGCGTCAGGTAGTACGGAGGCTGCAGGCTGGTGCCGGTCGCGGCGGCCGTGGTCGCGGCTCCGCTCGTCGGGTCGTTCGGCGTCGCCCAGGCGTCCTCGCGGGAGTAGAAGGAGCCCGCGTCGGTGACGTGGTAGGTGCCGAGGACCGCGCGCTGGACCTTGAAGAGGTCCTCCGGGTACCGGACGTGGCTGAGCAGCTCGCCCGACATGTCGCTCACGGGCTTCACCGTGGTCGGGAAGATCTTCTGCCAGGTCTGCAGGATCGGGTCCTCGGTGTCCCACGCGTAGAGCGTGACGCTGCCGTCGTACGCGTCGACGGTCGCCTTCACCGAGTTGCGAATGTAGTTGACGTCGTCGGTCGGGAACTGCTGCTGCGTGTTCGTGTCGGCGATCGCCTGCGAGAGGCTCTGCACCTCCGAGTACGGGTAGTCGGCCGAGGTGGTGTACCCGTCGACGACCCACTTCACGCGGCCGTCGACGACGGTCGGGTAGGCGTCGGAGTCGAGCTTGAGGTACGGCGCGACCTTCTGGACGCGCTGCACGGGATCGCGGTCGTAGAGGATCTGCGAGTCGTCGTTCACGCCGTCCGAGAGGAAGATCTGCTCGGACTGGAACTTGATCGCGTAGACGAGCTTCTTGAAGACGTTGTCGAGAGCGGGGCCGCCCTCGCCGTCGAAGGTCGTGTAGGTCTGCTGCGCGCCGTCGGTGCCCGAGGGGTAGTCGAGCTCGATGTCGCGCGAGTCGTTGCCGCCCACGATCGAGTACGGCGGGGAGTTCTCGCCGAAGTAGATCCGCGGCTCGTAGTCGCCGAGGTCGCCCGTCGTCGGGACGCCGGACTCGATGAACACCGGCTCGCCGTCGGCCGAGCGCTGGTTGCCGTACGCGGCGACCAGGCCGTAGCCGTGGGTGTAGACCAGCGTCTGGTTGTACCAGGTCTGGTTGGTGCCGAGGCCGTTGAGGTTCAGCTCGCGGACGCCGACCACGGCGTCCTGCGTCGATCCGTCGATGGAGTAGCGGTCGACGTCGAGCGCGTTCTGCGTGTCGCCGAACTTGTAGTACTGGCGGAACTGCTGCAGCTGCGAGAACGCGTCGGTGACGACGGCGGGGTCGAGGATGCGGATGTTCGCGGTGGTCTCGGCGTCCGAGCGCAGGGCGCCCGGCTCCGCGTCGGTGGTCGCGTCGTAGGGGATGACGTCGACGTCGCTGACGCCGTAGGCCTGGCGCGTCATGTCGATGTTGTTCTGGATGAAGGGCTGCTCGAGCGTGCGCTCGTTGGGCTCGACCTGGAACTTCTGCACGATCCAGGGGTAGAGGGAGCCGACGAGCAGGCTCGACACGATCAGCAGCGCGGTGCCGATGACCGGGAAGCGCCAGCGGCCGATGAAGGCGGTGACGACGAAGAGGATCGCGACCAGCGCCGCGATGCCGGCCAGGATCTGCAGGCCCGGGATCGTCGCGTTGACGGTGGAGTAGGTGGCGCCGGTGATGCGGGGCCCCTGCTGCGCGAGCGTCGCGTACTGGTCGAGCCAGAGGCTGACCGCCTGCACGGCGAGGTAGAGGGCGGCGATGACCGCCAGCTGGATGCGCGAGGCCTTCGAGATGCGGATCTCGCGGCCGTTCACCCGGATCGCTCCGTAGAGGTAGCCGGTGGCGAGGGTCGCGAACGCCGAGATCAGCAGGACCGCCGACGCGAAGCCGACGATGCTCTGGTAGAAGGGCAGCTCGAAGAGGTAGAACGACGTGTCGAGGCCGAACTGCGGATCCGTGGTGCCCGAGGGCGTGCGGTTCCAGAAGGTGAGGCTCGTCTGCCAGCGGGTGGCGGAGGAGACGCCGGCGAAGAGGCCGAGCACCGCGGGGATCCCGAAGGTGGCCAGGCGCCGCAGCGGCTCCACGACCTGCTGGTAGCGGTCGATCTGCGAGTTGAGCTTCGCGTAGACCGGCCGGAGGCGGTACGCCAGCATCAGGCTGATGAACACCGGCACCGCCATGGCGACGAAGCCGATGACGAAGAGACCGCCCGCCGCCGCCCACTGCGTCGTGAGCACGGAGAGGAAGCCGAGCTGGTCGTACCAGAGGATGTCGGTGTACAGACCGGCGAAGACGAAGAACGCCACCACCAGGACGGCCACCACCACGACAGTGACGGCGAGGACGCTCCGTCTCTTCCGCGGCGGGGTTTCGGTTGCTGTGGAACTCACGTGAGGGCCTCTTGCTGTCGAGATGTGAGGGGAGGCCCCCCATGCTATGCGACGGCTGTCCGGCTCACCTGGGCGTCGACCCGGGGTCGGCGGGCGGGATCAGTCGAGGGGAGCGGCGGTGCTGCAGTCCGGCAGCCCGGAGGTGTCGCCCGCGGCGATGCCCTTCAGTGCGGCGAGGGCGTCGTCGAGGGTCGAGACCGCGAGCACGTCGAGCCCGTCGGGGACGTGGCCGACGACCTCGTTGCAGTTGGTCGCGGGGGCGAGGAAGTACTCGGCTCCGGCGCCCTCCGCCCCGTAGAGCTTCTGGCGGATCCCGCCGATGGCGCCGACCTCGCCGGCCGCGTCGATCGTGCCGGTCCCGGCGACGCTCCGCCCGCCGTTGAGCTCGCCCTCGGTGAGCTTGTCGATGATCCCGAGGGCGAACATCATGCCCGCGCTCGGCCCGCCCACGTCGTCCAGCTGGATGTCGACCTCGAACGGGAAGTCGAAGGCCGCTCCGGGGAGGACGCCGATGACGGCGGCGCCGTTCGAGTCGCGCGGCGTGACCTCCACCTCCTGCCGGACGCCCTCGCGCTCGATGCTGACCTGCACCGGGGAGCCGGTGCCGAGGGTCTGCAGGGTCGCGCGCAGGGCGGTCGCGTCGGCGACAGGGGTGCCCGCGACCGCGAGGATCTCGTCCCCCGCCTCCAGGACGCCCTCGGCCGGGGAGCCCTCGGGCACCTGCACGACCGAGACGCGCTGCTCGACGGGGTAGCCGAGCTCGGTGAGCGCGGCGGCGATCGCCTCCTGCTGGGAGTCGGTCATCTCGGCCTGGTTCGCCTCGTCGCGCTCCTCGACCGTGGAGGAGGGAGGGAAGATCGCGTCGACCGGGACGACCGCCTTGGTCCTGTCGAACCAGGCGCTCGCGACCTCGACCCAGGTGGGCAGGCTCTGCGGGTTGCCGACGACCGACACGGTGAGCATGTCGAGCGTGCCGGCCGTGGGATAGGTGGTGCGGTCCGGGATCGAGATGAGGGGCACGTCCTTGCTGCTGCCCAGGGTGTCGAACACGGGGCCGGGCTGCTCGATCACGTAGGGGGCGGGCGCGACGCCCAGACCGACCACGACGGCGACACCCGAGAGGAGGACGACCGGTCCGACCCACGGGCGGCGCGGGGAGGAGGAGGGGCGCGGGTCGTCGGAGAACAGCGACACGGGGGCCTTTCTGGCAACGGGTGGAGCGGCTCCGCCGGGATGTTCGCGGCGGGCGGAAGCGGGCTGGGCCCGAGCGGTGCTCTGCACGCCGAGGCCCCGGGCGCTCGGGCTAACGTAGCTTGCACGACTGGGAGTCGCGCCGGAACCGGCGCCCTGTGCAGGGCCGCGGAGGCGGTGCGGCGACCGGATTCACGTGAGCGACGGAGGGCTGATCCCGATGGCCGATGGCGACAGTGCGGACCGAGCGGGCGGCGGCTCCGAGGACGAGTTCCGGGAGATGCTGCGGCAGTTCCTCTCGGGGAACGGCCCGGTCGACCCCTCGCAGCTCGCCGGAGCGGCAGGACTGCCGAACGACCCGGTGGCCCTGCAGAACCTGCTCTCGCAGCTGCAGAGCGCGATGCAGCAGAACGGCGACGGCGGCGTCAACTGGACGCTCTCGCTCGAGCAGGCGAAGCAGCTCGCGCGCGCCGAGTCCGCGCCGGTGTCCGACTCCGTGCGGGCTCCGATCGACGCGGCCTTCGGCGTCGCCGCGCTCTGGCTCGACGAGGTCGCGTACGTCTCCGAGCTGAGCCGCACGCCGCGCTCGATCAGCCGCCTCGAGTGGATCTCCCTGACGATGCCGGTCTGGACCCAGCTCGCCGAGCCGGTGGCGCTGAGCATCTCGGACGCGCTGACCCGCGTGCTCCGCGAGCAGGCCCCGGAGGAGATGCAGGCGATGATCGCCGGTGCCGAGGGCATGATGCGCGGGATCGGCGGCACCCTGTTCGCCCTGCAGCTGGGCCAGGTCGTCGGGCAGCTCGCCGCCGAGGTCGTCTCGGGCGGCGACATCGGCATCCCGCTGCTGGAGGAGAACGACGCGGCGATCCTGCCGCAGAACGTCGCCGCGTTCGGCGAGGGCCTCGACATCCCGCTGGACCAGGTGCAGCTGTACCTGGCGGTCCGCGAGCTCGCGCACGCCCGCCTCTTCCGGCACGGCAAGTGGCTCCGTCTCGCTCTCATCTCGCAGATCACCGACTTCGCGCGCGGGATCAGCATCGACACCACCCGCCTCGAGGAGCTGGCCGAGGGCTTCGACCCGTCGAACCCCGAGGAGCTCCGCGACGCGATGACCTCCGGCGCGCTCATCCCGCCGAAGACGGAGGAGCAGCTCGCCGCGCACGGCCGCCTCGAGACCGTCCTCGCCCTCATCGAGGGATGGGTCGACGTCGTCACCGCGGCGGCGACCACCCGCCTGCCCAGCGCCGGGGCGATCGCCGAGACGGTCCGCCGCCGCCGCGCCTCCGGCGGGCCGGCCGAATCCGCCTTCGCCACCCTCGTCGGCCTGGAGCTGCGCCCGCGCCGCCTCCGCGAGGCCGCCGCGATGTGGCAGGCCGTGACCGACGCCGTCGGGCCCGAGGCCCGCGACTCCCTCTGGTCGCACCCCGACCTGCTCCCCGGCTCGGAGGACCTGGACGACCCGAGCGCGCTCGTCGCCCGGCTCACGGCCGAGGCCCGCGGCGAGACCCCGGAGCCCGACGAGATGGACCGCGCGCTGGAGGACCTGCTGAACGGCGCGATGCCGCGCGAGGGCGACGGCGCCTCCGGAGACGCTCCGGACACGACCGACGACGCCGGCTCGCCGGACGACGACGACCGCGGCTCCTCCCCCACGGGCGACCGCCCCGTCTGACCCCCCGTCCGGCGCCCGCCTGTGGACAACTCGCGCGGCGCCGGGCCGGTCTCGGCCATGATCGCCGGATGGTGCTCCGGCTCGATCCCCGACTCCCTCTGCTCTGGCGCTCCGCGACCGCGGTGCAGCTCGGCCTCGACCGGCCGCACGCGGTCCTGGACGGCGTCGGCTACCCGGAGGAGCTGCTGCTCGACGCCCTCCGCGTGGGCACCAGCGCCGGCACCGTCCGCCTGATCGCGGCGCGCGCCGGAGCGAGCGAGGCGCGGGTCGACGAGGTGCTCGAGGCGCTCCGGCCGGTCCTGCTGCGCAGCGTCGAGCCCGGCCCTGCCCCGGCACCGCGGGTCGTCGTCGAGGGGACGGGCGCGGCACCGGACGCACTGCGCACGCTGCTCCGGAGCGAGGGCTGCTCGCTGCTCGCCGACGTCGGAACGCCGGACCTCGCCGTGCTGATCGCCGACTTCGCGGTAGCCCCCGCCCGCGCCGCGCACTGGCTCGCGGCCGACGTGCCGCACCTGGCGGTGGTGTTCGGCGACGAATCGGTGCGCCTCGGACCCCTGGTGGAGCCGGGGTCCGGACCGTGCCTGCACTGCGCCGAGCGGGACCGGATGGACCTCGACCCGGATCGCGCGCGCCTCGTGATCCAGGTGCTCGGCCGCTCAGCCCCCACCCGCACGCCGCTCGCGAGCGCCGCGATCGCCGTGGCGGCCGCCGACGCCGTGCTGCGGCGGCTGCTCGCGGGCTGGCGAGGGCTCCGCGGGGCCGAGCGGACCTACAGCGACGCCTCCGGAGCCTTCACCGTGCGGGAGCGGGAGCCGCACCCCGAGTGCGCGTGCCGAGCTCTTCGAGGAAGCGCGACGGCTCCCTCCGCGTGACGCGGCCGACCGTCGAGCGCGCCCACGAGAGGCGCAGGCGCCGGCGGGCCCGGGTGATGCCGACGTAGAGGAGGCGCCGCTCCTCGTCTATCGCCTCGAGGCCGGCGGCGTACGAGATCGGCAGCAGGCCCTCGGCGAGCCCCATCAGGTGCACCGACTCCCACTCGAGGCCCTTCGCCGAGTGCAGCGTGGCGAGGGTGACCGCGCCGCGGTCCGGCTCGTGGTGCACCTGCTGGCGTGCGATCAGGTCGTCGGTGAACTGCCGGAAGGTCCATCCGGCAGGGGCCTCGTCGACGAGGCGGGCCAGCGTGTCCAGCGACTCCCACCGGTCGCGCACCGCACCGGGCGCCGACGGGGGCTCGGCGCTCCAGCCGAGCGAGCGGAGGACGTCGCTCACCGACTTGAACAGCGGCTCGCCGCTGATCGACACGGACGCCGCGCGCAGCTGCATCACGGCCTGCTTGACCTCGGGGAGGTCGAAGAAGCGCTTGCCGCCGCGCATGTGCGCGCTCACTCCCCGCTCGTGCAGGGCGTGCTCGATGACCGCCGACTGGCTGTTGGTGCGGAAGAGGACCGCGATGTCGGAGGGGCGCACCCCCGCCTCGATGTCGGCCGCGACCCGCGCCGCGATCCCGCGCGCCTCCGCGATGTCGTCCGGGTAGGCGTCGATCGCGGGCTCCGGCGCCTCGGCGGCGGCGACGGCGTGGAGCGAGAGGGCGCCGGGCCTGCCCCGCATGAGGCGGTTCGCGGTCTGGACGATCGGCACGGCCGAGCGGTAGTTCTCCTCCAGACGAACCACGGTGGCGGCCGGCCAGCGGGACGGGAAGTCGAGGAGGTAGTCGGCCCGCGCACCCGCGAAGGAGTAGATGGTCTGGCTGGCGTCGCCGACGACGCAGAGGTCGCTCCGGTCGCCGAGCCAGAGCTCCAGGAGCCGCTGCTGCAGCGGCGAGACGTCCTGGTACTCGTCGACGACGAAGAAGCGGTACTGCTCGCGCACCTGCATCGCCATCGCGGGCTCGGACTCGAGCATCCCGGCGGTCACGAGCAGGACGTCCTCGAAGTCGATCTGGCGGCGCTGGTCCTTCAGCCCCTCGTACTCGTCCACGAGCGCGACCGTCTGCTCCAGGGTGAGCCGTCCGGGCAGGGGGCGCGTGCGGGCGGCGACGGCGTACTGCTCGAGCGAGAGGGCGGACACCTTCCGCCACTCGATCTCGGCCGAGAGGTCGCGGAGCGTCGCCGTGTCGAGCTTCAGGCGGAGCCGCTCGGCCGCGTGCCCGAGCAGGCGGGCCTTGCCGTCGAGCAGCTGGGGCATCGTGCCCCCCACCAGCTGCGGCCAGAAGTAGCCGAGCTGCGAGAGGGCGGCGGCGTGGAAGGTGCGGGCCTGGACACCGCCGGCGCCGAGCACCCGCAGGCGCGAGCGCAGCTCGGCCGCGGCGCGGCTGGTGAAGGTCAGGGCCATGACGCGACCGGGCGTGTAGACGCCGGTCACCACTCCGTGCGCGATGCGGTGCGTGATCGTCCGGGTCTTGCCCGTGCCCGCTCCCGCGAGGACGCAGACCGGCCCCAGCAGCGCCTCCGCCGCCTCGCGCTGCCCCTCGTCGAGTCCGTCGAGCAGGGTCACGCGATCGGGCCGTTCTCCAGCTCGCCTCCGTACCAGTCCTCGATCATCGCGCGGGCGATCGACGAGCGGCCGGGCAGCAGCACGGACTCGAGCGAGTCGTGCAGCTGCTGCCGGGTGAACCAGCGCAGCTCGACGATCTCCTCGCCGTCCGGGAGCAGATCCTCCGGGGACTGGTCCTCGGCGAGGCGGGCGGTGAAGCCGACCATGAGGGAGGCGGGGAAGGGCCAGGGCTGCGAGCCGAGGTACTGCGGGTCGACGACGCGCATGCCCGACTCCTCGCCGATCTCGCGGATCACGGCGGCCTCGAGCGACTCGCCCGGCTCGACGAAGCCGGCGAGCAGGGAGAAGCGGCCGGTGCCCCACATCGCGTTCGAGCCGAGGAGGAGGCGGTCGTCCGCGTCGAGGACGCAGACGATGATCGCCGGATCCGTGCGCGGGAAGACCTGGCTGCCGTCGGTGGGCGAGCGGCGGACCCAGCCGCCCTGCTCGACGACGGTCGGGTCGCCGTTGCGGGGCGAGTAGCCGTGCGAGGCGTGCCAGTTCGCGATGGCGAGCGCCTCGGTGAACAGGCCCGCGTCGCGGTCGCTCAGGCGCTCGGCGATCGGGCGCAGGCCGCTCCACCGCTCCTCGTCGGGCTCGAGCTCGGCGGCGGCCGCGTCGGTGAGGACGGTCGCGATGACGGGGGTTCCGACCGGCTCGCCGGGGGCCTCGGCGAGCGTGCGGCCGAGGTAGATCCGGAGGGTGCCGGCGGTCACGTCCTCGGGGCGGCGCAGGAGGAGGCGGTCGGCCTCGACCAGGGTCCGGTCGTGGTGCAGGACGAGCACGCGGGTGGCGGGATCGGCGAGCAGCTCGTCGAAGAGCGCGGGCCGCGAGCGTCCGACGCCGTCGCGGTCGGCCGCCTGTCGCGAGAGCGGGAGGCGATCGGCGAAGGGCAGTGACATCCGGGGCTCATTTCGTGACGGGGGCCGCGAGGACCGCTGTCGCGGGCCTTCGACGGCATCGGCGGGACAGCGCGTGGCGGCGGGCCGGCCGGGCACGAGCCGCCTACCCTGGAAACCATGGCCAGATCCCATCTCACTCTAGCCGCGCTGGCCACCTCGGCCGTCGAGGGCCTCGACGTCCGCTCCGCGCGCCCCTTCACGTCCTCGACGCACGGCGACTTCGACTCCGCCCTGCTGACGACGCGCGAGGGCGCCCGCCTCGTCGTGCGCGTGCCCACGTCCGCGCTCGCGGAGCAGGAGCAGCTCGGCGACCTCGTCGCGCTCCGGGCGCTGACCGCCGGCATCCGCAGCCGCCTGCCCTTCGATCTGCAGGAGAGCGTCGGGCAGACGCCGTTCGACGGCACCCGCGCGGTCGTCTACGAGTACCTCGAGGGAGATCGCGTCCTCATCGACGACGTGGCCACGCAGAGCGGGCTCGCGGACTCGATCGGCCGGGCCGTCGGGGCGATCCACTCGCTCCCGGTGTCGTTCGTCCAGGAGGCGGGCCTGCCGATCGCGACCGCGCGCGACAGCGTGAACGAGACGGTCGCGGTGATCGAGCGCGCGGCCGACACCGGCCACGTCCCGGCGGCGCTCGTCGCGCGCTGGGAGTCGGCCTCCTCGGACGAGGCGCTCTGGCAGTTCGACCCGACCGTGGTGAACGGCTCGATGACCGCCGACTCCTTCCTCCGCTCGGGCGACGTCGTCGCGGCCGTGCTCGGCTGGGCGGCGCTGCGGGTCGGCGACCCGGCGCGTGACCTGCACTGGCTGCTGAGCGCCCCGGGCTCCGAGACGGCGCTCTCCGCCTACTCCCGGATGCGCGCGGGAGCAGTGGACCGCACGATCCGCCAGCGCGCCCAGCTCTACGCCGAGCTCGAACTCGCCCGATGGCTGCTGCACGGCACCGAGACCGACGACTCCGCCATCGTGGACGACGCGGTCGCCATGCTGGACACGCTTGTGGACAGCGTGCTCGGCGACCTCTCCGCGCCCCTCTCGACCGACACCGGCCCGGTGCTGGCGGTCTCGGAGGTCGAGGAGCTGCTCAACCGCACGCCGGGAGCCCGCACGAGCTCCTCCGCTCACGGCCGCGGGCTCGCGCCCGTCGCCGAGGAGAGCGACTCCGCGAGCTCGCGCTCGGAGTAGAACCGCTCGGGCCGCAGCACGAGGTCGTCGGCGACGAAGTAGAACACGGCGTCGACGCTCTCGAGCGGCACTCCCCGCCAGCGCGAGTAGGCGAGCCGGTACAGCGCGAGCTGGAACTGCTTGAGCTCGAGGTCGGCGGCGTCCTTCGGCGCCCGCCCGGTCTTCCAGTCGACGATCTGCACGCCGTCCTCCGTCGGGTACACCGCGTCGAGCTTGCAGACGACGACGTGGCCGGCGAGCTGGAGGTGGATCTCGATCTCGACCGCCTCCGGGCGCCGGTCGGCCCACTCCGAGCGCTCGAACGTGGCGATCAGGGCGTCGAGCCGCTCCTGCTCTACGGACGCGGGGCCGGCGTCGTCGAGCTCGTCGGGGAAGGTGTCGACCGCCTCCGCCCCGCCCTGGACGCCGAAGCGGTTCTCGACCCAGGAGTGGAAGGTCGTGCCGAGCCGGGTCTGCCGGTAGGGGCGCTCCGGCATCGGCCGGCGCAGCTGCGCGGCGACCTCGTCCGGAGTGCTGACGATGTCCTTGAACCGGGAGGCGGGGATGCGGGTGGGCAGCGGCGTGCGCTCGCCCCCGGCCAGCCGCACCGCCCGCTCGGCGAGCAGCAGGCGGATGTCGTCGCCGCGCGCTCCGAGCAGAGCGGGCTCGGCGCTGCGGACCCGGGCGGCGGCGGCGCGGACCCGGTCGCCGCGGGAGCCGAGCGGATCGTGGGGCCAGCGGAACGTGCGCGGGGCCCGCTCGAGCGGGTTCTCCTCGTTCGCGGGCTCGGTCGGCAGCGGCGGGATCGTGCCGGCCTCCTCGAGGTCGCGGAGGAAGACGCCCGGTCCGCGCGGCTTGGCCTGGCCGGCCCACCACGAGCCGCTGAGCAGGAGGTGGTGACGCGCCCGCGTGACGGCCACGTAGGCGAGACGCCGCTCCTCCGCCTCGTTGCGCTCGCGGAGGGTGTCGCCGAACGCTCCGATCGCGTCGACGACCTCCTTCTGCGTGCTGCAGCCGCGCCAGGCGAGATCGGGGAGCTCGGCGGCGTCGCCGCGGAACGCGTAGGGCATCGCGCCCAGTCTGACCCACCCGCGGAAGCCCTCGACCGGCGTGCCGGGGAGCTCGCCGTCGACCATCCGCGGGACGGCGACGAGGTCCCACTCCAGACCCTTGGAGCCGTGGATCGTCAGCAGCTGCACCGTCCCCGGTTCCGGGTCCTCCGGTCGCGGGGCCAGGCCGTCGCGCTTGTCCGCGAGGACGAGCCAGCGGAGGAATCCGCGGAGAGAGGAGCCGGTGCCGGCGCCGCGGTCGTCCGTCTGCAGGTACCCGGCCACCGCCTCCCGGAAGGCCTCGAGGTTTTCGCGGCCGTCCCCGCGCGACTCGTTCGCCTCGACCTCGATGTCCAGGCCCAGCTCCTGCTCGACCAGGGTGACGAAGTCGAGGAGGTCGAGCCCGGCCCGGGCGCGCAGCCGGGCGAACAGGGTGCCCGCCTCGTGCAGGCGCCGCAGGCCCTCGGCGCTGAACCCGCCGAGCGCGGAGTGGTCGATCCGCCCGTCGTCGCCGGGGCGGCGCGCCGCGATGAAGTCGAGGGCCTCGACGATCGAGCCGCCCTCGCCCTCGGTGACGGACGCGCGCATCCGCTCGCGCACCTCCTCCGGGAGCAGCCGGTGCGCGTGGTCGCGCGCCGCGAGCCACGAGGCGAGGTCGCGCAGCGCCTTGAGGTCGCGGACGCCCAGACGCCAGCGGGCGCCGGCCAGGAGGCGGACGAGCTCGCTGCCGGCGGCCGGGTCCTCGACGACGGTGAGCGCGGCGACGAGGTCGGCGATCTCGGGCTGCCGCAGCAGGCCCCCGATGCCGAGGATGTGGTACCGGACGCCGTGCTTCGCCAGCGCGGCGGCGAAGCGGTCCATGTGCGCGCGCACCCGGAAGAGCACCGCGGCCGACGGCGGCTCGGCGTTCTCGCGCAGCCGCCCGGCGAACCAGGCGGCGACGTCGTCCGCCTCCTCCTCGATCGTCTCGGGGAAGGTGAGCTCGACCGGGTGCTCGGAGGCCTGAGGACCCGCGCTCAGCGTGTCGACCGCGACCGCGCTGCTCGCCGACAGCGGCTCCACGATCGCGTTCGCGGCGGTGAGCACACGGCGGCCGTTGCGCCAGCTCGTGCTGAGGGAGAAGCGGCCCGCTCCCCCGAAATCGGTGCCGAAGCGGCCGAGCCCCTCGGCGCTCGCACCGCGCCAGCCGTAGATCGACTGGTGAGGGTCGCCCACCGCCATCACTCCCTGCCCGGCGAAGAGCCGCGAGAGGAGGCGGGTCTGCAGCACGGAGGTGTCCTGGTACTCGTCGAGGAGCACCACCCGGTACCTCGCGCGGTGCTCGTCCACGATCCGCGGCACCCTGTCGACGATCCGCAGCGCGAGGGCCACCTGGTCCGAGAACTCGACGAAGCCGCGCTCGGCCTTCGCCTCCTGGAACCGCTCGGCGAGCGCCGTCAGCACCGGCAGCGCGCCCACGGCCTGCAGCGCCTTCTCGAGCTCGCGGTAGAGCCCCGAGCCGCTGCCTCCGCGCGGCAGCTCGCCCAGGCGGAGGAAGTCCTCGGCGAACGCGGCGACCGCGGCCGGATCGGCGAGGTTGTCGGCGAGGTCGTGCGCGAGCGAGACGACGAGGTCGGTCAGCCGGTCGATCCCCGCCTCCACCTCGAGGATGCGCGGATCGGCCGTGTCGGCCACGACTCCCCGCGCGAGATGCCAGGCGGAGGCCTCGGAGAGCACGGTCGCGTCCCCCTCGCGGCCGATCAGGGCGGCGTTGTCGCGGAAGATCGTGTTCGCGAAGGCGTTGTAGGTCGAGACGGTGGCGGCCTCGAACGGGTCGGGCGCCGACTGCCCGGGCGCGAGCGGGAGCAGGCCCGCCGCGCCGAGCTGGTCGATCCTCCGCCCGATGCGCTCGCCGAGCTCGGCCGCCGCCTTGCGGGTGAAGGTGAGGCCGAGCACCTCCGACGGCGCCGCGTGGCCGTTCGCGAGGAGCCAGAGGACGCGGTTCGCCATCGTCTCGGTCTTGCCGCTGCCGGCGCCGGCGACCACGAGGGCAGGCTCGAGCGGCGCCTCGATGACGGCGCGCTGCTCGGCGGTGGGCGGACGCAGGTCGAGGCGCTCGGCGATGGTCAGGGCGTCGATCACGGCAGCTCCTCCTCGGAGACGGCGGAGGGGTCGGGGTCGGCGGCGCCGGATGGATCGGCCGGCGCATCGGGATCCGGCTCCTCGGAGTCCTCCAGGTCCTCTGTCTCGTCGACCTCGTCGATCGCCAGGAGGCCGTCCCCCGGGACTTCGGGTACCGCGTGGATGCGGTACCGCAGGGCGTCGCCGGGGGAGAACGGGGTCGCGTCGAGCAGGCCCGAGAAGCCCGCCGCCGCCATGCCCAGGGCCGCGGCGCGGACGCGCTCGCGCAGCCGCTCCAGCTCCTCCTCGCCGAAGCGCTCCTGGACCACCTCGCGGTACGGCTTCCCGCGCACGCCCGTCGCCACGAAGAGCAGCTTCGCGCCTCCCCCGTCGGCCGGGTCGGCCGCCTCGATCGCCCCTTCGGCGACGGCGAGCTGATAGCTGCCCAGCTGCGCGTGCTCGGCGATGTCGTCCTTGCGGGGAGTGCTGCGGCCCGTCTTGAGATCGACGATCGTGACGGAGCCGTCGGCCGCGCGCTCGACGCGGTCGATCGAGCCGCGCACCCGGGCGGGCGGGACGTCGAGCTCGAACTGCTGCTCGCGGCCGAGCACCACGCCTCCCCCGCGCTCGAAGTCGGCGAGGTAGCCCGCGAGGCCGTCGATCAGCCGCCGTGTGACGCGCTTCTGCCGCTCCCCCAGCCAGGGCGACTCGAAGACCAGCTCGGGCCACCGCGACTCGAGAGCCGCCCACAGCTCCTGCGGATCGGGCCGCTCGGCGTTCTCGAGGACCCAGTGCACGAGGGTGCCGACCCCCATCGCCGTGCTCGTCGTGGAGCCGGAGACGGCGTCGACGAACCAGTCCAGAGGAGACCGCTCGAAGGCCTCGAGCCGGCTCGGCGAGACGGAGACGGGCCGCTCGGGGTCGCCGACGTCGAAGAGCGGCTCCGTGGTCGAGGGCTCGAGCACCCCGGACCAGGAGGAGGGGTCGGCGCCGGGGACCTCCGCGAGCGCCAGGGCGCTGAGCCCTCGGATGGCGGCGGGAGCCTCGGTCGAGTCCGGTGTGGTGGCGGTCCGGCGCAGCGCCGCCACCGCCCCGCGCAGCGTGAGCGGCACCGCGGAGGCCGGATCGAGCCGCGGCGCGTCCGGCGGGGTGAGCCGGAAGAAGAGGGAGGGCGTCTCGTCCTCGCCCGCGACGGCGCTGAGCACCAGCTGCCGCCGAGCGCGCGAGGCGGCCAGTACGAACATCCGGAGCTCGTCGTCGAGAGTGGCCTTGCGGGCGTCGAGCGGCAGTCCGCCCTCGCCGCGGGCGTGCCGCAGCAGGCCGTCCGGATCGAGCAGCGAGCCGCGCTGGCGGAGGTTGGGCCAGACGCCGTCCTGCAGCCGCGCCACCACCACGACGTCGAACTCCAGGCCGACGACCGAGGAGGGCGTGCCGATGAGGACCGCGTCCTCGACGGAGCGCGGAGCGAGAGTGTCCTCGGGCACCTCCGCCTCGAGGATCTCGGTGACGAAGCCGACCGCGGAGTGCCCGGTCGCCCGCTCCACGAACCGGCGCGCGGCGCTGAAGAGGGCGACCACGCCGTCGAGGTTGCGGTTGGCCTCGGCGGCGGTCAGGCCGGTGCCGAGGGCGAGCTCGCGCCAGGAGGACGCGACGCGGCTGGACTCCCACGCCGACCACAGGAGCTCCTCGATCGAGCCCCCCTCCTCGTGCAGGCGGCGGACCCGGTCGATCGTCACGGCCAGCCGCTCGGCCTGCCGGGCGGGAGCGGAGTCGATGGTCGCGAATCGGCCGGGCGCGGCGAGGGCCTCGACCAGCAGCGGGTCGCTCGCGCGGATGCCGCCGCCGGCCAGCTCCTCCGCCCGGAGCGCGAGCCGGAGCCTGCGCAGCCCCAGCCGGTCGACCCCGCCGAAAGGGCCGAGCAGCAGCTCCGCCGCGAGCTCCGCATCGAGGGGCCGCTCGCCGATCGCGACGCCGACCAGCACGAGCAGCGCCCGGGCCGCGTGATCGTCGCGCAGCGCCCGTCCGGCGAGCACGGAGCGGGTCGGCACCTCCGCCACCGCGAGCGCCTTCACCAGCGGCTGGACCGCGGCTCCGGAGCGGACGACGACCGCCATCCGCCGCCACGCCACTCCGTCGCGCAGCCGCCGCTCGCGCAGCAGCCGCGCCACCGTCGCCGCCTCGCGCGCCGCCGTCGGGGCGTGCAGCACCAGGACGGGCGCCGGGCCCGCCTCGGGGGCCGGAGCCGCGACCGCCGCCCGCTGCCGGCCGGCCGCCGCGGTGCCGATCCGCTCGGTGGCCGCCGACACGACCGCCCGCAGCGCGGCCGAGTGGCGGTGCACCCGAGCGAGCACCAGCGTCTCGACGTCGGACGCGCCGATGCTCGCGGCGAACCGGCCGAGCGTGTCGGAGGCCGCGCCGCGGTAGGCACTGGTCGCCACGTCCGGGTCGCCCAGCGCGATCACGGTCACCCCGCGCTCCGTCAGCGCCCGCAGCAGCACGAGCGTCGACTCGCTCGCCTCCTGGAGGTCGTCGACGACGACGAGGCGCAGCGCGTCGATCCGCTCGCCGCCCTCGCCGGCGCGGATCGCCTCGGCCGCATAGGCCGCGAACTCCGCCGCGTCCAGGCGGGTCCCCGCCTGGGGCGCCATCCACTCGACCACCTCGCGCAGCTCGTCGAGCACGTCGGCCGCCGCGCTCCACTCGCCGCGCTCGGCGTCGACCCCGAGGGCGCGGATCGCGTCCGAGTCGAGCCCGTGCTCGGTCGCCCGCATCCCGAACTCGCGGAGCTCGGTCCGGAAGGTCCGGAGCCGCAGCACCTCGGGGCTGAACTCCTCCGGCCACCGCGGGCCGGTCCCCTCCTCGAGGTGGCCCTCGACGAGCTCCGAGAGGAGGGCGTCCTGCTCGCCGCCGGTCAGGAGGGTCGGCCGCTCGAGGCCGCGCTCCTTGGCGGAGGAGGTGACCGCCTCGAACGCGAGCGAGGTCGCGGTCCGGGCGAGCGGGCCCCGGGTCGGCACTCCCAGCCGCAGGGCGAGCACGTCGCGCAGGGCGGTGGCGGCGGTGCGGCTGGCCGCGAGCACCACGACCGACTCGGGCGGGTACCCCCGCTCGAGGACGCGCTCGGCGACCAGCTCGACGACCGTCGTGGTCTTGCCCGTCCCCGGCGCCCCGAGCACGGCGGCGCTGCGGCCCTCGGGCAGCGCGAGCACCGCGCGCTGGGAGTCGTCCAGCACGACCGCGGGCTCGCCCGGGAGCGCCTCGCCGACGGAGGCTGCGGTGGAGGGAGCGGGGGTCGCGGGAGCGGTCACACGACCACGGTAGCCACCGGGTCCGACACTCCCGCCCGTCCCCGCCGGGGAGCCCCGGCCGCCCGCTCCGCTCACCGCGAAACCGGCGCGGTCGTCCGAGCACGGTCCCGTATCCTGACACCCTCGTCCCCTCCCGAAAGGCACTGCTGGTGGAAATCCGTATTGGAATGGTCAACACCCCGCGCGAGCTCAACTTCGAGTCGTCGATGTCCGTGACCGAGGTCGAGAAGACGGTGACCACCGCTCTCGAGGCCGGCACCGCCGTCCTCCGCCTCCGCGACGAGAAGGGCAAGATCTACATCGTCCCGACCGCCACCATCGCCTTCGTCGAGGTCGGCTCCGAGGAGTCGCGCCGCGTCGGCTTCGTCGCCTAGAGCGTCCCGGGCGGACACGTCGTGGAGCTCCTCTTCATCACCCTGTTCGGGGTCCTGATCGGTCTCGCCGCGCGCTACGGGCTGCCGCACCGGCACCTGCACGGCTCCGTGCTGGTCCCGGCGATCGGCGGCCTCGTCGCCGCAGTCGTCTGGGTCGCACTGACCTGGGCGGGCCTGCCGTGGGACGGCGGCCTGATCTGGGTCCTGTCCCTCGTCGCGACCGCCGTGGTCGTCGTCCCGGTCGGCCTCTCGCTCGGGCGCAGCCGCGCCCGCCGCGACGAGGCCTCCCTGCAGGCGATGCTCTCGGGACGCGTCGCCCCCTGATCCGAGCCGGAGGCGCGGGAGTCCTCGGACTTCCGCGCCTCCGTCGTTCCGGATTCCGGGGCAGTGCGACGCCGGGAACCGTCAGGCCGTGAGCCCCAGCGCGTCCATCCGGCGCGTGTGCGAGGCGATGAGCTCGGTGAACACCGGCTCGATCCGCGACTCGTCGGAGTCGTGGTTGCCCGACCCCATCAGCGCGGAGCGCGCCACGAGGAGGGTGTCGCCCACCAGGCGGCGGCCCCAGACGGCCAGGCGCGAGCCCAGGCGCTCGTCCGCGGCGATCTCGCGGCGGAGGATCGCGATCACGCCGTCGACGCCCGTGTCCGCGCCGAGCGTCTGCGCGATGCGCGGCCCCACGTCGGTGGGCAGCCCGCCGGTGAGGCGGATGAAGAAGTCGTCGAGCAGGCCCGCCGTGATGTACGCCGAGAGCAGCGTCTCGTGGAGGTCCGCACCGCGGGTGAGCCGCTCGAAGGTGTCGATCGCGGGGCGGAACGGAGTCATGGCCTCGCCGGGCTCCACGTCGCGGCGGCGCAGCTCGGCGACGACCGCGTGGTGCTTCGCGAGCGCCGTGCCGGCGGCGGAGGAGATGGCCTCCTTGTCCGCGAGGTCGTCGGTCTCGGCGACGGCGCGCGCCAGCACCTCGAACACCGCGAGCTGGAGGTAGGCGACCTGGCCGAGGTAGGGCAGCACCTCGGGGGTGAGGTCGGCGAGGTCGACGCGGTCGCGCTTCTGGCTCGACTCCCCGCGGGGCGTCAGGCGGGGCACCTCGAGCAGGGGACGTCGACGTCGGAACCAGGCAGCCATTTCCTCAGCATAGGGCGCCGGAGGAGCGGGGTTCCGGGGCCGGCGGGGCCGGGAGCAGTAGACTCGCCGGGATGTCACCGGCGCTGGATCGGTGACCCTGCGCCCGGAGTCGTACAGGGGCGTAGACCGTTCGACACGACAGGCGCTTCACTCCGTGACTTTCTCCGATCTGAACATCGACGACGACATCGTCGCCGCACTCGCCGCCAAGGGCATCCTCGAGCCGTTCCCCATCCAGGAGCAGACGATCCCCCTGGCCCTGCAGAAGCAGGACATCATCGGCCAGGCCAAGACCGGCACCGGCAAGACCTTCGGCTTCGGCCTCCCCCTCATCCAGGCCCTCGGCACCGACCCGGAGCCGGGCGTCAAGGCGCTCATCGTCGTCCCGACCCGCGAGCTCGCCGTGCAGGTCACCGAGGACATCGAGCTGGCCGCCTCCAACCGGCCGACCAAGATCGTCTCGATCTACGGCGGCAAGGCCTACGAGGGCCAGATCGAGCAGCTGAAGGCCGGCGCGCAGATCGTCGTCGGCACCCCCGGCCGCCTCCTCGACCTCGCCGGGCAGCGCCTGCTCTCGCTCGCCAACGTGCAGGTGATGGTCCTCGACGAGGCCGACAAGATGCTCGACCTGGGCTTCCTCTCGGACATCGAGAAGCTGTTCGCGCAGACGCCGCCCACCCGCCACACCATGCTCTTCTCGGCGACGATGCCGGGCGCGATCGTCGCGCTCGCGCGCCGCTTCATGAACAAGCCCATCCACATCCGCGCGACCGACCCCGACGAGGGCATCACGCAGGCGAACATCAAGCACATCGTCTACCGGGCGCACTCGCTCGACAAGGACGAGGTCATCGCGCGCATCCTGCAGTCCGAGGGCCGCGGCAAGACCGTCATCTTCACCCGCACGAAGCGCGCCGCGGCCCGCATCGTCGAGGAGCTCAACGACCGCGGCTTCAACGCGGCGGCCGTGCACGGAGACCTCAACCAGGAGCAGCGCGAGCGCGCGATGGCGGCGTTCAAGGCCGGCAAGAAGGACATCCTGATCGCCACCGACGTCGCCGCGCGCGGCATCGACGTGAACGACGTCACCCACGTGATCAACCACACGATCCCGGACGACGACCAGACCTACCTGCACCGCGTCGGCCGCACCGGGCGCGCGGGCAAGACCGGCATCGCGGTGACCTTCGTCGACTGGGAGGACCTGCACAAGTGGGCCCTCATCAACCGGGCGCTGGAGTTCGGCCAGCCCGACCCGGTCGAGACCTACTCGTCGTCGCCGCACCTCTACACCGACCTCGACATCCCCGCGGGGACCAAGGGACGGCTGAAGCCGACCCCGATCCCCGCCGAGGCGAAGGCCGACGCGCGCCCGGACCGGGGCGAGCGCTCCGACCGCGGCGAGCGCTCCGAGCGGGGCGACCGGCCGCCGCGTCGCCGCACCCGCTCCGACTCCGCCGACTCGACCGCTCCGCAGCAGACCGGCCCCGCTCCCTCGAGCGAGAGCAAGGAGCACCACGACGGCAACAGCGAGCCGCGCCGCCGCACCCGGTCGCGCCGCCGCTCGCCGCGCCCCGACGCGCAGGCCTGAGCCTCCGCGCCCCGAGCCCGTCCCCCCGCGATCCGTCGCGGGAGGGCGGGCTCTCGGCGTCTCAGCGGCTCTCCCGCGACTCAGCGGGGTCCCCACGCGACTCAGCGGATCTCCGCCCCTCAGCGGTCACGGTGATCCGGCGGCTCTCCGCCTGTCAGCGGCTCTCCGCGACTCAGCGGGCGGAGGAGCGGATCGAGTCGACGGTCGCGCGCGCAGTCGTGTTCTCGCCCAGGCGGTTGGGCTTGCCCGTGCCGTGGTAGTCGCTCGAGCCCGTGGTGACGAGCGAGTACTGCTCGGCGAGCTCGCGCAGGCGGCGCTTGCCGTCGGCCGTGTTCTCGCGGTGCTCGACCTCGAGGCCGAACAGGCCGGCGTCGACGAGCTGCGGGAGGATCGACTCGACCGCGATCCCGCGGGCGCTCGCGGCCGGGTGCGCGATGACCGGGACCCCGCCCGCCGCGCGGACCAGGCGCACGGCGTCGACCGGGTCGGGCGCGTAGTGCGGGCGATAGTAGCCGCCGCGCCAGTCGAGGATCCCCGCGAAGGCCGCGGAGCGGTCGGTGGCCAGGCCGCGGGCGACGAGCGCGTCGGCGATGTGCGGACGCCCGATGGTCGTGCCCGGGCTGGTCTGGGCGAGGACGTCGTCCCAGGTGAGGTCGTAGTCGGCCGCGATCGCGGTGACGATCGCCTCCGCGCGGTGCGTGCGGGCCGAGCGGATGCGCGCGGTCTCGGCCACGAGCCCCGGATCCGCCGGATCGACGAGGTACGCGAGGACGTGGACGCTGGCCCAGCCGACGCGGGAGGAGAGCTCCATGCCGGGCAGCAGGTCGATGCCCGCCTCCTCGGCCGCGGCGAGCGCCTCGGCCCAGCCGCCGGTCGTGTCGTGGTCGGTGAGCGCCACTCCGGCGAGCCCGGCCGCGGCCGCGGCCCGCACCAGGACGGCCGGAGCCTCGGTGCCGTCGGAGACGACGGAGTGGGTGTGGAGGTCGTAACGGCCCCCGTCGACATGCATGCGCTCATCGTAGACGCGCCGCCTGCGAGCCCTCCGATGCCCTAGTAGCCTGGGCGGCGATGGGGACGAGACTGGTGAAGACCGCGGTGGCGGTGATCGTGGCGATCGCTCTGCTGGTGGTCGCGGCGCCCGGCTTCTTCGGGATCGCCCGGGAGGCCCCCTTCGCCCAGCTGGTGCCGTTCCGGCTCGCGACGGGCGCGGCGGCCGTCGGGCTCGCCGCTGTCCTGGTCGTGATCGCGGTCCTCGTCGCTCCGGTCAGGCGCCTCGCGCTGGCCCTCGCGGCGCTCGGCGTCGTCTTCGCGCTCGTGCTCGCGGGAGTGCAGGGAGGGCGGGGCTACGACTCCGCCGCTCCGCGCGCCCACCGCCTCGCCGACGTGCGCCTCGCGACCTGGAACGTGCTGCACGACGGCGTGCCCGTCGACACGATCGCCTCGCTCGCCCGGGAGAGCGCGGTCGACGGCATCGCCCTCCTCGAGGTCTCGCAGACGCACGCGCAGGACGTCGTGAACGCGCTCAGCGCCCAGGGGATGTCGATGACCCTCCACTACGCCGGGTCGGGCGCCGACGACGGGGCGGCCCTGCTGCTCTCCCCCTCGCTCGGCGGCTACAGCGTCGACACCGCCGCGGTCGTCACCGGATCGACACCGTCCCTCGTCGCACGCCCCGACACTCCCGAGCGCCCCGTCCTCGCCGCGGTGCACACCATGGCGCCGATCCCCTCGCGCCTCGCGGAGTGGCGGAGCGATCTGCTCTCGGTCTCCGCGCTCTGCTCCGCGGAGGAGGACGTCGTGGTCCTCGGCGATCTGAACTCCACGGTCGACCACTGGACCGGGCTGCCGGGCTCGGCCGCGCTGGGCGGCTGCCGCGACGCGGGGACCGTCGCGGGCGGCGCCGCCCTGGGCACCTGGCCGTCCTCGGTCCCGCCCGCGCTCGGCGCCCCGATCGACCACGTCCTCTTCTCCGGACGCTGGGAGGTCTCGGGCTACCAGGTCGTCGACGACCGCGACGACGCCGGGAGCGACCACCGGCCGCTGGTCGTCCAGCTCTCGGTCCGCGGGATGGTGAAGGACGCGTCCTGACGCTCCTCCCCGGCGCCGACTCCCCGTCCTCCTCCCCCGCCCGGCCCGTGGCGGCCCCCGCGGCCGTGCGGAGGAGGACAATGGGATCCATGACGAACACGGA
>NZ_PSWG01000047.1:0-768 GCF_002931195.1 Rathayibacter sp. AY1C2 | reverse complement strand
TCATCTCGGACAATGACTCCTGCGTCTTCGTCGCGATGCGCGCCCTCACCTGGCCGACGCGGCGCTGGGCCACGACGAGCACCGGAGTGAGGACGAGGGCGACGATCGTCATCTGCCACGAGAGCAGGAGCATCGCGACGACGGCCGCGATCACGGTGACGGTGTTGCCGAGCACGCTCGAGACGGTGTTCGTGAGCACGTTGGCCACGCCGCCCACGTCGTTGGCGAGGCGCGACTGGATGACGCCGGTGCGGGTGCGGGTGAAGAAGCCGAGCTCCATCGCCTGCAGGTGGCGGAAGAGGCGGATGCGCAGCTCCCCCATGACCGTGTTGCCGACGGTCGCGGTGAGGTAGGTCTGCCAGACGCCGAGGATCGCCGAGAACGCCCAGACCAGCACCATGACGCCGACCAGCTCGAGCAGCACCGGGAGGTTCGGGCGTCCGCCGGGCGGGAAGAGCCCGCGGTCGAAGGCCAGCTGGGTGAGGAGCGGCGGCACCACCGTGAGGGCGGCGCCGACGAGAACGAGGATCACGGTGAGCGTGAGCTTGGGGCGGTGGTCGCGGAAGAGTCCCGCGATGCGCCGGAGCAGGTCGTCGACCTTCGGAGCCGCCGCGTTGATCTCCCGCTGGCTGTCCGGATCGCTGCTCGAGATCCTCCCGCCGCGCGCCCCTCCGCGCATCCCGCCGCCTGCCGCGACGTCACCCATCCTGCTCACGAACACCGTCTCGAGCGTGCTCGGCAACACCGTCACCGTGATCGCGACGACGG
>NZ_PSWG01000046.1:0-941 GCF_002931195.1 Rathayibacter sp. AY1C2 | reverse complement strand
GGGTCGGGGGAATCGTCCCACGGCGGGGGAGACGACGACGCCCCCCGGTCCGGGGACCAGGGGGCGTCGTGGCGGAGGGGCGTCAGCCGCGGCTGGCCCAGACCGCGCGGCGGCTGTCGTACTCGACGAGGTTGCCGTCGTCCTGCATGACGAGCTTGTAGGGGCCGACCGACGCGGCGGGCGGGACGACCGACCATCCGCTCGTCGTCTCGGTGCCCACGGCGATCTGCCCGCTGGTGTCGAGGGCGAAGAAGCCGCCTGCGCGGGTGGTCTTCGACGCCCAGATCGGGCCGTTCTTGCCGTAGACGACGAAGTTGCCGTCCGCCTGCATCACCGCTCGGTAGACGCCGTTCGCGGAGCGGAGGAAGCTGCCCGCCTCGAGCGAGTTCGCCGCGTAGAGGGTGGTCGAGGGGAAGGCGGCCTGGCTGGTCCAGATCACGTCGTCGGACGGGTTCACGATGATCAGCGAGCCGGCGTTGTTGATGCCCAGGCGGAGGTCCTTGCCGCGCGTGCCCGAGAACCACTTGACGGAGCCGTCGGAGCCGTAGATGACGGCGTTGCCGTCCTTCTGCATGGTGATGCGGTTGCCGGAGCCGCCGGTGCCGGTGCCCCAGACGGCGCCCTGGGGGCCGTAGCCGACGAAGTTGCCGTCGTTCTGCATGACGGCGCTGGAGCGGCCGTCGGCGGAGGTGAGCTGGTGGACGGGGCGGAGGGTCTGCTCCGTGAACAGCGTGTCGGTCACCGGCTCGGCGATGACGCGGCGGACGCTGCTCGCCCAGGCGGGCGAGCCGTTCTCGCGGTAGACGACGAGGTTGCCGTCGGGCTGCATGATCACCGAGGCGCCCGCTTCGTTGATCGTGTTCGTGCTCCACACGGGGCCGCCCTTGGCGGAGTAGACGACCATGTTGCCGTCGGTCTGCATGACCAGGTGGTCGCCGCGG
>NZ_PSWG01000045.1:0-1229 GCF_002931195.1 Rathayibacter sp. AY1C2 | reverse complement strand
GACCAACTACGGGGCTTTTGTCGTCTTCCTGATCGTTTTTCTTTGCCTCTCCGGCGAGTGAAAACCAATTGAGTGGAGTCGGCGGAGTGACGGCTCTCTTGGGCGAAATAAGGGAGCTTGCGACCGCGTCCGAGAGAGACGGCACGCAGCCGGCGGAGCGAGATAGGTTGAAACCGCGGAGAGGTGAAGAAAACGGGTAATCCGGCCGCGTAGCGGCTCCCGCCGGCGGTGCTCCGTCACCGCTGCGCGAGTGCAGCTCGCGCCCCCGGAACGGGGAAGACCGGGGAGCGTGAGGGGTCGCCCCTCACGGGCCGGCCCGGAAGGCCGGCCCGCGCCGCGCGGCTACCGGTCGGCGGGCTCGGAGCAGTTGGCGCAGTCGCACGGCCCGCTGGGGTTCTCCGCCCGCTCGACGGCCGCGATCTGCGCGGCCTGCTCCGCCGGGGAGAGCGCCTGCCACCCCTCATCCGCGCGCCGGTTCGACTCGATGCGTGCCGCACGCTCGTCCAGCGTCTCCGGGGTCGGGGTGAGGAAAGCGGCCAGTGCCGCGCCGGTGTCCTGCTTGTCGGCGGGGGTGAGGAACGCGATCAGCGCGGCGGCGTAGGCGGTGCCGTCGTCGGTGACGGGGAATCCGCCCGGAGCTCCTTCGCCGGGAAGAGTGAGCGTGTTGCGGATGTGCGCGAGGATCTCGGCGTCCGTGGCGGTCGCGTCGTCGTCGGACTCGGCGCGGCGGGTGTCGAGGATGAGGGCGAGCTGCTCGGCCGTGGCGCGGCCGGTGTCGGTGCGGGTCATGGTGTGGTCCTCTCAGCGGTTCAGGAACGGGGCGACGCGGCGGATCGCTGCGCGGCGGGCGTGGGCGACGCAGTGACGGAACGAACCGCTGGTGATGCCGTGCAGCTGGTCGGAGTGCCACGCCTCCCAGACGCCGGACGTGCGGCGGGTGACGTGCACCGAGGGCGTCGTCTGGGGGTCGGTGCCCACGACACGGATATCGACCGCGCGGGTGTTCGCGAGCGTGAGGTAGGTCTTCGCGGTGGTCTGCAAGTCGGTGGTGATCTGCATGGTGTGGGTGCTCCCTCTGGCTGATCGTTTTTCTTTGCCTCTCCGGCGGGGAAAACCGTTTGAGTGGAGGCGGCGCAGTGACGCCGATAGCGGGCGAAATAAGCCCGCAGGGCGCGTCCGCTATCGGTGGCACGGAGCCGGTGGAGCGAAATAGGTTGAAACCGCGGAGA
>NZ_PSWG01000044.1:0-2265 GCF_002931195.1 Rathayibacter sp. AY1C2 | reverse complement strand
GGCGCAGTGACGCCGATAGCGGGCGAAATAAGCCCGCAGGGCGCGTCCGCTATCGGTGGCACGGAGCCGGTGGAGCGAAATAGGTTGAAACCGCGGAGAGGTGAAGAAAACGGGTGGAACGGGCCGCATCGCGGCCTCCCATTGGCGGCGCTCCGTCGCCGCTGCGCGAGTGCAGCTCGCGCCCCGGAACGGGACACCGGGGAGCGTGAGGGGGTCGCCCCTCACGGGCGGGCAGCGCAGGCCCTCCTGCTTAATTGCTTGGCTGGCAGGCGGCGCTGGCGGCTACGGTGGGCGGATGAACCGCCTTACGGCAGCTGCGATCGCGATCGCGGTGCTCACTGTCGCCAGCGGTTGCTCGGCGGTTGCACCTGAACCCGCGTCGAAAGCGCCGAACGGCGATCCGATCGTCGCCGCTCGCAGCCTCCCTGATGCTGGTGGCGTCGTCGCCGGTAGCGACGCCAGCTCAAGCTGCGGCGAATACGTTCTTGAGCAAGGCGGTGACTTGCCTAGCGAGGCTCGAGCGTGCCTCGCGACCGCCGCGATCGCGGGAGACGAAGCGGAACTGGCGTGGAGCACACCGACTACCGAAGGCGACCCGATCGTCTCGTTCGCGTTCGTCGGAGGCTCGATCGACGGCGTCGACGTGTACACGACGACGGCGTTCGATCGCCACAACGGTCTCGAAGAGCCCACGGGCGTGGGCGCCAGCTGGTCACTCCTGCACTGTGCCGATCCGGCAGATCTGCAAGGTTCGGGCGACTGCGAACGCTACGTCGAGGGATGAATCCTGAGCCGAGCACCTCGGAGACTGAGCCGCATCGCGGCCTTGGATGTGCGGTGCTCCGTCACCCGCCGGCCCCCACGCTCGAGCGGTTCGTGTCAGCGTCGGATGCGACGATGGAGGCATGTGGGAACTGGCACACCGGACGCGCGCGGAATCGGCATCAACGGTGGTGCGCAGCAACGCGGCGACGAGCGCCGCGGCGATCCCGGAAGTGCGCGCAGCGATCCCGGAGGATCACGTCATCCTCTACGCGGTCCGGATCGCGAACGGCTGGGAGTAGAACCCACCGGGATTCGCTCGGAACCACTAGCGTTGCGATCAGTTCCGGAAAGCGATGGTCTCGTGATGGCAAACGTGTTGCAGTTCGTCGGAAAGGCATTCGTGATCGTCTTCCGCCTTCTGGGCGCGGCGGTGTCCGCGGGACTCGCCGCTCTGGGCGTGGGCAGCTTCCAGCAGCCCAACCCCGGACCGCTTCCGTCCTCTACGGAGAACCGCGAATATAGGCCGTAGAACGGCGAACTCTGCGGCGGATGGCGGAGCATCTCGGACGACCGAGTCCTACTCAGCCGCGGAGGCGGCGCTGCGGCGCGGGGCGCGCTGGGTGGTTGTGGTGACGACGGCGGTCGCGCGGGTGAGGTTGGGGCCGATGGCGTCGGCTTCGAGGACGCGGCCGGTGCGGCGGTTCTCGCCTTCGCCCCAGGCGACGGTGCGCTCGTAGCCGACGACGATCACGGCGTCGCCCTTGTGGAGGGAGGCGAGCACGTGCTCGCCGAGTTCGAACTTCGCTTCGACGTAGTGCGTGGTCGGGGCGTCGTGCGGGGTCCACTCCCCCGCGCGGTATTCGCCGGTGTTCTCGATGACGCGCAGCTTCACGATCTGCACGCGGCCCGCCTGCACGGCCTCGGGGTCGGCGGCGAGGTTGCCGGTGATGGTCCTGGTGCTCATCTGTCGTCTCCTGCTCGTGCGGTTGGTGGGTCCCGTCGACGGCGACGGGTTCTCGTTCGCGGCCGCGGCCGCGGGGGTGTCGGTGGCGGGTGTCTCGATGCCCCAGGACGCCAGAGCGTCGCGGCGGGTGACTTCGACGGGCGGCTCGGACAGCGCTCTGCGCTGTTCGAGCTCGGCGCGAGTGACGGTGAAGGCGGGGACGCGGCGCTCGTCGCCGTAGGCGAGGCGGTAGAGCCGGTCGGCCTCGTTCTCCAGCCAGTCGACTTCGCCTTGCCGGTCGGCTTGTCCGGCGAGGTACCCGGCCCGGTAGTCGTCGCCGGTGATGTTCGGGCCGGTCATGCGGCGTGCTTCTCGATGAGGTCGGGGCGGAACCCCGGCCAGTGGTCCTGGTCGCTCGCGACGACCACGGGGGCGGCGGAGTAGCCCAGCTCCTCCGTGACGTACGCGAGCGCTGCGGGGTTGGTGGTGATGTCGACGGTGGTGTACTCGATGCCCTTCTTCTCGAGCACCCGGTAGGTCATGGTGCACTGCACGCA
>NZ_PSWG01000043.1:0-2385 GCF_002931195.1 Rathayibacter sp. AY1C2 | reverse complement strand
TCGGCTCCCGCCCCGGTGCACCCCGCCCCGGAGGGGTCGTTCTCGTCCCGCCGCGACCGCCGCGAAGCGGAGGGGCACCGGCTCCGCACCGCGCCCGCCCGTCGCGGGGCCTCCTTCTTCCGCCCGTCCCCGCGCACGCTCGCGCTCGCCGTCTCCGGCGGGCTCGTCGTCGTGGCCGTCGCGTCGAGCCTGAGCCTCACCGTCGGCACCGGCTCCTCGGCCGAGTCGGCCATCGCGACGCCCTCCGCTGCTCCGACCTCGACCAGCGTCGCCGTGCTCCCCGCGACCACTGCCTCCGCCCGGGTCGTCCTCAGCTCCGTCTCCACCACCTCCGGCACCGTCGCCGGCGGCACGAGCGTGACGCTCGAGGGATCGAACCTGGACTCGGTCGCCACCGTGCGCTTCGGCGAGGCCGAGGGCAGCGTCGCGGTCGACAACCCCGACCAGATCACGGTCACCGCCCCTCCGGCCGACGGAGAGGCAGCGGGCGAGGTCCCGGTCGCCTTCTTCGACGCCGACGGTCAGGCCATCACGTTCGACGCGGTCACCGACTCCGCCGCGGCGGTCACCGTCGACGGGACCCCGGCCGACGCGGTGCAGCCGGCCGTCGACACGTCGGGCGCCGCGGAGGGCACGACGGCCGAGGCCTCGACCGACCTCGCCGCCCCGACCGCGACCGCCACTCCCAGCCCCGCCGCGACCGGCGTGCTCGCCAGCACGAAGGTCGTCGCCTCGGCGATCACCTTCGCCTACACGCCCGACCCGGCGATCGAGGCCGCGAAGGCCCAGGCCGCGCTGGACGCGAGCCGCCTGGCCTCGCAGCTCGACTACCTCTCCACCTACTGGAACGACTACAACTCGGCCCAGTACGGCGTGATCTCGGGCAACGACTGCGTCAATTTCACCTCGCAGTCGCTGATCGCCCGCGGCTGGGAGATGGATGGCGAGTGGAGCTACTCCTCCTCCGGCGGCTACAGCTCCGCCTGGGCGTCGTCGACAGCGTTCAACGCCTACCTCGCCGCGCACCCCGAGCGCGCGACCGCCATCCCCGACTCCGAGCGGAGCCGGGTGAAGCCGGGCGACATCGTCCAGTTCGACTGGGACGGCTCGGGCGACTGGGACCACACGGGCGTCGTGACCAGCGTCGACGGCGACAGGATCCTCTACTCCTCGCACACCGCCGACAACCATGACCAGAGCATCGACGCGGCCTCCGCCGGCCGGATCATGTTCTGGGGCGTCTGACGCTCGACGCACCCGCTCCACGCACGACGACGGGGCCGCCACCGCTGATGCGGTGACGGCCCCGTCGAGGTTCCGGTCAGATCACTTCTTGAAGACGTCCTTGACGTCCTCGCCGACCTTCTTGGTGTGGGCCTTGGTCTGGTCGGCCTGGCCCTCGGCCTCGAGGCGCTCGTTGTCCGTCAGCTTGCCGACGGCCTCCTTGGCCTTGCCGACCAGGTTCTCGGCTGCGTTGCGGATCTTGTCGTCTGCACCCATGAGGGGCTCCTTCTGTTCGGTGTGACCATCCGCCGGCGGGTGCCGGGGAAGCTGCGGGACCGGGGTCAGGCGACCCGGTCCTCCTTGGAGAAGCCGGCCCGGGCGCTCGAGGCGACCTCGAGCAGGACCGGCAGGCGGGCGCCGAGCAGGGCGTCGAGCGCGTCGACCTCCTGGTGCACGGCGTCGACCACGGTGCGGGGCGAGACGCCGCCGCGGGGGAGGACGCGCACCTTCAGCGCCGTCTCGGAGCCGTGGCGGTAGGCCGCGACCGTGACGTCGAGGAGCTCCGTCCGGCCCGCGAGGGCCGTCTCGAGGACGTCCTCCGCGAAGCCGGTCGCGATCTCGATCCCTCCGGCGGGCGCGCCCTCGGCCTCGTCGCGGAGGACGGTGCCGGTGCGGCCGTGACCGTGGGCGAAGGCCATCACCAGCGCGAGGACGATGCCGAGGAGGCAGATCCCGACGACGGCGTAGAGCGGCCAGAGGACGGCGGCATCGCTCCAGGCGGTGCCCTCCTCGGGGGAGAGGCGCGACACCAGGGCCGCGCCCTCGCCGTCGGCGAAGGAGAGGACGGAGTCGCGGACCGGCTGCGAGACGGCGATCAGGACGGCCCCGGCGCTGACCAGCGCGAGCACGAGGCCCACGACGAGCAGGACGAGCCGGTTGACGAAGCGGTTGCTCGTGGTCATCAGATCCTCCCGGAGGTCGAGACGCGGACGGTGGAGCGCGGGGCGGGCTTCGCGCCGATGCGGACGAGCTCCTCGTCGACGGCGCTCTGCACGGCGTCGCGGTCGACCGCGATGCCGGAGGCGGGGGTCACCTCGACCAGTGCGGTGCGCCGGCCGAGCGAGGCGCGGGTGTCCTCGCGGCGGGAGTGGGCGGCCGTGC
>NZ_PSWG01000042.1:0-3941 GCF_002931195.1 Rathayibacter sp. AY1C2 | reverse complement strand
GGTTGAGTCTGAGTGCGCGGTCAGGGATGGAGTGATCCGGGCTGCGGGCGCCCGCAGCCCGGATCACTCCATCCCTGACCGCGCACTCAGACTCAACCGACACCTGTGGCGTATCGTGGAGTCAATTGCATGCAGACGCATGGATACGGACTCGCCGACCGCACGGCCTCCGAGCCCATCCCTCTTCGAGCAGGAGTCGTCATGACCACCACCAGCACCCGCTTCACCGACCGCGTCGTCCTCATCACCGGAGGCGGATCCGGCCTGGGCCGCGCCGCAGCCGTCCGCCTCGCCCAGGAGGGCGCGAAGCTCGTCCTCGTCGACATCTCCGAGCAGGGCCTCGCCGCCACGGTCGACGTCCTGCCCGAGGGCACCGAGTCGATCACCGTCCTCGCCGACGTGTCGAAGGAGGCGGACGTCGACGCCTATGTCGCGCGCACCCTCGAGGCGTTCGGCCGCATCGACGGCTTCTTCAACAACGCCGGCATCGAGGGCCGCCAGAACCTCACCGAGGACTTCGCGGCCGACGAGTTCGACAAGGTCGTCGCGATCAACCTCCGGGGCGTGTTCCTCGGCCTCGAGAAGGTGCTGAAGGTGATGCGCGAGCAGGGCTCGGGCATGGTCGTCAACACCGCGAGCGTCGGCGGCATCACCGCGATCGGCAATCAGTCCGGCTACGCGGCCGCCAAGCACGGCGTCGTCGGCCTCACCCGCAACTCCGCGATCGAGTACGGCGAGTTCGGCATCCGCATCAACGCGATCGCGCCCGGGGCCATCTGGACCCCGATGGTCGAGAACTCGATGAAGCAGCTCGACCCGCAGAACCCGCGCAAGGCGGCCGAGGAGTTCATCCAGGTCAACCCGACCAAGCGCTACGGCGAGGCCGACGAGATCGCCTCGGTCGTCGCCTTCCTCCTCTCGGACGACGCCTCGTACGTGAACGCGACCGTCCTCCCGATCGACGGCGGTCAGTCCATCAAGTACTGAGGTCCCGCGGAGGGAGCGGAGGGAGCGCCTGCTGCGGCGGGCGAGCCCTCCACTCTCCCGCTGACGCCGCGTCCTTCGTGAAACGGACTCGGCCGCTCCTCCACAGGTGCTCCCTCCGACGGACATCCCCACCGGGCCTCCGTCGCGCAGCACCCGGCACCGCGGCGGGAGCAGAATGGGGGTCGGTCCCGCCAGCGGCCGGACCTCGACCGCTACGGAGACATGCATGAACCCCACCGGGAGCTTCCGCGCCGCCCGCGACACCCTCCTGCAGCACCGCACTGATGCGGTCGCCGCGAACGAGGCCTTCCAGTGGCCGGACGTCGGGCCCCGCTTCAACTGGGCGGTGGACTGGTTCGACTCGATCGCCATCGGCAACGAGCGCCCCGCCCTCTGGATCGTGGAGGAGGACGGCTCCGAGGAGAAGTACTCCTTCGACCGGATGCGCTGGCGCTCCGACGAGGTCGCCGCCTGGCTCCACTCGGTCGGCGTCGAGCAGGGCGATCACGTGATGCTCATGCTCGGCAACCGCCTCGAGCTGTGGGAGTCGATGCTCGCGATCATGAAGCTCGGCGCGGTCATCCTCCCCACGACGACCCTGCTCTCACCCGCCGATCTGGCCGACCGCCTCGAGCGCGGCGAGGTCGCGCACGTCATCGCGGACGCCTCCGAGACAGCCAAGTTCGACGAGATGGAGGGCGGCTTCGGCCGTATCGCGGTCGGCGGCGCCGTCGAGGGCTGGCTCGACTACGCCGACTCGCTCGAGCCCTTCGGCATCAGCCCGACCGTGGTCGTCCGAAGCTCCGATCCGTGCCTGATCTACTTCACCTCCGGCACCACCTCGAAGCCCAAGATGGTCGTGCACACGCACGAGTCGTACCCCGTGGGGCACCTCAGCACGATGTACTGGCTCGGCGTCCAGCCGGGCGACGTGCACATGGCGATCAGCTCGCCGGGCTGGGGCAAGCACGCGTGGAGCTGCTTCTTCGCGCCGTGGAACGCCGAGGCGACGGTGTTCGTCTACAACTACAGCCGCTTCTCCCCCACCGCTCTGCACCAGCAGCTCGACCGGGCCGAGGTCACCACGTTCTGCGCACCGCCGACCGTGTGGCGGATGCTGATCCAGTCGGCGCTCGGAGCGAAGCCGCGCGCGCTGACCGAGATCCTCTCGGCGGGCGAGCCGCTCAACCCCGAGGTCATCGCGACCGTCGAGCGGGAGTGGGGACTCACCATCCGCGACGGCTACGGCCAGACCGAGACCACCGCGATCACCGCGAACCCGCCCGGCGCCCCCGTGGTCCCCGGAGCGATGGGCCGCGCGCTGCCCGGCGTCGCCATCGCCCTCGTCGATCCGCTGACCGGCGAGCCCGCCTCCACCGGTGAGATCTGCCTCGACCTCTCCGTCGAGCCCGTCAACCTGATGTCCGGCTACCTCGGCGACGAGGACCGCACCGAGCGCGCCCGCGCCGACGGCTACTTCCACACCGGCGACGTGGCGGTCCGCGCGGTCGACGGCACGATCACCTTCGTGGGCCGCACCGACGACATCTTCAAGTCCTCCGACTTCAAGATCTCGCCGTTCGAGGTCGAGAGCGTGCTGCTGCAGCACCCCGCCGTCGCCGAGTCCGCGGTGGTGCCGGCTCCGGACGAGGTGCGCCACAGCGTGGTGAAGGCGTACGTCACCCTCGCCGAGGGCTGGGAGCCGACCGCCGAGACGGCGAGCGCGATCTTCGCCCACACCCGCGAGCTGCTCTCCTCCTTCGAGCGGGTGCGGCGCCTCGAGTTCCACCCCCTGCCCAAGACGATCTCGGGCAAGATCCGCCGCGTCGAGCTGCGCGAGCGCGAGGAGGAGGCGTTCCGCCGCGGCGAGGAGATCCCCACGGAGTGGCGCGCCGACCGCCTCTAGGCGCGGGGGCCCTCGTCCGCCGGGACACCGCCGCGGCACCGCTGAGACGGCGGCGTCCCGGCGGGGCGGTGGTGTCTCGAGGGGATGCGGTGGGCCGGGACGTCGGCCGCCGATGACCAGCGGGAGCGGGTGCCGTCAGCACGGAACCAGCGCGGCGTCGGCGGCGTCCGGATCACAGGCCGGCGATCAGCTCGGCGTCAGCGGGGGCGGACAGCGATCAGCTCGCCGTGGTCGCGGACGCCGGGGGCGCTGCGGCGGAGGGAGTGGGTCACCTCGAGGCCGGCCTGCTCGGCGAGCGCGCGCATCTCGGCGAGCGGATGGAACCACGCCGGTGCGACGGCGTGCGCGAACGCCTCCGAGCGCGGCCCTTCGAAGAAGCCGATCAGCAGGCTTCCGCCCGGTCGGAGGTGCGCGGCGAGCGCCGCGACCGCGCCGGGCAGCTCCGCCGGCGGCAGGTGGATGAGCGAGTACCACGCGAGAACGCCCCCGAGGCGATCGACGTCGAGCTCGAGCGCCGATCCGAGCCGGAACGGGACGTCCGGGAACCGCGCTCGAGCCAGCGCGACGAACTCCGGCACCGGGTCGACGCCGATCGCGGCGGCTCCGCGGCGCTGGAGGAACTCCGTCCAGTGCCCGGGCCCGCAGCCCACGTCGGCGACCGTGCCCTCCAGCCCGTCGGCCCACGACCCGATCAGCTCGCGGTCGGCCGCGGGCCCCGCGTCGACCGATCCGAGCAGCGCCGCGTACTCCTCCGCCCGCGCGCCGTACGCGTCCCGCACCTCGTCCATCCGGTGAGCGTAGGCCGTCACCAAACGGGGCGCAGCGGGCACTCGGAGGCGCGTGGCACGTTCCGCGGTGCCGTTGGCACAGCTCGGCGGCACGGTCCACTGGCGCGTTCTGACGTTCTGGCGCGCCTGCCTCGTGAGCGTTCGCGCCCGGCCTCCCGAGGCGCTCCGCGAGGACGGATCATCGAGGTGCCGCGCCCCGTCCCCGCCCCGAAGGAGACCCGATGACCCCTGCCGACGACGACCCGCAGGCAGGCCGGGAG
>NZ_PSWG01000041.1:0-4834 GCF_002931195.1 Rathayibacter sp. AY1C2 | reverse complement strand
GGTCCCCGGCGCGTAATCGGGCGCATCCGGAAGGCCGAAGACGCGCTCGAGCGTCTCGATGCCGGAGTCGTGCAGGTACCCGGAGAGCTGGGTCCCGACGTACCGCAGGTGGTACGGCTCCGACTCGTACCCCGTGATCGGAGTGGTGTCGGGCTTGTAGCGCACGAGGAAGCCGAAGCGATGGGCGTTGGCGCCGACCCACTGCCCCTCCGGAGTGTCGCCCCAGCAGACCTCGAGCGCGCACGCGCCCGACGCTCCCACCACGTCGACCGCCCAGCCGGTCTGGTGCTCGCTGTGCCCCGGGCGCGCACTCGTCGCATCCGCTCCCGCCTGCCCGCGCGAGGACACCCAGCCCGCGTAGACGCTGACCTGGGTGTCGTAGGAGCGGTAGGCGCTCTGCACCGCCAGCGAGAGGCCGGCCTCGGAGCGGGCGGCGGCGAAGAGCGGGACGAGGGCGTCCGCGGTCGCCTGGCGCATCGGCTGCCGGTTGACGTAGGGCACGTCGGGGAAGGTCAGGTCGGCGGGGACGTAGTCGACCGGCGCGAGCGTCCGCAGCTTGTTGACGACGACCCAGGTGCTCGCCGGGTCGTCGACGGACTGCGCGGTGAGGTCGATCCCGGAGGCGGTGGGAGTGGGAGTGGGAGTGGCGGTCGGCACCGCCGTGGGCGTCGAGGTGGTCGCGGCCGCGGAGGGCGACGGAGCGGGCGGCGCCGTCGAGGGGGTCGGCGAGGGCGCCGGCGCTCCGTTCCCGATGGCGGCTCCGACCCCCAGCGCGGTCAGGCCCGCCGCGGCGGCCACACCCCCGATGACCAGGGCTCGGCGGCCGACGGGGCGCCCATCGGTCGGCTCGTTCTCGTTCGACGTCATCCTCCGAGCCTAGACAGACCCGTTCCTGCGCATCTGCTGAAGCACCGGCGATCGGTTCTGTCCACCCGTGCCCCTCCACGCGGGTCGCGCATATCCTCTAAGGATTCACATAAGCAGACCCCCTAGCTTGAGTGACAGCCACGACTCCGCGTGCGACCGCCCCCTCGGCTGCACGGCCCCCCACGGAGCCGTCGATGGAAGGACCCCATGCTCCGACCCCTCACCGCACCCTCCGTCCCTCTCGCCGCCCTCGCTCGGACGCTCGAGATCGGCGACGAGGGCGGCCTGACGGCCGAGATCAGCGGAGTGACGCTGATCGCCTCCGACGTCGAGCCCGGTGACCTCTTCGTCGCCCTGCCCGGGGTCAACCGCCACGGGGCCGAGTTCGTCGAGCAGGCCGTGGCCCGCGGCGCCTCCGCCGTGCTGACCAACGCCGCGGGCGCCGACGCCGCGCGCGCGACCGGTCTGCCCGTCCTCGTGGTCGACGACCCCCGCTCCCGCCTGGGCGCCGTCGCCGCCGCCGTCTACGGGACGGCCGAGCGCTCCCCCGTGCTGCTCGGCGTGACCGGCACCAACGGCAAGACGTCGACCGTCCACATGCTCGAGGGGATCCTCCGCCAGCTCGGCGTCGTGCCCGGCCTCAGCTCGACCGCGGAGCGCCACATCGGCGACACCTCGGTGACCAGCGGCCTGACCACCCCGGAGGCGACGGAGCTGCACGCGCTCGTCGCCCGCATGGAGGAGGAGGGCGTCGGCGCGGCCGCGATCGAGGTCAGCGCCCAGGCGCTCACCCGCCACCGCGTCGACGGCGTGGTCTTCGACGTCGCCGGCTTCACGAACCTCAGCCACGACCACCTCGACGACTACGGCGACATGGACACCTACTTCGGCGAGAAGGCCCAGCTGTTCCAGCCCGATCGCGCGCGCCGGGCCGTCGTCTCGCTCGACTCCCCCGCGGGCGCGCGCCTCGTCGAGGTCGCCGGCGTGCCGGTCACCACGATCACCTCCCTCCCGGGCGTCGACGCCGACTGGACCATGACGGTGCTCGAGCAGGAGTTCGGCCGCACCCGCTTCCGGATCGGCAACCGCGAGGGCCGTGCCATCACGACCTCCGTCCCGATCATCGGCACCCACATGGCCGCCAACGCCGGACTGGCGATCGTGATGCTGATCGAGTCCGGTCGGCCGATCGGCGAGATCCGCGCCGCGCTGCACCGCGACGGCGGAGTGGACGCCTCCCTCCCCGGCCGCACCGAGCGCGTCTCCGGCGACCGCGGCCCCACGGTGTACGTCGACTTCGGACACAGCGCCGACGCCTTCGCCCGCACCCTGGAGGCCGTCCGCGAGGTCACTCCCGGCCGCGTGGTCATGGTGTTCGGCGCCGACGGCGACCGGGACGCGCTCAAGCGCCCGGCCATGGCCGAAGCCGCCGTCCTGGGCAGCGACGTGCTGGTCGTGACCGACCACCACCCGCGCTTCGAGGACCCGGCCTCGATCCGGCGCACCCTCGTGGAGGCCGCCCGCGCCGCACGTCCGGACGCCGAGATCCACGAGGTCGACGACCCCAAGCGCGCCATCCGCGTCGCCGTGTCCCTGGCGCACGAGGGCGACGCCATCCTCTGGGCCGGCCCCGGGCACCAGAACTACCGCGACATCCTCGGCGTGCGCACGCCGTACTCGGCCCGAGCCGAGGCCCGCGCAGCGCTCCGCGAGGCCGGCTGGGCGGACGAGGCGGTCCCCGCTCCGGCCTGACGCACGGCCCCGGCACGGCGGCCCTGAGATCCCGTTCAGGCTCGCCGGACGCTCTGTCGCGCTCTCCGCACGCGGTGTAACTTTGCGCAGCACGCAACGTTTGCGGCGGATCGCCGTGCCTGGACGCGTCCGCCAGACAAGGGGACCACCGTGGCCGACTCCGCCTCCACTCCATCCGCTCCGACCTCGACGCCGTCCGGCGCCGTGATGTCGCACCGGCAGATCCTGTTCGTCATCTTCGGCCTGATGGCGGGGATGTTCCTCTCCTCGCTCGACCAGACCATCGTCGGCACCTCGATGCGCACCATCGCGGACGACCTCGACGGCCTCTCGCAGCAGGCGTGGGTGACCACCGCCTACCTGATCGTCTCGACGATCGCGACGCCGATCTACGGCAAGCTCTCCGACATCTTCGGACGCCGCCCGCTCTACCTGATCGCGATCGTGCTGTTCCTGATCGGCTCGACGCTCGCCGGCTTCTCGACCTCGATGCTCGGCCTCGCGGGCTTCCGCGCCGTGCAGGGCCTGGGCGCCGGCGGACTCATGTCGCTCGCGCTCACGGTGATGGGCGACATCCTGCCCCCGCGCGAGCGCGCCAAGTACCAGGGCTACTTCCTGGCCGTCTTCGGGATCTCCAGCGTCGTCGGACCGCTCATCGGCGGCCTGCTCGCCGGCACCCCCGAGATCCTCTTCATCACCGGCTGGCGCTGGGTCTTCCTGATCAACCTCCCGATCGGCGCCGTCGCGCTCTTCATCGTCGTGCGGTTCCTCCACCTGCCCAAGCCCGCCGGCAAGCGCTCGGTGCGGATCGACTGGTGGGGCGCCTCCCTCGTCGTCATCGCCGCGGGACCGCTGCTGCTGATCGCCGAGCAGGGCCGCGAGTGGGGCTGGGGCTCGCCGATCGCGTGGGTCTGCTACATCGTCGGCGCGCTGGGCGTCATCGGCTTCATCGCGGCCGAGCGGATGATGGGCGACGACGCGCTCATCCCCCTCAAGCTCTTCCGCTCGCCGACCTTCTCGATGGCGACCGTGCTGGGCGTCCTCGTCGGCTTCGGCATGTTCGGCGGCATGATGGCGATCCCGCTGTACCTGCAGCTGGTGAACGGCGCCACGCCGACCGAGTCCGGCTTCCTGATGCTGCCGATGATCCTCGGCCTGATGATCGCCTCGATCGTCTCGGGTCAGATCATCTCGCGCACGGGCCGCTACCGCGCCTTCCCGATCGTCGGCACGTTCCTGATGTCGGCCGCGTTCTTCTATTTCACCTTCGTGACGATCGACAAGCCGGTGATCTTCATGATGGGCGGGATGCTGATGCTGGGCCTCGGGCTCGGGCAGATGATGCAGACCCTCACCCTGGCCTCGCAGAACTCGGTCGACGTGGCGAACATGGGAGTCGCGACCAGCGCCTCCACGTTCTTCCGCCAGATCGGCGGCACCCTGGGCACCGCCGTGATCTTCTCGGTGCTGTTCAGCCGGATCCCCGACACCATCGCCGCGGCCTTCAAGAACCCGGCGCTCGCGGCGGATCTGCAGCGGGCCGTCACCGATCCGGCCGTCGCCGCGGACCCGGCCAACGCCGGGATCCTGAAGCTGCTGCAGTCGCAGGACACCGCCGCGATCGGCTCGGCGCTCGACGGGGACACGTCGTTCCTGAACACCGCGGACCGCGCCCTGTCGGCCCCGTTCCTGACCGGGTTCAACGACGCGACCGTGACCGTGTTCCAGGTCGCGCTGGGCGTGGTCCTGCTGGCCTTCGTGCTCTCGTGGTTCCTCAGGACCCCGCCGCTGCGCGCGAAGTCGGCCATGCAGGAGGCGCACGACCTCGCGGCCGAGGACAGCGCGGAGGAGCTGCGCCGCACGGTCCCGCAGCTGGCCGCGCGCGCCGGGGCCGACCTGGCCGCGGGCAGCATCGAGCCGGAAGTCCGGACGGACTCGATCCGCACCGCTCCTCCCCGCGACGGGCACGGCGCCCACCGGGCCTGATCGGGAAGCGCCGACCGGCCCGCGTCCTGCGCTCCGCTCCTCTCCTCCGAGGCGCCGCCTCCGCCGCCCGGACACCGCCCTCACCGCGGTGTCCGGCCGGGGAGGCGGCGCCTCGCGGTCGTCCGGGGCGCGGTGTCCCGCGTTCCGGGGCGAGAGAGCGCTCCACCGGGGCTCTAGGATGGTCGGACCGCTGCCGAAGGAGTCCGCAATGAGCGCCGCCCCCACCCCC
>NZ_PSWG01000040.1:3447-5333 GCF_002931195.1 Rathayibacter sp. AY1C2 | reverse complement strand
CCTTCTCTTCGGGGTTGGGGGTCGTAATTTTTTTACGGAGAGTTTGATCCTGGCTCAGGACGAACGCTGGCGGCGTGCTTAACACATGCAAGTCGAACGATGAAGCCCAGCTTGCTGGGTGGATTAGTGGCGAACGGGTGAGTAACACGTGAGTAACCTGCCCTTGACTCTGGGATAAGCGCTGGAAACGGCGTCTAATACCGGATACGACCTGCCCCGGCATCGGGTGCGGGTGGAAAGTTTTTCGGTCAAGGATGGACTCGCGGCCTATCAGCTAGTTGGTGAGGTAATGGCTCACCAAGGCGACGACGGGTAGCCGGCCTGAGAGGGTGACCGGCCACACTGGGACTGAGACACGGCCCAGACTCCTACGGGAGGCAGCAGTGGGGAATATTGCACAATGGGCGAAAGCCTGATGCAGCAACGCCGCGTGGGGGATGACGGCCTTCGGGTTGTAAACCTCTTTTAGTAGGGAAGAAGGGCTTCGGCTTGACGGTACCTGCAGAAAAAGCACCGGCTAACTACGTGCCAGCAGCCGCGGTAATACGTAGGGTGCAAGCGTTGTCCGGAATTATTGGGCGTAAAGAGCTCGTAGGCGGTTTGTCGCGTCTGCTGTGAAAACCCGAGGCTCAACCTCGGGCCTGCAGTGGGTACGGGCAGACTAGAGTGCGGTAGGGGAGAATGGAATTCCTGGTGTAGCGGTGGAATGCGCAGATATCAGGAGGAACACCGATGGCGAAGGCAGTTCTCTGGGCCGTTACTGACGCTGAGGAGCGAAAGCGTGGGGAGCGAACAGGATTAGATACCCTGGTAGTCCACGCCGTAAACGTTGGGAACTAGATGTGGGGACCTTTCCACGGTCTCCGTGTCGCAGCTAACGCATTAAGTTCCCCGCCTGGGGAGTACGGCCGCAAGGCTAAAACTCAAAGGAATTGACGGGGGCCCGCACAAGCGGCGGAGCATGCGGATTAATTCGATGCAACGCGAAGAACCTTACCAAGGCTTGACATATACCGGAAACTTCCAGAAATGGTTGCCCCGCAAGGTCGGTATACAGGTGGTGCATGGTTGTCGTCAGCTCGTGTCGTGAGATGTTGGGTTAAGTCCCGCAACGAGCGCAACCCTCGTTCTATGTTGCCAGCACGTCATGGTGGGAACTCATAGGAGACTGCCGGGGTCAACTCGGAGGAAGGTGGGGATGACGTCAAATCATCATGCCCCTTATGTCTTGGGCTTCACGCATGCTACAATGGCCGGTACAAAGGGCTGCGATACCGTAAGGTGGAGCGAATCCCAAAAAGCCGGTCTCAGTTCGGATTGAGGTCTGCAACTCGACCTCATGAAGTCGGAGTCGCTAGTAATCGCAGATCAGCAACGCTGCGGTGAATACGTTCCCGGGCCTTGTACACACCGCCCGTCAAGTCATGAAAGTCGGTAACACCCGAAGCCAGTGGCCTAACCGCAAGGAGGGAGCTGTCGAAGGTGGGATCGGTGATTAGGACTAAGTCGTAACAAGGTAGCCGTACCGGAAGGTGCGGCTGGATCACCTCCTTTCTAAGGAGCATCTGGACACCGCAGGGTGTTCCAGGCGCCAGATCAAAGCGAATGTCTTTGCTGGTAGCTCATGGGTGGAACATTGAACTAGGTGCTCGGTGAGATCGTCTCGCGTCAGTACAGCCTTCGGGTTGGGAACGCGTCGGGGCGGTGGAGTCGGGTACATGCACGCTGTTGGGTCCTGAGGGACCGGGCCGGCTGCCTTCGGGTGGCGGGGTCGACTCTCCGGATCTTTTTCTCACGCCTGGGTGTGTGGGAGAGGGATACCGCCCGTATTTTGAGAACTACACAGTGGACGCGAGCATCTTAGATTCACGGCTTCGGTCGTGAAT
>NZ_PSWG01000040.1:1525-3352 GCF_002931195.1 Rathayibacter sp. AY1C2 | reverse complement strand
GGATCGACAAGATTCGCATGGCGCGGCTTTCGGGCTGCGGTCATGCAAATCATTGGATCTGCAACTTTTCGAGTTGTAGTTTCTTAACTCATGTGATTAGCAAGTTCATAAGAGCAAACGGTGAATGCCTTGGCATCTGGAGCCGAAGAAGGACGTCGTAATCTGCGATAAGCCTCGGGGAGCTGATAAACGAGCTGTGATCCGAGGATTTCCGAATGGGGAAACCCCGCCAGGCCCCTTGTGGTGACCTGGTGACTCCCGCCTGAATATATAGGGCGGGTAGAGGGAACGTGGGGAAGTGAAACATCTCAGTACCCACAGGAAGAGAAAACAACAGTGATTCCGTCAGTAGTGGCGAGCGAACGCGGAAGAGGCTAAACCGAGTCATGTGTGATACCCGGCAGGGGTTGCATGGCCGGGGTTGTGGGACTTTTCGTTCCGGTCTGCCGGCCGGTGAACGTTACAGCGCATCATAGACGAACAGGTTTGAACGCCTGGCCAGAGCGGGTGCGAGCCCCGTAGTCGAAATGGTGTTATGGCGTGAAGAGTATCCCAAGTAGCACGGGGCCCGAGAAATCCCGTGTGAATCTGTCAGGACCACCTGATAAGCCTAAATACTCCCAGATGACCGATAGCGGACAAGTACCGTGAGGGAAAGGTGAAAAGTACCCCGGGAGGGGAGTGAAATAGTACCTGAAACCGTTTGCTTACAAACCGTCGGAGCCTCCTTGTAGGGGTGACGGCGTGCCTTTTGAAGAATGAGCCTGCGAGTTAGTGCTCTGTGGCGAGGTTAACCCGTGTGGGGCAGCCGTAGCGAAAGCGAGTCCGAATAGGGCGATTCAGTCGCAGGGTCTAGACCCGAAGCGAAGTGATCTATCCATGGCCAGGTTGAAGCGACGGTAAGACGTCGTGGAGGACCGAACCCACTTCAGTTGAAAATGGAGGGGATGAGCTGTGGATAGGGGTGAAAGGCCAATCAAACTTCGTGATAGCTGGTTCTCTCCGAAATGCATTTAGGTGCAGCGTTGCGTGTTTCTTGCCGGAGGTAGAGCTACTGGATGGCCGATGGGGCCCAAAAGCTTACTGACGTCAGCCAAACTCCGAATGCCGGTAAGTGAGAGCGCAGCAGTGAGACTGTGGGGGATAAGCTTCATAGTCGAGAGGGAAACAACCCAGACCACCAACTAAGGTCCCTAAGCGCGTGCTAAGTGGGAAAGGATGTGGAGTTGCACAGACAACCAGGAGGTTGGCTTAGAAGCAGCCACCCTTGAAAGAGTGCGTAATAGCTCACTGGTCAAGTGATTCCGCGCCGACAATGTAACGGGGCTCAAGCACGCCACCGAAGTTGTGGCATTGACATTAGTGGTAGGCCTTCGTGGTCCAGCCGTGTTGATGGGTAGGAGAGCGTCGTGTGGCGAGTGAAGCGGCGGTGTGAACCAGCCGTGGATGCCACACGAGTGAGAATGCAGGCATGAGTAGCGAAAGACGGGTGAGAAACCCGTCCTCCGGAAGACCAAGGGTTCCAGGGTCAAGCTAATCTTCCCTGGGTAAGTCGGGACCTAAGGCGAGGCCGACAGGCGTAGTCGATGGACAACGGGTTGATATTCCCGTACCGGCGAAGAACCGCCCAAGACAATCCAGTAGTGCTAAGTATCTGAATCCCTTTGATGGATCCCTTCGGGGTGAAGCGTTGGGCCTAGCGTACGACCCCGTGCTGGTGCGTTTAGCGTATTAACAGGTGTGACGCAGGAAGGTAGCCGAGCCGGGCGATGGTTGTCCCGGTCTAAGGATGTAGGGCGAACGATAGGCAAATCCGTCGTTCATATC
>NZ_PSWG01000040.1:0-1428 GCF_002931195.1 Rathayibacter sp. AY1C2 | reverse complement strand
TATAGCCTGAGATCTGATGGGTAGACGCAAGTCGAAATCGGTGATCCTATGCTGCCAAGAAAAGCATCGACGCGAGGTTCTAGCTGCCCGTACCCCAAACCGACTCAGGTGGTCAGGTAGAGAATACTAAGGAGATCGAGAGAATCGTGGTTAAGGAACTCGGCAAAATGCCCCCGTAACTTCGGGAGAAGGGGGGCCTGAGGCGTGAACGGACTTGCTCCGGGAGCGTTCGATGGCCGCAGAGACCAGTGGGAAGCGACTGTTTACTAAAAACACAGGTCCGTGCTAAGTCGCAAGACGATGTATACGGACTGACGCCTGCCCGGTGCTGGAAGGTTAAGAGGAACGGTTAGCCGCAAGGCGAAGCTGAGAATTTAAGCCCCAGTAAACGGCGGTGGTAACTATAACCATCCTAAGGTAGCGAAATTCCTTGTCGGGTAAGTTCCGACCTGCACGAATGGCGTAACGACTTCCCAGCTGTCTCAACCGCGAACTCGGCGAAATTGCATTACGAGTAAAGATGCTCGTTACGCGCAGCAGGACGGAAAGACCCCGTGACCTTTACTATAGTTTGGTATTGGTGTTCGGTGTGGCTTGTGTAGGATAGGTGGGAGACGTTGAAGCGGGCACGCTAGTGTTCGTGGAGTCATTGTTGAAATACCACTCTGGTCACTCTGGATATCTAACTTCGGACCCTAATCGGGTTCAGGGACAGTGCCTGATGGGTAGTTTAACTGGGGCGGTTGCCTCCCAAAGAGTAACGGAGGCGCCCAAAGGTTCCCTCAACCTGGTTGGCAATCAGGTGGCGAGTGTAAGTGCACAAGGGAGCTTGACTGTGAGACTGACAAGTCGAGCAGGGACGAAAGTCGGGACTAGTGATCCGGCAGTGGCTTGTGGAAGCGCTGTCGCTCAACGGATAAAAGGTACCTCGGGGATAACAGGCTGATCTTGCCCAAGAGTCCATATCGACGGCATGGTTTGGCACCTCGATGTCGGCTCGTCGCATCCTGGGGCTGGAGTAGGTCCCAAGGGTTGGGCTGTTCGCCCATTAAAGCGGTACGCGAGCTGGGTTTAGAACGTCGTGAGACAGTTCGGTCCCTATCCGCTGCGCGCGCAGGAAATTTGAGAAGATCTATCCCTAGTACGAGAGGACCGGGATGGACGAACCTCTGGTGTGTCAGTTGTTCCGCCAGGAGCACCGCTGATTAGCTACGTTCGGAACGGATAACCGCTGAAAGCATCTAAGCGGGAAGCCGGCTTCGAGATGAGATTTCCATCCCTTCGGGGGAGAGGCTCCCAGCCAGACGACTGGGTTGATAGGCCGGATGTGGAAGACAGGACTAAAGACTGTCGGAGCTGACCGGTACTAATAAGCCGATAACTTGATAATCACTACACTCATACCGTTGTAAAGGCTGGTAGGAGTGG
>NZ_PSWG01000004.1:0-205065 GCF_002931195.1 Rathayibacter sp. AY1C2 | reverse complement strand
CGCCCCCCCCCCTCCCCCGCGACCCCGAGCCTCTCGGAGCAGATCGCCCGCGTCGACCGGCTCGCCGTCCGCGACTGGCCCGCCGGCTTCCTCTGGGGATCCGCGACCGCCGCCGCCCAGATCGAGGGCGCCGGCCACGAGGGCGGCAAGGAGGACAGCATCTGGGACGCGTTCTCCCGCGTCCCCGGAGCGGTCGCGAAGGGCGACACCCCCGAGGTCGCGGTGGACCACTACCACCGGATGCCCGCGGACGTGCGGCTGATGAAGGAGCTGGGGCTCGGCTCCTACCGCTTCTCGGTCAGCTGGGCGCGCGTCAAGCCGGGCGACCGCGCGGTGAACCCCGAGGGCCTCGACTTCTACTCCCGCCTGGTCGACGAGCTGCTCGGCGCCGGCGTGCTGCCGTGGCTCACCCTCTACCACTGGGACCTCCCGCAGGCCGTCGAGGAGACCGGCGGCTGGGCGAACCGCGACACCGCCGAGCGCTTCCGGGACTACGCCGAGGCCGTCTACGAGAGCCTCGGCGACCGGGTGCAGCACTGGACGACGTTCAACGAGCCGTTCTGCTCGACCCTGCTCTCCTACGGCGCGGGCGTGCACGCCCCCGGCGTGATCTCGCAGCAGAAGGCCCTCGCCGCCGTGCACCACACGCACCTAGCCCACGGGCTGGCCGTCTCGACGCTCCGGCAGCTCGGAGCGCAGAACCTGGGCATCACGCTCAACCTCTCGAACGCCGTCCCCGACGACCCCGAGGACGAGGCCGACCTCGACGCCGCACGCCGCTTCGACGCGCTCCAGAACCGGATCTTCCTCGACCCGCTGCTGCGCGGCGAGTACCCCGAGGACCTGCTCGAGGACGTCGAAGGGCTCGGGCTCGACGAGCTGATCGTCGACGGCGACCTCGACCTCATCTCGCTCCCGCTCGACTTCCTCGGCGTGAACCACTACCACGACGACAACGTCTCGGCGCATCCGCTGCCGGCCGGAGCCGACGACTTCGCCCAGGCGACCGACCGCGAGGTCGGCTCCCCCTGGGTCGGCTCCGAGTTCATCACCTTCCCGTCGCGCGGTCTGCCGCGCACCGCGATGGACTGGGAGGTGAACCCCGACGGGCTGCGCTACCTGCTGACCCGCCTGGGCCTGGAGTACGAGAACCTCCCTCCGCTCTACGTGACCGAGAACGGCGCCGCCTACGACGACGTCGTCGAGGACGGCCGCGTGCACGACGCGGACCGCACGCAGTACGTGCTCGACCACGTCGAGAAGGTCGCCGACGCGATCGACCAGGGCGCCGACGTCCGCGGCTACTTCGTCTGGTCCCTCCTCGACAACTACGAGTGGGCCTGGGGCTACGAGAAGCGCTTCGGCATCGTGCGCGTCGACTACGACACGCAGGAGCGGATCGTGAAGGACTCGGGCCTGGTCTACTCCCGACTGCTCGGCGGCAGCGCCGCGGCGATCCTGGACTGACCCGTGAGCGAGCCGACGGGCGTCCGCGGCGGGGGCCGCTCCCCCACCCTCGAGATGGTCGCGGCGCGGGCCGGAGTCTCGCGCGCGACGGTCTCGCGGGTGGTCAACGGCGCCCCGCAGGTGGCGGCCGAGATCGTGGCCGCCGTGGAGAAGGCGATCGGCGAGCTCGACTACGTGCCCAATCACGCGGCGCGGATGCTCGCCTCGCGGCGCACGCAGTCGATCGCGCTGATCGTGCCGGAGTCGACCGCGCGCGTCTTCGCGGACCCGTTCTTCGCCTCGATCGTGCAGGGCGCCGCGATGCGCCTGGCCGACACGGACTACACGCTCTCGATGCTGATCGCGTCCGAGACGGACGGCGAGAAGACGCGGCGGTACCTGCTCGGCGGCAATGTCGACGGCGCGCTCGTGGTCTCGCACCACTCCGGCGACCACTCCTACGCGGCGCTCTCGGGCACGCTGCCGATCGTCTTCGGCGGCCGGCCGCTCTCGCCGGACGAGCGCGGCTCCTACTTCGTCGACGTGGACAACACGGAGGGGGCGGCCGTCGCCACCGCGCACCTGATCGAGCGCGGCCGGCGCCGGATCGCCACCATCGCGGGCCCCGCCGACATGCCGCCGGGCGTCGACCGCCTGATCGGCTGGCGCGGCGCACTCACCGACGCCGGCCTCGCCGACGACCTCGTCGAGTGGGGAGACTTCTCGCCGGCCAGCGGCACCGAGGCGATGCGCCGCCTCCTCGCCCGCGACCCCGACCTGGACGGCGTCTTCGCCGCGAACGACCAGATGGCGGTCGGCGCCTACGCCGCCCTCCGCGAGGCCGGCCGCCGGATCCCCGAGGACGTGTCCGTCGTGGGCTTCGACGACGATCTCTTCGCGCGGAACGCCGTCCCCGCGCTGACCACGGTGCGCCAGCTCCCCGACGAGCTCGGCGCCCGCATGGTGGAGCTGCTGACCGCCCGCATCGAGGGGCTCCCCGTGGAGCACCGCACGCTGATGCCGACGTCGCTGGTCATCCGCGCCAGCAGCTGACGCCGGCCCGCGAGTACGCAGTAGTCGTCGCAGTCGACGCCGAGTGCGACGACTCCTGGACAGTCGGAGAACTCCGCGTGCTCGATCGGATGCGGACGGGCGAACGGATCCGGACGGTGAGGCGGACGCGGGCGGCGGGGCGGGGATGGACGAGCGGGTCGATCCGTCGACGGGGTGCGTCACGGTCGCCAGCCGTGGGCCACGAGAGCGGCACGGAGCTCGGCGATCGTGCGCGCCCTGCCCCGGGTCAGACCCTCCGCGCGGACGACCACGACGATCCAGCCCGCGAGGTGCAGGGCCAGGAGCCGTTCACGATCGCGTGAGAACTGCGCGTCGTCCGTCCGGTGCTGGCCGCCGTCGTACTCCGCCACCACCTTCCACCGTTCGAAGACCAGATCGCCGACCGCGAGCAGTCGGCCGCCGATCCTGATCTCGGCGTTCACGTCGGGCGCGGGCAGTCCCGCCTCCTCGACGAGAGCGCGGAGCCAGGTCTCCCTCCGCGAGGCGGCTCCGGTCGATGCCAGCCGCAGAGCCTCAGCCAGGCCGCGTCGGCCCCGGCCCCGATGGGAGGCCAGGCGGTCCTGCAGCTCGTGAAGCCGGACATGGGGACGCGGATCGTCCCGGCGCGGGTAGCGCGGCTCGAACAGGAGGTGGTCCGTCGCCGCGAGGAGATCGCGGGCGGACAGCAGTGGGGCGAGCGCGATCCACGTCGACACCGCTCCCGTCACCGGCAGGCCGTGCCGCTCGACCCTGTCCGTCTCCGTGAGGGTGTGGCCGATCACACCCCGGGTCCTGGGGGGCCGGTGCGGCGTCGTCGCCGCCACGTGGATCGGATCGTCCTCGCCGGGTCGCGCCGGGAGCGGCACTCCCCAGGCTTCGGCCGCGGTCAGGTGGGAGAAGAGCTGCCAGGGCCGCAGCCGCGGCAGGTAGGCGGCGGCTCGTTCCAGGTGCGTCACGGGCGCCACCCGGGTGCGCACTCCGTGGAAGGGGCTGGCCAGGGCGGGAGTGCGCAGTCGGGCGTCCGTCACCCCTGCGCGGAGTGCCGCTCGCCGGGTGAAGGCTCCGAGGTCGGTGCTGGACATGCCGCGATTCTGGCGGTCCGTGATCCTCGTCCGACTCCCGCGATCCGCATTCTGTGGACGAACCCCTGATCCCGCACCTGGGGAGGCGCGCCTCCCACCACGACTGTCCAGGAGTTGTCGCAGTCGGCGTCGAGTGCGACAACTCCTGGACAGTCGGAGCGATCGATGTCGAGTGCGACACCTTCTGGACAGTGGGAGCGACCGACCTCGACACGTCTGAGGAGTCGAGAGGGCCCGCGTCAGAGGAAGAGCGGCGCCGGGTCGAGGGCGGCGAAGCGGCGGCGCATGACGGCGACCGCGTCGGCGTGCTCGTCGACGAGGACGAAGCGGCGGCCGAGAGCATGCGCGACGGCACCGGTCGTGCCGGAGCCGGCGAAGAAGTCGAGGACGGCGTCGCCCTCGCGGCTGGACGCCTGCACGATGCGGCGGAGGATCCCCTCCGGCTTCTGCGTCGGGTACCCGGTCTTCTCGCGGCCGGTCGGCGAGACGATCGTGTGCCACCACACGTCGGTCGGCCGCTTGCCGCGCTCGGCCTTCTCGGGGGTCACCAGGCCCGGGGCCATGTACGGCTCGCGGTCCACGGCGGCGGAGTCGAAGTGGTAGCCGCGCGGGTCCTTCACGTAGACGAGGATCGTGTCGTGCTTGGTCGGCCAGCGGCGCGTGGCCTTCGCTCCGTAGTCGTAGGCCCAGATGATCTCGTTGAGGAAGCACTCGCGGCCGAAGAGCGCGTCGAGCAGCACCTTCGCGTAGTGCGCCTCGCGGTAGTCGAGGTGGAGGTAGAGGGTGCCGTCGTCGGCGAGGAGCCGCCACGCCTCGGCCAGACGCGGCTCGAGGAACGACCAGTAGTCGTCGAAGCGGTCGTCGTAGCGGAGCAGGTCGCCGCGGATCCGCTCGTAGCTGCGCCCCTTGAAGCCGGCGATCGTGCCGGTGGTGGAGCGCACCGAGGTGGTCGAGGTCCGCACCTGCGCCCGGCCCGTGTTGAACGGCGGGTCGAGGTAGACGACGGTGAAGGCCCCGTCGGCCAGCTGCGGCAGGACCTCGAGATTGTCGGCGTGGAACACCGCGCTCCGCGACTCCGGGACGCCGTCCGCGATCTGGATCGTCCTGGGCACCCGGCAATTGTGCCAGTGCGCGCGAGCCCGGCGACACGCTCCGCGCCTCGCGCCCGCGCTCGACGGGTGCCGGGAGGCTCCGGCGTAGAGTGGCGCGATGATCTCCGAGGTGCGCCACGACGAGGACTCGTCCCGCTACACGCTCTGGCTCGACGGCGAGACCGTCGGAGTCGCGGACTACGCCGTCCGCGGCCGCGACGTGGTCTTCCTCCACACCGAGATCGCGCCCGAGCACCGCCACGAGGGCCTCGGCGAGACCCTCGTCGAGGCGGCCCTCGACGACGCGCACGAGCGCTTCGGCGGGCGCATCGTCCCGGCCTGCCCGTTCGTCGCCGAGTTCATCGCCGAGCACCCGGACTACCAGGAGCTCCTCGCGAGCTGAGGGGCGCCCGCCGGACCGGTCCGCCGCGTTCCGCTCCGGGGCCACACGCCGACGACCGCCGCCCCGGGCCCGCCGGTCAGGGGACGCGCCGCAGCCACTCCGGAGTCGAGTACTTCGTCCGCACCAGCTCCTCCGCCGCCGCGTACTCCTCCTCGGTCAGCGTCCCCGCCTCGCCGCCGTGCAGCTGCACGAAGGTCGCCTTCATGCGCTCGATGATCTCGGCGCGGCTGAGCCCGGTCTGGCTGCGCAGCGGGTCGACGCGCTTCACGGCGGAGGCGATGCCCTTGTCCGAGAGCTTCTCGCGGCCGATCCGCAGCACCTGCACCATCTTCTCGGCGTCGATGTCGTAGCTCATGGTCACGTGGTGGAGGACGGCGCCGGAGCCCAGGCGCTTCTGCGCGGCACCGCCGATCTTGCCCGAGGGCGAGGTGATGTCGTTGAGCGGCTGGTAGACCGCGTCGATCCCGAGCGACTGCAGCGCGCTGACGGCCCACTCGTCGAGGAAGGCGTAGGAGTCGGCGAAGGTCAGCCCCTGGACGAGGTCGCCGGGGACGTAGAGCGAGTACGTGACGACGCTGCCCGCCTCCATGAACATCGCGCCGCCGCCCGAGATGCGGCGGACCACGTCGACGCCGTACTTCGCCGCGTTGTCGAGGTCGACCTCGTTGCGGAGCGACTGGAAGCTGCCGATGACGACGGCGGGCTGGTCCCACTCCCAGATCCGCAGCGTCGGCTCCCGGCGGCCCTCGCCGACCGCGGCGGTCAGCACCTCGTCGAGCGCCAGGTGGGTCGCGGGAGGGACGGCCCGGTCGTGCACGATGCGCCAGTCGTAGTCGCGCCAGCTGGTCGCCTTCTGCAGCGAGCGGCGGATCGCGACCGCGACGGCCTCGGGCGTGAAGCCGAGCAGGACCGCGTCGGCCGGGAGCGCCTGCCGGATGGCGGCGGCGATGGACTTCGCGTCCGTCTCGGCCGGGAGGCCCACGACCGCGCGATCGATGTCGTCGAGGGCCGTGTCGGGCTCGAGGAAGAAGTCGCCCGCCAGGCGGAACCCGGCGAACCTCCCGTCGACCACGTCGAGGTCGACGACCACGAGCTTTCCGCCGGGGACCTTGTACTCGCCATGCATGACGCCAGCCTAGGCGCGAGCCGGGGCGGGGAAGCGCTCGCCCAGCCACTCCACGAGATCGGCCGTGACCTCGGCCCGGTTGAGCTCCTGGAACAGCTCGTGCCGCGCCTCCGGGTACACCCGCACCGAGACGTCCGTGTACCCGGCCCGCCGCCGGTAGGCCTGGGCGAGCGCGCGCACCGACCGCTCGCCGCCGAGGGTGTCGTCGGCGCCCACGACCAGCAGCAGGGGCAGCGGATGCTCGGGCCCGCGCTTCGGGCGGCCGACCAGCCGCAGGGTCTCGACCAGCCCGATCCGCTTCGCGAGCGGCGTGGTGAAGGTGAGGGGGTCGTCGTGGAACCGCTGCCAGACCTCCGGGTCGCGGGAGAGCCACTCGAGGCCGAGGCCGCCGGCGACGCGGTGCCGCTTCGCCAGGTCGCCCGCGTTCATGTGCCCGGGGAGGCGGTAGGCCGTGCCGCTCAGCACGAGCGCGGCATAGGCGCCGGAGTGGTGGTCGACGATCCGCTGCGCCATGAGCGACCCCCAGGAGTGGCCGAGCAGCACGATCGGCACGCCGGGGCTCTCCTCCGCGAGCAGCTCCGTCAGCCGGAGGATCGCCGCCTCGGTCGCGCGCAGGCCGCCCGGCCCCAGCAGTCCGAGCCGGGAGGAGTCGCCGCCGTGCTGCTCGAGGCCGGTCCGGCCGTGCCCGCGGTGGTCGTCCGCCGCGACCGCGTACCCGGCGGCGACCAGCGCCTCCGCCAGCTCGACGTAGCGCCCCGAGTGCTCGCCGACCCCGTGGGCCAGCTGCACGATCGCGCGGGGCGAGGGGTGCGGCCACCAGCGGTAGTGGATGACGACGCCGGAGGCGTCCTGGAAGGTCCTGTCGACAGCGGCGCCGGTCATGGTGACCAGTGTGGCGCTCCGGCCGCTGGGCGCGAGGGACGCGCTGAGAACTGAGAAGATACTCACGATCCAGCGGCGGGCGCCCTGCTCGCCACGGTGCCTCGCTACCTTTTCCCTTGACGAGCGACCCCCGCGACCGTCCCCCGACCCCCCTTCACGAGCGAGGCCAGCCCCTTCATGACCGTATCGCCCCTGATCTGGACCCTGACGATCGCCTTCATCGTCCTGCTCCTGCTCTTCGACTTCTTCTTCCACGTCCGGAAGGCCCACGAGCCCACGCTGAAGGAGTCGTCGATCTGGTCGGCGCTCTACGTCGGCATCGCCGTGCTCTTCGGGCTCGGCGTCCTCGTCTTCGGCGGAGCGACGCCCGGATCGGAGTACTTCGCGGGGTACATCACCGAGAAGGCCCTCTCGGTCGACAACCTGTTCGTCTTCCTCATCATCATGGCGAGCTTCAAGGTGCCCCGCGCCGACCAGCAGAAGGTGCTCCTCTTCGGAATCGTCTTCGCACTGATCGCCCGCACCGGCTTCATCTTCCTCGGCGCCGCACTGATCAACTCGTTCGCCTGGGTCTTCTACATCTTCGGCCTGATCCTGCTGCTGACCGCGTTCAACCTGGTCAAGCCGGGAGACGACCACTCCAGCGACAACGTGATGGTGCGCCTGGCCAAGCGGATCTTCAAGACGAGCGACCAGTACGACGGCGACAAGTTCTACACGCACATCGACGGCAAGAAGGTCCTCACGCCGATGATCCTCGTCATGGCGGCGATCGGCGGAACGGACATCCTGTTCGCCCTCGACAGCGTGCCGGCGATCTTCGGCCTCACCAGCGACGTGTACCTCGTCTTCACGGCGACCGCGTTCTCGCTGCTGGGCCTGCGCCAGCTGTACTTCCTCATCGACGGCCTGCTCGACCGCCTCGTCTACCTCAGCATCGGCCTCGCCGCGATCCTCGCCTTCATCGGCGTGAAGCTGATCCTGCACGCGCTCCACGAGAACAACCTGCCGTTCATCAACAACGGCGAGCACGTGGAGGTCTTCGAGATCGGCACCGGACTGTCGCTCTCGGTCATCATCGGCGTCCTCGTGATCACGGTGATCGCCTCCCTCGTCAGCCCCAAGGGCCGCCGCATGGCCGCCGAGGCCGCCGAGCGCCGCCGCGTGGCCGCGGGCGCGGACGTCGACGCGACGCACTGAGTCGACTCGTGCGCCGCGAAGCGGCGCACCGCAGTCGGCTCTCCTAGGCGGTCGGTTTCCCGAGAGCGGGTCCCGACCGCCTAGAACGATCCGCTGACACGCGGATCGCTCGTTCGACGGGCCGTCTCGTGCGCCGCAGGGCGGCGCACCGCAGTCGGCTCCCACGGGCGGTCGGGTTCCCGAGAGCGGGTCCCGACCGCCTAGGAGGATCCGCTGACACGCGGATCCCCCGTTCGGCTCGACCGAGCACCGCACGCCGGTGCTCCGCAGTCAGCTCCCCTAGGCGCTCAGGTCCCCGAGAGCGGGTCTTGACCGCCGAGAACGTCCCGCCGGTTCGAGCGCGGACTCCGCTCGCGGAGGGTCAGCGGGCGCGGAAGCGGTGCTCCGGGCGGCCGGTGGTGCCGTAGCTGAGGGTCATCTCGACGAGGCCGCGGCCCGCGAGACCCGAGAGGTAGCGCTGGGCGGTGGCACGCGAGATACCGGCGCGCTCGGCCACCTCGAGGGCCGACAGCTCGGCGCCCGACTCGGCCAGGCGCGCCAGGACGAGCTGCTCGGTGGCCGAGCGCGAGGGCTGCGCGGCGGTCGCGTCGCCCGAGTGCAGGATGCGCAGCGCCCGCTCCACCGCCTCCTGATCGGCCGCGCGGTCCTCCCGCAGCACGTTCCGGAACCGCACGTACGCGTCGAGGCGCTCGCCGAGCAGGCGCGCCTCGAACGGCTTGATGAGGTACCCGAGCGCTCCCGCGTGCAGGGCGCGCCGCACCGTCGCCCCGTCGGAGGCGGCGCTCACGACGAACGCGTCGGTGTCGAGCTCGCGGAGCAGCGCGATCCCGCTCTGATCCGGCAGGTGCACGTCGAGCAGCAGCAGATCGGGCGCGTGCTCGGCGACGGCCGCCCGCGCCGCGCGCGCCGTGTGCACCGGAGGAAGGGCCGTCAGCCCCTGCCGCGCCTCGACCAGGTCCGCGTGCAGCTGCGCGACCCGGAAGTCGTCGTCCACCACCAGCACCGTGCGCTCCCGCGCCGTGTCCGCGCTCATGACCCGTCCCCGTCCTGCTCCGGCGGCAGCACCGCTCCGGGGAGGCGCGCGCACAGCACGGCCCCCGACTCCGCTCCGCCGGCGTCCGCCAGCCAGACCTCGCCGCCGCGGCGGGCGGCCACCTCACGGCACAGCGGCAGGCCGAAGCCCCGACCGTGCACGCGACCGTCGTCCTCGACGGGGTCGCCCGCGCCGGCCCGGTCGAACAGCGAGTCCGGATCGAGCACTCCGTCGCCGGAGTCGGCGACCGTCACGAAGAGCGCGTCGCCGTCGTCGAGCAGCTCGACCTCGACGAAGCGCACGTCCCGCCGCCCCTCGACCGCCGCGCGCACCGCGTTGTCCACCAGGTTCCCGACCACCGTCGCGACGTCCTCCGGCTCGACGACGGTGCCGCGCACCAGCGTCTCCTCGCCGAGCGTCAGCAGCACGCCGCGCTCGGCCGCCTCGATCCCCTTCGCCCCGACGAGCGCCTGGAGGTACGGCTCCTGCAGCCGGTCGGCGTGCTGCACCGGGTACTTGAGCGGGCCGCGGGTCAGCACCTCGTCGAGGTAGTCGCGCGCCGACGCGGTCCGCCCCGCATCCAGCAGACCCGCGACCACGTGCAGGCGGTTGGCGAACTCGTGCCGCTGCACCCGGAGCGCGTTGGTCATCGCGCCGACCGCGTCGAGGCGCCGGCTCAGCGCGGCGAGGTCGGTGCGGTCGCGCAGCACCACCACCACGCCCAGGTCGCGGTCGCCGCGGGTCACCCGGCGGATGTCGACGTAGACGATGCGGGAACGGACGACGAAGCCCTCCTCGCCTCCGGGGCGGGGCGGTTCGACGGAGTGCAGCGCGGCGCCGATCGCGTCGGCCAGCGGTACGGGGAGGTCGAGCTCCGCGAGCGGCCGCCCGTGCAGCGCCCGCCCGGTCGGGTCGTCGGAGCCGAGGATCGCGGCGGCCCGCGCATTGCAGACGCCGACGCGCCCGTCGCGGTCGAGCGCGAGCACGCCCTCGTCGACCCCGTCGAGCACGGCGGCCTGGTCCTGCACGAGCGAGGTGAGCTCCTCCGGGGCGAGGCCGAGCGTCAGGCGCAGCAGGCGGCGGCGGATGAAGACGGAGGCGACGGCGGCGAGCACCAGCCCGGCGAGCGCCGCGGCGAGGACGCCGAGCAGCGCGGTCGGCAGGTCGGTGAAGACGCTGGAGCGTGCGAAGCCGATGCTGACCTCGCCGACGACCCGCTGCTCCCCCGCGGCGAAGACCGGGACCTTCGCCCGTGCCGACTCGCCGAGCGTGCCGGTGCCCCACGAGACGCTCTCGCGCCCGGCGAGCGCCTCGTCGGGGCTGGTCGAGACCCGCTCGCCGAGGCGGTCCTCGTCGGGGTGGGCGAGGCGGATGCCCTGGTCGTCGGTGATCACGACGAAGAGCGCGCCGGTGCGCTGCTCGACGGCGGCGGCGACGTCCTCGAGCGGTCCGCCGCGCAGCTCCGAGGCGGCGGGCGCGCCGGGCACCGCGGAGGACGCGGCGACCGCGTCCTGCACGTCGGGGTCCTCGGCGACGGTGCGGGCGATGGCGAGCGCCGTCCCCTCCGCCTCGCCGCGCAGCTGCTGGACGCTGAGCGCGGTGACGAGGCCGGCGCAGACCAGCACGGCGGCCGACACCGTGGCGAGCTGCAGGACCAGGACGTGGGTCGCGAAGCGCATCGGGGCCTCCTCGCCGTCGTCGTGCGCAGAATGCGCAGAAGCCACACTATGCGCAGATGTCGCCGTAATGAGCGATACCCCGGCGCCGGACGCGGAGCTGCCTAGGGTTTCCAGCATCTCCCGGCCGGCTCTCCCGCCGAGCGCGGGCGGAGGCACTGGACGAAGGAGTCAGCTGTGTTGGTAGTACTCGGTTTCACCATGATCCTGGCCTTCATGGCCCTGATCATGACCAAGCGGCTGACGCCGATGGTCGCCCTGATCGTCGTGCCGACGATCTTCGGCCTCTTCGCGGGCGCCGGCCTCGGCATCGGCGACATGGTCCTCGAGGCGATCGGCAGCCTCGCGCCCACGGCCGCGCTGCTGATGTTCGCGATCATGTACTTCGGGATCATGATCGACGTCGGGCTCTTCGACCCGCTGATCCGCTTCATCGTCCGCGCGCTCGGCGACGACCCGGCGAAGGTCGTGCTCGGCACGGCGCTGCTCGCGGGTGCGGTCTCGCTCGACGGCGACGGCTCGACCACCTTCATCGTCACCACCGCCGCGATGCTCCCGATCTACCTGCGCCTGGGGATGAACCCGGTCGTGCTGACCTGCGTCGCGGGCCTGGCCAACGGCACGCTCAACATCGTCCCCTGGGGCGGACCGACGGTGCGCGCCGCCGCGGCCCTCCAGGTCTCGCCGAGCGAGATCTTCGTGCCGATGCTCCCCTCGCTCGCGGTGGGCCTGGCCGTCACGCTCGTCTTCGCCTGGTTCCTCGGGCTCGGCGAGCGCCGCCGCCTCGGCTCGCTCGCGCTGGCCGAGCCGATGCTCGAGCAGGAGCTCGTCGGCGCCGGCCGCGGCTCCTCCTCCCGCTCGGGCGGCGCCCGCACCGGCGGCCTCGCGGCCCTGACCGGGGGCATCCGCACCGTCGCCCGGGAGCGCTTCTCCTTCCTCCGCGGCCCCCAGGCCCTGCGCGGAGCCCAGGTGGCCGTCGCCGCCCGCGTGCAGGCCGACGACGCCGACACCGCGATGGCCGACACGATGCTCGACCCCGAGCGCGAGACGCTGCGCCCGAAGCTGATCTGGGTGAACCTGGTCCTGACCCTCGCGGTGATGACGCTGCTGGTCGCCGACATCCTGCCGCTGCCCTACGTGTTCATGGTCGGCTCCGCGGTCGCCCTCCTGATCAACTTCCCGAAGATGAAGGACCAGGCGGCCGAGATCGTCAAGCACGCGCCGAGCATCGTGGGCGTCGTGTCGATGGTGCTGGCGGCCGGTGTGCTGATCGGCGTCCTCAACGGCACCGGCATGGTCGACGCCATGGCGGAGTGGGTCGTCGCGGTGATCCCGCCGGCGCTCGGACCGTTCCTCGCCGTGATCACCGGCGTGCTCAGCATCCCTATGACCTTCTTCATGTCGAACGACGCGTTCTACTACGGCATCCTCCCCGTGCTCTCCGAGAGCGCGGCGAACTACGGCATCTCGCCGGTCGAGATGGCGCGCGCCTCCATCACCGGGCAGCCGGTGCACCTCCAGAGCCCGCTGGTCCCGGCGATCCTCCTGCTCGTCTCCCTCGCCGCGGTCAACCTCGGCGACCACCACCGCAAGGTGCTGTGGCGAGCGGTCGTCGTCTCGCTGGTCATGCTCGCCGTCGGCGTGCTGGTCGGCTCGATCCCCTTCGGCTGAGGTCGGCGGAGCGGAGCGCCGAGCGATCGGAACGAGGACGGGACCCCTTGCTGCGGCGGGGGTCCCGTCCTCGTTCCGCGGCTCGGTCCCCAGCCCGCGCTAGCGCAGCAGCGGCGCCAGGTTCTCGGTCCAGACGTCGGAGCCGACCTTGAGGATGAGGGCGCCGACCACGACGAGGAACGCGACCCGGATGAAGCGGCTGCCACGAGCGACGGCCATCCGCGAGCCGAGGTAGGCGCCCGCCACGTTGGCGGCGCCCATCAGGAGGCCCAGCAGCCAGATCACGTGCCCGCCCGGCACGAAGTAGAGCAGGGCGCCGAGGTTGGTCGCGACGTTGACGATCTTCGCCTTGGCGCTGGCGAGCAGGAAGTCGTAGCCCAGCGCGGTGATCAGGGCGATGATCAGGAAGGTGCCGGTGCCCGGTCCGATCAGGCCGTCGTAGAAGCCGATCAGGAGTCCCAGCACCGCCGCCGTGACGAGGTGGCGCCGGCCCGCGTGCTTGAGCACCGTGACGCTGCCCAGCGCCGGGCGCGCGATCGTCACGACGGCGACCACGATCAGCGCGACGACGATGATCGGCTTGAACACCGCGGCCGGGAGGAGGCCGGCGAGCGTCGCGCCTCCGTAGCTGCCCGCGAGGGCGACCGCCGCCATCGGCAGCGCGGTGCGCAGATCGGGCTTCGCGCGCCGGTAGTAGGTGATCGCGCTGGTGGTCGTGCCGAAGATCGAGGCCAGCTTGTTCGTGGCGAGCGCCTGCACGGGCGAGATCCCCGGCACGAGGAGCAGGGCGGGGAGCTGGAGGAGTCCGCCACCGCCCACGACCGCGTCGATCCAGCCGGCCGCGAAGGCGGCGAGGATCATCAGCGCGAGGACGGGGAGTCCGAGATCCTCTGTGAAGGTCAGCATCGGTCGGAAGCGTACGCGAGCACCGCGACCCCCTCGACCTCGGGGGCCGGGCCGCCCTAGGGTCGGCGGCATGCGATTCGGACTCTTCATCCCCCAGGGCTGGCGCCACGACCTCGTCGGCGTCCCGGCCGCCGACCAGTGGCGCACCATGAGCGACCTCGCCCGGCACGCCGACGACGGCGCCTGGGAGTCGATCTGGGTCTACGACCACTTCCACACCGTCCCGCAGGTGACGGAGGAGGCGACGCACGAGGCGTGGTCGCTGATGAGCGCGTTCGGCGCCACCACGTCGCGCGTGCGGCTGGGCCAGATGTGCACCTGCATGGGCTACCGGAACCCCGCCTACCTCGCCAAGGTCGCGACGACCGTCGACATCGTCTCGGGCGGGCGGGTCGAGATGGGCATCGGCGGCGGCTGGTACGAGCACGAGTGGCGCGCGTACGGCTACGGCTTCCCGCCGATCGCCGAGCGGCTGGGCCGGCTCGACGAGGGCGTGCAGATCCTGCAGCAGGCCTGGACGACCGGGTCCGCGACCCTCGACGGCCGCTACTACCAGGTGGACGGCGCGCAGAACCGGCCGCTGCCCCTGCAGGAGGGCGGCATCCCGCTGTGGGTCGCCGGCGGCGGCGAGAAGGTCACGCTGCGGATCGCGGCCCAGTACGCGCAGTACACGAACTTCGCCGGGACCCCGGAGGCGTTCGACCACAAGAGCTCGGTCCTCCGCGGGCACTGCGAGCGCCTGGGCACCGACTTCTCGGCGATCACCCGGAGCTCGAACTACAACGTCGTGATCGGCGAGACGGAGGCGGAGGTCGAGGCGGCGCTGCAGCGTCTCGAGGAGCGCGTGATCCCGTACCTCGGCGCGGAGGGAGCGGCGTCCTTCGTCGCCGAGTACCGCAGCCCCGACGCGCTCGCGGTCGGCACTCCCGCGCAGATCGTCGACCGGCTCGCCGGCATGCAGTCGCGCGGGATGGACTACGGCATCCTCTACTTCCCGGACGCCGCCTACGACCGGTCCGGCATCGAGCTGTTCGAGCGCGAGGTGCTGCCGGCGCTCTCCTGAGCGCGGAGCGGCGGGGGCTCCTACGCCTCCCGCCCCCCCGCCCGCAAGTCCTTGGGGCGTCCTGGCCCCGCGCCTACGGTCGGAGCATGGACGCACAGGACATCCGCTGGAACGACGAAGCCCGCGACAAGATCCTCGAGGACTCGGACAGGGTCCTCCGCGAGGCGGTGCTCGACCTCGCGACGAGCAAGAAGGGCGAGCCCTGGGAGGACGTGTTCGCGGAGCTGAACGCGCGCCTCAAGGACCGCTTCATCGACTTCGAGCCCGGCCCGGACCTCCGCAAGTACGCCGAGGCCGTCTCCGCCGGGGAGATCGAGACCGGCTCGTGAGCGAGCACGACCGCGACGCCGCGCTCGAGGACGAGATCACCTCGATCCAGGCACTCGGCGAGGGCCGCGTCGGCGAGACGGCCGGCCCGGAGGACGAGGACCACGAGCTCTCGCCCGAGCAGGACGCCCGCATCGAGTCCGAGCTGAAGAGCCGGGGCAGCGAGAGCTGATCCCCCGGTACGCGGAAGGCCCGCTCCCCCTCGAGGGAGCGGGCCTTCCGCGTGAGTCGCGACTACGCCGAGAGGGGCTCGTAGTCGGTGTAGCCCTCGGCTCCTCCGCCGTAGACCGTCTCCTGGACGACCTCGTTCTCGGGGTGCCCGCCCTGCCAGCGCTCGACCAGGTCGGGGTTGGCGATCGCCGGGCGGCCGACGGCCACAGCGTCGGCGTGGCCCTCGCTGATCAGCTCGGTCGCCTCCTCGCGGCTGGTCGGCGAGCCGAAGCCGCTGTTGGCGATGAAGACGCCGTCGAAGCGCGAGCGGAGGTCCTGGACCAGCTCGCCGGCGGGCTCGGCGTGCAGGACGCTGAGGTAGGCCAGGCCGAGCGGGGCGAGCCCGTCGACGACGGCCTCGTAGGTGGCGCGCACGTCGTCGGCGTCGGTCTCGACGACGTCCTGGATGTTGTGGGCCGGCGAGAGGCGGAGGCCGACGCGGCCCGCTCCGACCTCGTCGACGATCGCTCGGGTGACCTCGAGCGGGAACGCGGCGCGCTCGGCCGGGGTCCCGCCGTACTGGTCGGTGCGCACGTTGGAGACGGGCGAGAGGAACTCGTGCAGCAGGTAGCCGTTGGCGCCGTGCACCTCGACTCCGTCGAAGCCGGCGTCGATCGCGCGGCGGGCGGCGGCGACGAACTCGTCGCGGACGGTCGCCAGCTCCTCGGTGGTCAGCGCGTGCGGCACCGGGAAGGGCTTCTTGCCGGAGGGGGTGTGCACCTCTCCGTCGATGGCGACGGCGCTCGGGGCGACGATGCGGTCGGTGCCGGTGATCTCGGTGTGCGAGACGCGGCCCGCGTTCATCAGCTGCATGACGATGCGCCCGCCCGCGGCGTGCACGGCGTCGGCGACGGCGCGCCAGCCCGCGGCCTGCGCGTCGGTCTCGATGCCGGGCTGCCCGGCGTAGCCCTTGGACTCGGCGCTGGGGAAGACGCCCTCGCTGATCAGCAGGCCCATGCTCGCGCGCTGGGCGTAGTACTCGGCGACGATCGCGCCGGGCACGCCCTGCTCGTCGGAGCGCAGTCGCGTCATCGGTGCCAGGACGATGCGGTTGGGGAGGTCGAGGTCGCCGGCGGTGAGGGGGGAGAACGGATCCACGGGATCGCCTTTCTACGGAGCTGTCTCAGGGGGCTGCCCTGAGGAGGGAGGCACGTGCACCTGCGGCGCACTCCGAGCAGCAACCGCGAGCGGAGCACGGTCATTCCTCCTCCCGGCGTTCTCCCATCCCCCGCGCCCCGGGCACGCGGTCGACGGCCTGCCGCCTCCCGACCCCTGCTCGGACACCGGGGCTGTCTACACTCGGGAGGCGACGACGAAGGAGTGTGCGCGATGCCGGCGAGACCCCACCACCCCGTGAGCTTCCGGCTGCTGCCGGCGCTCGCGGCCCTCCTGATCGCCGCGGTCCTCGCGCTGGTCCCCGCGACCGCGGCGACGGCCGAATCGCCCGTCTCCTTCTCCTCCTCCACCGTCCTCGACTCGGTCGGGGTGCTGAGCTCCGGAGAGACCGCCGAGATCGAGCAGGCCTCGCGGGCCCTCTACGACCAGCACCGCGTGCAGCTGTTCGTCGCCTTCGTCGACTCCTTCACCGATCCGTCCGACCGCGCCGCGTGGGCGGACGAGACCGCGACCCGCAACGGACTGGGCACCGACGACGTCCTCCTGGCCGTCGCGGTCGACGCCCGCCAGTACCAGGTGTCGGTCGCGCAGGGCTTCGCCCTCGACGACGCGCAGGTCTCCTCGCTCCAGTCCGACGACATCGAGCCGAGGCTCGCCGACGGCGACTGGGCCGGAGCCGCGGTGGCCGCCGCCGACGGGATCGGGCAGCGCCTCGACGCGCCCAGCGCCGGCGAGTCCCTCGGCTCGGGGCTGCTGATCGCGCTCGGCGTGCTCGCGGCCCTCGTCGTGGTCGGCCTCGTGGTGCTGCTGCTCGTCCGCCGCGCGCGGAAGCGCCGCGCCCAGGAGGCGGTGGAGGCCTCGATCGACGAACTCGCCACCCGTGCCGGGTCGGCCCTCGTCCACGCCGACGACGCCGTCCGCACCAGCGAGCAGGAGGTCGGCTTCGCGGAGGCGCAGTTCGGCGCCGACGCGACCGGCGCGTTCCGCGAGGCGCTCGTCACCGCGAAGCGCCTGCTCGGCGAGGCCTTCACCCTGCAGCAGCGCCTCGACGACGCCGAGCCGGAGACCGATCAGGAGCGCCGCGACGGCTACCAGCGCATCCTCCAGCTCTGCGCCGACGCCGAGCAGACGCTCGACGAGCGCGCGAGCGCGTTCGAGGAGCTGCGCGACCTCGAGAAGAACGCGCCGCAGGTCGCCGCCGCGCTCTCGGCTCGCGCCGCCGAGGTCGGCGACCGCCTCCCCTCGGCCCGCGCCCGCCTCGCCGAGCTCGCCTCCCGCTACGCGCCGACCGCGATCGACGACGTGGGCGACGACGCCGACCAGGCCGAGGACCGCCTCCGCTTCACCCGCGACCAGCTCGCCGGCGCCCAGCAGGCGCTGCAGGCCGGCGACTCCGGCCGCGCCGCCGTGCTGCTGCGCGCCGGGCAGCAGGCCGCCGAGCAGGCCTCCGGACTCGTCGACGCGGTGGCCACGCGCGGCGACGAGCTGCAGAAGGCGGAGGCGTCGCTCGCCGGCCGCATCGCCGAGATCCGCGCCGACGTGGCGCAGGGACGATCGCTCGCCGCCTCCCAGGACGCGGAGACCGCCGCCCAGGCGCAGAACGTCGCCGCGGCGGTCGCCTCGACCGAGGCCGCCCTCGACGACGTCGAGCGCGCCGCCTCCGTGCGGCCGAACGACCCGCTCGCCCTGCTCGAGGCGCTCACCGCCGCCGACGCCACGATCGACGCCGCCGTCGGCGGGTTCCGCGACGCGCAGGCCCAGCGCGAGCGCGAGCGGGCCGCCCTCGGCGCCGAGCTCACCTCCGCCCGCAGCCGCGTCTCGGCCGCCGAGGACTTCATCGCGGCCCGCCGCGGCGCGGTCGGCTCGGAGGCGCGCACCCGCGTCGCCGAGGCCGCCCGCTCGGCCGAGTACGCCGAGCGCATCGCCGCCACCGACCCCCGCGAGGCTCTCGCCTCCGCCCAGCGCGCCTCGCAGCTCGCCCAGCAGGCGCTCGAGCGGGCGCGGGCCGACGCCGGCTCCTACTCCGCCCCGAACGCCGTCGGCAGCCCCTACGGTGGCGACACGACCGGCGCGTTCCTCGGCGGGATCCTGGTCGAGTCGCTCCTGGGAGGCGGACGCCGCAGCGGCTACCGCTCGGGCGGCTTCGGCGGAGGCGGGTTCAGCGGCGGCTTCGGCGGCGGCGGCTCGTCTCGGCGCTCCGGCGGCGGCGGCTTCGGCGGCGGGCGCAGCAGCGGCGGAGGCGGACGCCGTGGAGGCGGCGGGCGCTTCTGAGCGCCCCCGGGCATCCGCGCACGACCGACGACCACCACCTCCCCCACGACTCCGGCACCACCTCCGACATCCGGCACCACCCACGACGCAAGGAGAGACACCCATGGCTCAGAGACAGTCGATCTTCGGCCGCATCGCGCAGCTCGCGAAGGCCAACATCAACGCACTCCTCGACCAGGCCGAGGACCCGCAGAAGATGCTCGACCAGATGGTCCGCGACTACACCGACAGCATCCGCGACGCCGAGGCGGCGATCGCCACCACGATCGGCAACCTGCGCCTGCTCGAGGACGACTACCGCGAGGACGTGCAGAACGCCCAGGAGTGGGGCGGCAAGGCCCTCGCCGCGAGCCGCAAGGCCGACGAGCTGCGCACCGGCGGGAGCGCCGGCGACGCCGACAAGTTCGACGCGCTGGCCAAGGTCGCTCTGCAGCGCCAGATCCAGTCCGAGAAGGAGGCGAAGGACGCCGAGCCGACCATCGCCTCGCAGACCGAGGTCGTCGACAAGCTCAAGTCGGGCCTGAACCAGATGCGCGAGAAGCTGCAGCAGCTCTCGAGCAAGCGCGACGAGCTGATCGCCCGCTCCAAGACCGTCGAGGCGCAGAGCCAGGTCCAGGACGCCGTGAAGAGCATCGACCTGATGGACCCGACGAGCGAGGTGAGCCGCTTCGAGCAGAAGATCCGCCGCGAGGAGGCGCGCGTCCGCGGCGCGGAGGAGCTCGCCTCCTCGAGCCTGGACGCGCAGTTCGAGTCGCTCGAGGACCTCGGTGAGATGACCGAGGTGGAGGCGCGCCTCGCCGCGCTCAAGTCCGGCCGCCCGCAGGACTCGATCGGCTCCTGAGCCCGTGCGCCTCCGGCGGCGGTCCCGCCGGAGGCGCAACCCACCCTTCCCGACACGCGCGGAGCGAAGGCTGGCAATCGCCATGGTGCGGTGCCGCCGCCGCCCCCGTAGTGTTCACACCAGGTTGCCCTTGACCCCGGTCGCCCTGATGCCGCGTCCGGCCCCTACCGACGCGGTGAACCATGAGCGGACCGCCCCCGTCGGGATCGCTCGCCGAGAGACCGTCGACGCCGACGGTCACCACGAAGAGCGAGGCGCCGATGAGCACCCCCACCACCACGTCCGTCACCGGAGGCGCCCCCCGCGTCGTCCGCACCCGTCCCCGCGCCGACGGCCGCGTCAACCCGACGACCGAGTACTCCGGTCTCCTCAGCACGGTCCGCGACGCGGGGCTCCTCCGCCGCCGCACCGGCTTCTACTACACGATGTTCGGCGCGCTGGTCCTCGCGCTCGGCGGCATCGTCACCGGCTTCGTCCTGCTGGGCGACTCCTGGTTCCAGCTCCTGCTCGCCGCCGCCCTCGGCATCGTGCTGACGCAGTTCGCCTTCCTCGCCCACGAGGCCTCGCACCGCCAGGTGTTCGAGTCAGGCAAGGCCAACGACATCGCCGGCCGCACCCTCGCGAACCTCTTCGTCGGCATCAGCTACTCCTGGTGGATGACCAAGCACAGCCGCCACCACGCGAACCCGAACGTGCTGGGCAAGGACCCGGACATCGAGCGCGACGTCGTCTCCTTCACCGCCGAGGACGCGGCCCGCTCGCGCGGCCTCTACGCCTGGCTCACCCGCCGCCAGGGCTACGCGTTCTTCCCGCTCCTGCTGCTCGAGGGCCTCAACCTGCACCTGCACGGCTTCCGCACCGTGTTCGGCAAGGGCAAGGTCGACAAGCGCTGGGTCGAGATCACCATGCTCGTCACCCGCGTCGGCCTCTACCTCGCCGTCGTCTTCTGGGCCCTCCCCCTCGGCATGGCGTTCGCCTTCGTCGGCGTGCAGCTGGGCGTCTTCGGCCTCTACATGGGCGCCTCGTTCGCGCCGAACCACAAGGGCATGCCGCTGCTGCCGAAGGAGGCGCGCGTCGACTTCCTCCGCCGCCAGGTCCTCACCTCGCGCAGCATCCGCAGCACCTGGTTCACCGACCTCTACATGGGCGGCCTCAACTACCAGGTGGAGCACCACCTCTTCCCGAACATGCCCCGCCCGGCGCTGCGCCGTGCGCAGGTCATCGCCAAGGAGTACTGCACCACCCACCAGATCCCCTACACCGAGACCTCGCTGATGGAGTCGTACGCGATCGTCGTCCGCTACCTCAACAAGGTCGGCCTGTCGGCCGGCGGCGACCCGTTCGACTGCCCCGCCGCCTCCGCCTACGGACGCTGAGCACTCCCCCTTCGGAGGCCCCTCGCACCTTCCCGGTGCGGGGGGCCTGCGTCGTTCGCGGGAGCGCAAGGGGGTGCCCCCGCGGGCGGCGGAGTCGTAGCGTCAGGGCATGAGCAGCTCCGACTACGACATCGAGCCCACCCCCACCGACACCACCGACGGCACCGACACGGCCGACGGCGCGCGCACGCCCGACCCCGCCACCGAGACCGGCACCTCCGCGGGCCTCGACGAGGTCGGCGGCGCGGCCTCCCCCCTGGCCGACGGCGTCGGCGCCGACGGCGAGGAGCAGAACCCCCCGCTGCCCGACTGGGGCCCCACCGACGGCGTCCACGGCACCGACGCCGAGACCGACGCCTCGGGCACCGAGCAGCACTGACACGGCTCCGCGAGGGACCTCCCCGGCCGGTCGGCGAACGTTCCGACCGCGTTCCGAGGAGGTCCCTCCGTGTTCGCCGGAGGGTCGGCCGGCGCTCGGTCGGCGCGCCCTACACTGGCGAAATGCAGCCGACCGAACGCGCCCTCCGCGTGATCTCCTACAACCTCCGGGAGCACCGAGCGCACGCCGAGATCGCCCCCCTCGCCGCCCGCCACGACATCGACGTCCTGTGCCTGCAGGAGTGCGACACCACGAAGCTGCCGCAGGAGGTGGGCTCGCTCCGGCTCGCGTCCGTCACGGCCCGCAACCGCCTGGGCCTGGCCGTCTACTACTCGCAGGACCGCTTCGAGCTCTCCGGCAGCGCCGCGTTCGAGCTCAGCAAGTCCATGCACGACCGGGTGATGTCCCCCGCTCACGAGCGCCTGCTGGCCGTCCGCCTCGACGACCGCGACGGCGGATCGATCGCCGTCTCCTCCTTCCACGCCGCCCCGCTCTCGGCCGGCAACGCCCTGCGCCGCAAGCAGATCGACGAGGCGCTCAACCGGCTGCGCGAGTACGCGCCGGACACCCCCTCCCTGATGGTCGGCGACTACAACTACCCGTGGTTCTTCCGCGGACTCGACCGCCGGATGACCCGGAACGGCTACCTGGTCTCGCGGAGCGACTCCCCCACCTACGCGCGCTACCGCTACTTCAGCGGCCACTTCGACTTCGCGATCAGCGACTCCGTGCGGATCGAGCGGGTCTCCACGCTGCCCCAGGGCGTCTCGGACCACCTCCCGGTGATGGTCGACGCGCACTACGGCGTTCCCGCCGCCTGAGCGCGGGGCCCGCGGGCCCGCGCGGTCGGTAGGCTCAGGGGGTGACGACCCTGATCCTCGCCCGGCACGGAGAGACTGTCTGGCACTCCGAGAACCGCTTCGCGGGCTCCTCCGACATCGCGCTGACCCCCCGGGGCCAGGACCAGGCGGCGACTCTGGCCGCCTGGGCCGTCGACGCCGACCTCGAGGCGGTGTACTCCTCCACCCTGGTCCGGGCCGTGCGCACCGCCGTGCCCGCCGCGCGGGCGGCCCACCTCGAGCTGCAGCCCGACCCGGCGCTGGTCGAGGTCGACTTCGGCCGCGGTGAGGGGCTGACCACCGACGAGATGGAGAAGCGCTTCCCGGACGAGTACCACGCGTGGGTCGCGGCGCCGGCCATCCAGCCGATGCCCGGCGGCGAGTCCGGCCTCGACGCCGTCGCCCGCGCGAACACCTCACTCGCGCGCATCCACCGCGAGCACCCCGACGGCCGGGTGCTCGTCGTCGCGCACGGCACGCTCATCCGCCTCCTGCTGTGCGCCTACCTCGGCATCAACCCCGAGACCTACCGGCACACCTTCCCGGTGGTCGACAACGTCTCGCTGACCACGCTGCGCTGGGACGCGACCGGCGTCGGCCTGCTCGGCTACAACGTCCCGCCCGTCCAGACGCAGCGGCGCTCCAGCTGAGCGCAGCGGCCGCTCCGGAGCGGCGCCCGGCGAGCGCTGGCTCGATCGGCCTGGTGCTCGGGTCGGTCGCGAGCGTGCAGCTGGGCGCCTCCTTCGCCGTGCTGCTCTTCCCCGCCGCGGGGCCGATCGGCACCGTCACGCTCCGGCTGGTGTTCTCGGCCGTCGTGCTGCTCCTGGTCTGCCGTCCGCGGCTGCGCGGCCACAGCCGGAGCGACTGGGCCACCGTCGCCGCCTACGGCCTCGCCCTCGGCGGGATGAACGCCTGCTACTACGAGGCCATCGCCCGGATTCCGCAGGGCGCCGCCGTCACCCTCGAGGTGCTCGGGCCGCTGACGCTCTCGGTGATCGCCGGGAGGAGCGTGCTGAGCCTGGTCTGGGCGGTGCTCGCGCTGGCCGGAGTGGTGACCCTGTCGCAGGGCGGGTTCTCGGCGCTGGACCCGGTCGGCGTCGGCTTCGCGCTGGGGGCCGCTGTGCTCTGGGCCGCGTACATCGTCTTCGCCGGCCGCACCGGCGGGAGGTTCCAGGGGATCGACGGGCTCGCGCTGGCGCTGGCGGCCGGCGCGATCGTGTCGCTGCCGTTCGGCCTCGCCTCCGCCGGGCCCGCCCTGGTGGTGCCGCCGGTGCTGCTCCTCGGGCTCGCCGTGGCGGTGCTCTCCTCCGCGGTGCCCTACGCGCTGGAGCTGCTGGCGCTGCGGCGCCTGCGCTCCTCCACCTTCTCGATCCTGATGTCGCTCTCCCCCGGCGCGGCCGCGCTCTCGGGCTTCCTCGTGCTCGGGCAGCGCCTCAGCGCCGTCGAGGCCGTCGGGATCGCGCTCGTGGTCGCCGCGAGCATCGGGGCGGTGCGGACCGCGCGGATCTCCGCCTGAGCGGCAGTTCTTTTGTTAGGCTAACTATGTGCCATCGACCGAGACCCTGCAGACCGAGACCCCTCCGACCGACACCCCGCAGACCGATCTCCCGCTGACCTCCCTCGCGGGCGAGGTGCGGGCAGCGGTCGGCCGGCTCGGACGGCGGCTCCGGCAGGAGAAGGCCCAGCACGAGCTCAGCGATCCGCAGTTCAGCGTGCTCGCGCTCCTGCACCGCGAGGGCGCGAAGACCCTCGGCGAGCTGGCCCAGGCGGAGCGGGTCCGCCCGCCGTCGATGACCCGCACGGTCGGCTGCCTGGTCGACGAAGGACTCGCGGAGCGCCTGGCCGACCCCGCCGACGGCCGCGTCACCCGCATCCGCCCCACCGGGGCCGGCACCGCACTGGTGCTCGACGTGCGCCGCAGCCGCGACGCGTGGCTCGTGGCGCGCCTCGAGGAGCTCCCTCCCGAGGACCTGCGCCTGCTCCACGACGCGGCGGCGGTCCTGCGCGCGGTGGCCGACCGATGAGCGCGATGTTCCGCTCCCTCGCCGTGCCGAACTACCGCATCTGGTTCGCGGGCGCGATGGTCTCGAACGTCGGCACCTGGATGCAGCGGACGGCCCAGGACTGGATCGTGATCAACGACCTGACCGACCACGACGCGACGGCGCTCGGCGTGACCATGGCACTGCAGTTCGGACCGCAGCTCGTGATGGTCCCCTTCTCCGGCTTCATCGCCGACCGCTTCGACCGGCGGAAGCTCCTGATGGCCACCCAGGGCGCGATGGGCGCGCTCGGGCTCGGCCTGGGACTCATCGTCGTGACCGGGGTGGTCCAGCTCTGGATGGTCTACCTCTTCGCTCTGCTGCTCGGCTTCGCCGCGGCGATCGACGCGCCCGTGCGCCAGACGTTCGTCTCGGCGCTGGTCGAGGAGCGCGACCTCACCAACGCCGTCTCGCTGAACTCGGCCTCCTTCAACTCGGCGCGGATGATCGGACCGGCCCTCGCGGGCGTGCTGATCGCCGCGGTCGGCTCCGGCTGGGTCTTCCTCCTCAACGCCGCGAGCTTCCTCGCCGTCCTGCTCTCGCTGCGCGCGCTGCACCGCGACCAGCTCCGCAGCGCCCCGCGGGCCACCCGCGGCCCGGGTGCGCTGCTGGAGGGGTTCCGCTACGTGTCGAAGCGGCCGGACATCCTCGTGGTGCTCGCGATCGTGTTCCTGATCGGCACCTTCGGCCTGAACTTCCCGATCTTCGCCTCGACGATGGCGACGGTCGAGTTCGACATGGGGGCGAGCGAGTTCGGCCTCCTCTCCTCCGCCATCGCCGTCGGCTCGGTGCTGGGGGCGCTCCTCTCGGCACGCCGCGAACGCCCGAGGCTCCGGCTCATCGTCGGCGCCTCCGCGGCGTTCGGCGTCGCGCTCGCGCTGGCCGGCGTCATGCCGACGGTCTGGGCGTTCGCGATCCTGCTCCCCTTCGTCGGCATCGCGGCGCAGACGCTGATGACCTCGGCCAACGGCTACGTGCAGCTCTCGACCGCCCCCGAGATGCGGGGCCGCGTCATGGCGCTGTACATGGCCATCTTCGTCGGCGGCACCCCGATCGGCGCACCGCTGATCGGCTGGGTCGCGAACGCCTACGGTCCGCGCCAGGCGATGCTGGTCGGCGCCGCCTCCGGGATCGCGGCGGCCGCCATCGGACTCGCCTTCCACCTCCGCCTGCGCCGCGCCGCCCGGCTCGCGGCCCCCGGGCCGGAGGCTCTGCCCGCCACCGGCGGAGTCCCCCTGCTGCGCCCGCGCGCCTAGGCTCCGTCGGCCGGTCCGCACGCCGGGCGGATCCGCGGACCGCCCACTCGACGGGTCGCCCCCGACGCGGGGCGCGACCGCCGCCCGCCCTCAGGCCTCGCGGGTGATCTCGACGCGGACGAAGAGCTTCGACGAGCGGGGCCCGGCGAACACCCCGCGCAACGGCGCGATGTCGTTGTAGTCGCGCCCGCGGCCGACGATGACGTGGCGGTCGCCGATGTCGATCAGGTTCGTCGGGTCGTATCCGCGCCACGCTCCTCCGCAGAACCACTCGACCCACGCGTGCGACTCCCCCACCACGGTCTCGCCGATCTCGGCGTGCGGCTTGGGGTGCAGGTAGCCCGAGACGTAGCGCGCCGGGATGCCCACCGAGCGCAGCGCCCCGAGGACGATGTGCGTGATGTCCTGGCAGACGCCCTCTCGCGCGGTCCACGACTCCGTCGCGGTGGAGTGCACGCCGGTGACGCCCTGCCGGTAGGTCATCGCCCGGCCGATCGTCTCGGCGATCGTGAGCGCGGCCTCGCACGGGCCGGCCGCCTCGCCCGCGAGCGAGCGCGCCATCGCCGCGAGGTCCTCCGGCGGCGCGGTGCGGTGGGTCTGCTTCGACTGCTCCACGTACTCGGTGCGCGTCTCGACCTGCTCGGACAGCTGATCCCACCCGGTCGGGTGGTCGGGGTGCTGCTTCGGCCGGATCTCGACGAGCGAGGTCGCCGTCAGCGAGAGCTCGCGGTGGGCGTCGAGCACGTCGAACGACGAGACGCGGGTGCCCCAGTAGTCGGTGTAGGCGTGCACCGAGGTCACCGGCCGGATGTCGAGGTTCGAGAACAGCACCAGCTGCCCGTCCGAGGAGGCGGGGAGCATCCGCGCCTCGTTGTAGGACGCGACCACGTCCCCCGCGTAGGTGAAGCCCGTGGTGTGCCTGATGCGCAGCCTGCTCACAGCGCCTCCCCGATCCAGCTCGGCATGACGTTGGTGGGGAAGTACCGCTGGCGGATCGCCTCGGACGCGGCCGAGGTCGCCTCCTGCACGCTGTCCATGTGCCGCGGGAGGTCCTCGAGGATGTCGGTGATCGGCCGGAACTCCAGCTCGCTGCGGATCCGCCCGAGGACGCGCTGCGCGTCGCCGGAGTGGCCGATGCGGCCGGTGCGCGGCTCGATGTCGCGCATGCACGCCTCCGCCCGCGAGACCGAGAAGAGGATCGAGCGCGGGAACAGCCGGTCCAGGAGGAGGAACTCGGCCGCGTTCCGCGCGCTCGGCACGCCCCGGTAGGTGCGCAGGTACGCCTCGTAGGCGCCGCAGGAGCGGAGGATCGTGGTCCAGGAGGGGCCGCTCGCCTCGGTCAGCGAGCGGGTGGCGAGCAGGCGGGCGGTCATGTCGGCGCGCTCGATCGAGCGGCCGAGGGTGAAGAACTGCCAGGCCTCGTCGCGCGAGGTCGCCGACTCGATGATGCCGACGGCGAGGGCGGAGCGCTCGCGCACCCAGCTGAAGAACTCCGACACCCGCTCGCCCGAGACGCGGCGCGGCATGCGGGTGCGCGTGGTGTTGAGGCACTCCCAGAGCTCGGTCGAGACGATCTCGCGCGCCCGGCGGGCGTTCTCGCGGGCCGCGCCGAGCGAGTAGGCGATCGAGGCGGGGTTCGTGCGGTCGATCGCGAGGATCGCCAGCACGTCGGCGCGGGTGATCTCGCGCATGTCGTCCGGCGGGGTCGAGCCCATCACCGACAGGAGCGAGCGGCAGGCCGTGTCCTCGTCGATCCACGGGTCCTCGAGCAGGAGCTGCAGGTGGACGTCGAGGATGCGGGCGGTGCCGTCGGACCGCTCGATGTAGCGGCCGATCCAGAACAGCGACTCGGCGATCCGGGAGAGCATCAGTCGTCCTCCCCCGCCGCGAGCGTCTGCTGCTGCTGCTGGTCCTGGTCGGTGTTCGGTGCGTCCTGCGGCGAGTGGTCGGGCGTGTGGTTGAGCGGATAGACGATCGGGATGGAGCTGGTGACAGCGGCCTGCTCGGCGACGAGCGCCTGGATGTCGCGCGCCTCGGGCTCGGCGCTGCGCGCCTCCTCGAGGCCGACCACCCAGGTGTCCTTCGATCCGCCGCCCTGCGACGAGTTGACGACGAGCTGCCCCTCCGGGAGCGCGACGCGGGTCAGGCCGCCGGGCAGCACCCAGACGTCGGTGCCGTCGTTCACGGCGAAGGGCCGCAGGTCGGCGTGCCGGGGACGCATCCCGTCGTCGACGAGGGTGGGGATGGTGGAGAGCTGCACGACCGGCTGCGCGATCCAGCCGCGCGGGTCGGCCTGGAGGCGGGAGCGCAGCTCCGCGAGCTCCTTCGCCGAGGCGGCCGGCCCGACGACCAGGCCCTTGCCGCCGGAGCCGTCGACCGGCTTCACGACGAGCTCGTCGAGGCGGTCGAGCACCTCCTCGAGCGCTCCCGGATCCTCGAGCCGCCACGTGTCGACGTTCTTGATCACCGGCTCCTCCGAGAGGTAGTAGCGGATGAGGTCGGGCAGGTAGGTGTAGACGAGCTTGTCGTCGGCGACGCCGTTGCCGACCGCGTTGGCGATCGTGACGTTCCCGAGCCGGGCCGCGAGCATCAGTCCGGGCGAGCCGAGCATCGAGTCGGCGCGGAACTGCAGCGGATCGAGGAACTCGTCGTCCACGCGGCGGTAGATCACGTCGACCCGGGTCGGGCCGGAGGTGGTGCGCATGAACACCTTGCCGCCCGTGCAGAACAGGTCGCGGCCCTCGACCAGCTCGACGCCCATGAGGCGGGCGAGGAGGGTGTGCTCGAAGTAGGCGGAGTTGTAGACGCCCGGAGTGAGCACGACCACGGTCGGGTCGTCGACGCCGTCGGGGGCGGAGGCGCGCAGTGCCTGCAGCAGCTTGTTCGGGTAGTCGCCGACCGGGCGCACCCGCATCGAGACGAACAGCTCGGGCAGCGTCTGCGCCATCACCCGGCGGTTCGAGATGACGTAGGAGACGCCGGAGGGCACGCGGACGTTGTCCTCGAGGACCCGCCAGCCGCCCTTCTCGTCGCGGATCAGGTCGATCCCGGACACCTGGATCCGCACGCCGTTCGCGGGGACGATGCCCGCGGCCTGCCGGTGGAAGTGGCTGGAGCTCGAGATGAGCCCGGCGGGGATGACGCCGTCGGCCACGGCGTTCTGCGGGCCGTAGACGTCGGCGAGGAACGCCTCGAGAGCACGGACCCGCTGCTTGATGCCGGTCTGCACCTCGTTCCACTCGGCGCGCTCGATCACCCGGGGGACGGCGTCGAGGGGGAACGGCCGCTCCTCCCCCGCGAAGTCGAAGGTGACGCCCTGCGCGAGGTAGGAGGAGGCGAGCGCGTCGGTGCGGCCGCGCAGCTCCTCCTGGGTCATCCGCGCGAGCGAGGAGTAGATGTCGCGATAGGCGCCGCGGACCCCGTCGGGGCCTCCGGTCGACGCCACGTCGGCGAACATCTCGTCCCAGGGGGTGGCGCCCGTGTCGGGCCGCTCGACCTTCTGGGACCCGTATCCGTCGAAGAGGTCACCCATGGCACGACTCTAGTGCGGGGCGTATTGCGGGGATGTTTCGGGCGGCCGCGGGGCGAGCGGGGCAGGTCGGCGACGTCCGGGCACGGCGCCTCCGCCGTCCTGCGACAGCCCGGCGGAGGCCCGGGGATCCTCGGGAATAGATCCGGCCGCACGTGGTTGAATGAGGATGTACATGCAAACGCATGGACCAGGCCCCACCGGGCCGGAGGACAGAAGGAGCGCCTGATGCAGTTCGGCATCTTCACGGTCAGCGACATCACGACCGACCCCACGACCGGACGGACCCCGTCCGAGTCCGAGAAGATCCAGGCGACCCTCGCGATCGCGCTGAAGGCGGAGGAGATCGACCTCGACGTCTTCGCCCTGGGCGAGCACCACAACCCGCCGTTCTGGTCCTCCTCCCCCACCACCACGCTCGGCTACCTCGCGGCGAAGACCGAGAGGATCACGCTCTCCACCGCGATGGCCCTCATCACCACGAACGACCCCGTGAAGCTCGCCGAGGACTACGCGATGCTCCAGCACCTCGCCGGCGGCCGCGTCGACCTGATGCTCGGCCGCGGCAACACCGGCCCCGTCTACCCGTGGTTCGGCAAGGACATCCGCCGCGGCATCGAGCTGACGATCGAGAACTACGACCTGCTGCACCGCCTGTGGACCGAGGACTTCGTCGACTGGGAGGGCCAGTTCCGCACTCCCCTCCAGGGCTTCCAGTCGACCCCGCGCCCCCTCGACGGTGTCGCGCCGTTCGTGTGGCACGGATCGATCCGCTCCCCGCAGATCGCCGAGCAGGCCGCCTACTACGGCGACGGCTTCTTCGCGAACCACATCTTCTGGCCCGCCTCGCACACCCAGAAGATGGTGCAGCTCTACCGCCAGCGCTTCGAGCACTACGGCCACGGGACCGCCGATCAGGCGATCGTCGGCCTCGGCGGGCAGATCTTCCTGGCGAAGAACTCGCAGGACGCGGTCTCGCAGTTCCGCCCCTACTTCGACAACGCCCCCGTCTACGGCCACGGCCCCTCGCTCGAGGACTTCACGGAGCAGACCCCGCTCACCGTCGGCTCCCCGCAGCAGATCATCGACCGCACCCTCGGCTTCCGCGAGTACGTCGGCGACTACCAGCGCCAGCTCTTCCTGATGGACCACGCGGGACTCCCGCTGAAGACCGTCCTGGAGCAGATGGACATGCTCGGCGAGATCCTCCCCGCCCTCCGCGCCGGCTTCGCCGAGGGCCGCCCCGCGCACGTGCCCGACGCCCCCACCCACGCCTCCCTCGTGGCCGCGCGCGACGCGCAGCCCGCGGCCGAGCCCGTCACCGTCTAGTCAGGAGCTCTCCATGGACACCCGCAGGATCACCGTCCTCTCGGCCGGCCTCAGCCAGCCGTCCTCGACCCGGCTGCTCGCCGACCGCCTGGCCGACGCCGCCGAGTCCTCCCTCACCGAGCAGGGCTTCGCCGTCGAGCGGAGCGTCGTGGAGCTGCGCGACCTCGCGCACGACGTCACGAACAACCTCCTCACCGGCTTCGCGAGCCCCGCTCTGCAGACCGCGCTCGACGCGGTCGCCGGCGCCGACGGCCTGATCGCCGTGACGCCGATCTTCACCACCAGCTACAGCGGGCTCTTCAAGTCGTTCGTCGACGTGCTCGACGCGGAGGCGCTGCGCGGTCTGCCCGTGCTGCTGGCGGCCACGGGCGGGTCCCCCCGCCACTCCCTGGCCGTCGACTACGCGATGCGCCCGCTCTTCACCTACCTGCACGCGGCGCCCCTCGCGACCACCGTGTTCGCGGCGACGGACGACTGGGGCGGCGCGACCGAGGACGGACGGGCGCTGCCCTCGCGCATCGAGCGCGCCGGACGCGAGCTGGCCGATGAAGCCGCCCGCTCCTCCCGCTCGGGCTCCGCGCCCGACCCGTGGGCGCTCGACGGCTCGTTCGAGGGGATGCTCGGCCGCCGCGGCTGAACGCCCGCCGCGCGGATCGGCCGCTCCTCTCATGGATCGGCCGATCCGTCCAGCCGCGATACCCGCGGCCCTGCCGGAATAGCCTGCCCCCGGGAGCCTGCCGCTGGCCCCCGGAAGGAGGCCGTCATGGGCCTGACCAGCAAGGGGCTCCGCTCGGGGGCTCTCAACCACTCGCAGCTCGGACGCGCGGTCCTCGACCGCCGCCGCTTCCTCGGAGCGCTCGGCGTCGCCGCCTCCGTCCCGGTCCTCTCCGGCTGCGGCTTCGCCCCCGCGGGCCCCGCGGCGAGCGCCGGCAGCGACACCCTCACCTTCACCACCTGGGGCACCGACGCCGAGCTGGCCGGCTTCCAGCGCGCGATCGACGCGTTCCAGTCGGCGAACGCCGGCGCCACCGTGACCCTCAACGCGGTCCCGTACGAGCAGATGTTCACCAACATCGACGCGCAGCTGCAGGCGGGCAACCCGCCGGACGTCTTCCGGGTCCCGTACTACACGTTCGGCAGCTACGCCGGCCGCGACCAGCTCCTGGACCTGTCGGGCTTCCTCGACTCCGACGTCGCCGAGCGGTTCACCGATCCGGCCTGGGCCGCGGTGCAGAGCGGCGGGAGCCCCTTCGGCGTCCCCCACCACACCGACACCTCGCTGATCCTCTACAACACCCAGGTGCTGGCCGACGCGGGCGTCACCTCCTTCCCCTCCTCGCCCGAGGAGGCGTGGACCTGGGAGGAGTTCACCGAGGTCGGGCGGAAGCTGCGCGCCTCGCTCCCCGCCGAGCGCTACCCCTTCGCCTACAACTGGCAGGGCAACGGCGTCACGCGCTGGCTGAGCCTGCTGTTCCAGGCCGACGGCCGCTTCCTCACCGAGGACCTGTCCGGGCCCGCGATCGACTCCGCCGCCGGCCGCGCCGCGATCGACTTCAGCCGCAGCTTCTTCACCGACGGCCTCGTGCCGCCGAGCAGCTCCGTGCAGGCGACCACCTACGCCAGCGACCTCTGGTACTCGCAGACCACCGCGATGACCTTCGCCGGCGCGTTCCTCATCCCCGACGCCGACTCCACCCTCGACTTCGAGTGGGGCGCCACCTACTCCCCGCGCAACGTGCGCGGAGGCGGCGACTTCGGCGGCAACGCCCTCGTCGCGACCAAGGCCGCGAAGAACCCGGAGCTGGCCGCCTCCTTCCTCGCGTTCGTGACGGAGGAGGAGGCGATGCGCGACTTCTGCGCCGGCGCCTCGCTCCTCCCCACTCGCCGCGACCTCACGGAGTCGGGCATCGAGTTCGCCGTGCGCCCCGAGCTCGCCGAGGTGTTCCTCGGCCAGGCGGGCACCGTCCAGGCGTCCGACTCGGCGCAGGTCGCCTCGCCCGACATGGCCGCGATCATCACGGTGCTCAAGGAGCAGCTGGAGCAGGCCTTCGTCGGCGGGCGCAGCACCGAGGACACCATCGCCGGCCTCACCTCCGGCATCGCGGCCGCGACGCAGTGAGCCGGTCGGTCCTCGCGCCGGAGGCGGTGACCGCCCGCCCCCGGCGCACCTCCCGCGCCCCCGCCCGCGAGACGGCGGCCGCCTACGCGTTCCTCGCGCCGAACCTGCTGATGCTCGGCCTGTTCGTGTTCGTCCCCCTGGGCGGCGCGTTCCTGATCGGCTTCCAGCGCACGAACGGCTTCGGCGACGGCGTCTTCGTCGGGCTCGACAACTACGCGCGGCTGCTCGGCGACGGCCTCTTCTGGCGCTCGACGCTGAACACGGCGCTGTTCACCCTGATCGTGACCCCGCTCTCGATGGCGCTGGGCCTCGGCGCGGCGGTGCTGATGAACTCGGTGCTGCCCGCGCGTCCGGTGTTCCGCAGCATCCTCATCCTGCCGATGGCGGTCTCCGGCGTGGCGACGGCGCTGATGGGCGTGCTGATCTTCGACGAGAACAGCGGCGTGCTCGACGGCATGCTCCAGACGATCGGCCTCCCCCGCATCGCCTGGCAGTCCGGCGGAGCGGCCGCCTTCGCCTCCGTGGTGCTCGTCACCCTGTGGTGGCGCACCGGCTTCAACATGCTGATCTACCTGGCGGGGCTGCAGGGGGTGAACCCGGCGCTCTACGAGGCGGCCCGGCTCGACGGAGCGAACGCGTGGCAGCAGTTCCGCCACGTGACGCTGCCGCTGGTCGGCCCGTCGTCGTTCTTCCTGCTCATCCTCAACGTCATCTACTCGTTCCAGGTGTTCGACATCGTCTTCGTGCTCACCGGCGGCGGACCCCAGAACGCGACCTCGGTGCTCGTGACCTACGCCTACGACACCGGGTTCGTCACCCGCGACCAGGGCTACGCCGCGGCCATCGGCATCGTGCTGCTGATACTGACCATGATCTTCACCGCGGTGCAGTGGCGCACCAACCGCTCGAGGGACCTCGTCGAATGATCCGCACGTCGCGCACCTCGCGCCTGCTCCGCCTCGCCCTCGCCCTCGCCGTCTCGGTGGTCATCGTCTTCCCGCTGTACTGGATGGTCGTCGTCGCGTTCTCCTCGCGGTCCGAGCTGCTCGGAGGCACCCTCCGCCTCTGGCCCCGCGAGCTGACGCTGGTGAACTTCGAGCGCGTGTTCTCGTCGTTCCCCGTGGCGACCTGGTTCGGCAACTCCCTCGCGATCAGCCTGGTCACCGCCCTGATCACCGTGACGATCAACCTGCTCGGCGGCTACGCCTTCGCGCAGCTGCGGTTCCGCGGATCCGGAGTGCTCTTCCTCCTGGCCCTGTCGACGCTCACCCTGCCCGTGCAGGTGATCATGGTGGCGCTGTTCCGGCTCGTCACCGACCTCGGCCTCTACGGGAGCTACTGGGCGGTGATCCTGCCGACGGCGGCGTCGGCGTTCGGGCTGTTCCTGGCGCGGCAGTTCATCCTCGCGATCCCGCGGGACCTGATCGAGGCGGCCCGGATCGACGGCGCCGGGCACTTCCGCGTGTTCACGGCCATCGTCCTCCCCCTCTCGAAGCCGCTCATCGCCGTGCTCTTCTTCATGTCGCTGCTCGGCTCCTGGAACGACTTCGCCTGGCCGCTCATCGCCCTGAAGGAGAACGCGCTGTTCACGCTCCCGATCGGGCTGCTCTTCCTCCAGGGGCAGTTCGGCAGCGACTACGGAGCGACCATGGCGTTCGCCCTGGTGAACGTCGTGCCGATGGTGGTGCTGTTCCTGGTGTTCCAGCGCTACTTCGTGCAGGGCTTCGCGCGCAGCGGCCTCCGCTGACCCCGCGGCGGGGGGGGTGCGGATCGATGCGCTGAGCGGCCATTCGTCCCCCCGTCCGGGGCCGGGAGTGTCAATCCCCCCGTTCCGCCGACCCGGCCGGCGCCGCCCCGCGGTACCGTCGTCGCAGGCGCCCACCTCGTGCGCTCCGGAGCGCACCGTTCGAGCGGAAGGCGGGATCGCCATGAGTACCGTCGCCGCGAACGCCGCCCAGCAGAAGGTGGCCGGCCGCTACTACCTGATCGAGCGCATCGGCTCCGGCGGGATGGGCTCGGTCTACCGGGCCCGCGACGAGACCGTGCAGCGCGAGGTCGCCGTGAAGGTGTTCCGCGCGGAGGCCTCGAACCCCGAGGACGTGGCCCGCCAGGAGCGCGAGGTGCGGATGCTGAGCTCCTTCGCCCACCCGGGCATCGTCAACCTCTTCGACGCGGGGCTGCACAACTTCGGCGGCGAGGTCCGCCGCTACGTCGTGATGGAGCTCGTCGCCGACCCCACGATGGAGGCGCGGCTCGAGTCCGGCCCCCTCCCGGCGGCGGAGGTCGCGGCGATCGGCACACAGCTCGCGGAGGCCCTGGCCTACCTGCACGAGCGCGGCGTCGTGCACCGCGACGTGAAGCCCGCGAACATCCTGGTCAGCGAGGTCGCCTCCAGCGGCTACGCCCGCACCGCCAAGCTCACCGACTTCGGCGTGGCGCACTTCATGGACGGCTCCCGCCTCACCAGCGACGGCGTCGTGATCGGCACCGCGAGCTTCGTCAGCCCGGAGCAGGTCGCGGGCGAGCCGATCAGCGGTGCGAGCGACGTCTTCTCCCTCGGCCTGGTCCTCCTCGAGGCGATCACCGGTCACCGCGAGTACTCGGGCACCGTCCTCGAGGCGGCGATCGCCCGCCTCCACCGCAGCCCCTCCGTGCCCGACACCCTGCCGGCGGAGTGGCGGGCGCTGCTGACCTCGATGACGCAGCGGGACCCGGAGAAGCGGCCGACCGCCGACGAGGTCGCGCACCGGCTCCGAAGCGGGATGACGACGGGCTCGGCTTCGGGCGCGCCGACCGCCTCGGACTCGCGCGCGGCCCGGATCCGGCGCTCCGTGATCATCGGCTCGAGCGTGGTCGGCGTCGGCGCGATCGCGGCGCTGTCGTGGATGCTCGGAGCGCTCGCCGGTCGCTGAACGACCGGGCGCGGGGCCCTAGGCCTCGCCGGGGAACGCGGGACGGAGCACGATCCGCGTCCAGGCGCCCACGTAGATCCGATCGCCCTCCTCGACCTCGCGGCGCTGACCGGCGGCGATCGGCGACTGCGGGAGCGGCGCCCCGGCCGGGGCGAGGTACGTGCCGTTCGCCGACTGCAGATCCTCGACCCACCAGCGGTAGCCGTCGGTGCTCAGCTGGCAGTGGCGCCGCGAGACACCGGAGTCGGAGCCGCAGTCCACCTGCGGCGAGATGCCGCGGGAGACGGACGGGCGGCCGACGAGCAGGGTGCGCTCGCGGAGGACGACGGTCGCGGGCGGGCCGGGCGAGGGCATCGGGTCGTCGGCGCGCTGCTCGGCGTACCACTCCGGGTCGACCCAGAGCTCGGCGATCCACGGGCGGTCCGGGTCCGCGGAGGCGGCGGGGCGGGCGGAGCCGGTGGCCGGCGCGGACGCGGCCTCCTCCTCCGACGCTGAGGCCCCGGGTGCCGCGTCGGGGGCTGCGGCCTCGGGTGCAGGGGCCTCCGGGATCACCTCGGTCGGCTGAGCGGCGGGCGGCGCGGTCGCGACCGGGGTGTCGAAGCCGGCCTCCTGCTCCGGGACCAGCTCGGTCGGAGCCGCGGGATCGGCCTGCGGCGCGGGCGCCTCGCCCAGGTGCTGGGCCGGGTCCCCCGACGGTGTCGCGGAGCCGCCGACCTCGCCCGGAGCGCGGACGGCGCCGGAGGAGGTGAACGGATCGGCCTCGGGGAGGGAGCCGGTCGTGAAGTCGTAGCCGCAGTTCTCGCAGAACAGGGCGCCGGGCTCGTTCGGGAACGAGCAGTGCGGGCAGACCGAGGGGCCGGTCGGGATCGCGGTGGTCGGCGCGGCGGGAGCGAGCGACGGGGCTGCAGCGGCACCGATGGGCGCCCCGCAGACGTCGCAGTAGTCGCCGGACTGCGAGGTGTGCCCCTCGGGACAGCGGAAGCTCACTTGCGCACCCGCGTGGTCTTGGTCGACGCGGTGTCCAGCGCCATCTCGTCGAGGCGGTCCACGCCGCGCTTGAGCCGCACGGTGCCCTCGTTCGGGTCGTCGATCTCGACGACCTTCCGCAGCTTCGCGGTCGCCTCGTCGTTCCCGGTGACGGAGGCGAGCTGCACCGCCCGCCCGAGCTTGACCGTGGCGGTCGCCTCGTCGCCCCGCGCCTTGGCCGCGAGCCCGTCCTGGATCGCCGAGGCGAGCTCGGTCTGGCCGGTGTAGTGGGCGACGGCGGGGTCGATGCGGGCGGTCAGTGCGGAGTCGTCCGTCCAGCGCGCCTTCACCAGGGCCGAGGCGACCACCTCGTCGCGCACGCTGAGCTGCACCCGCGCGGCGAGCTGCTCCGAGCCGACCGGCTTCGACGCGACCCGGACCGCCACGTGGTACTCCCGGGACTCGTCGCCCCAAGCGCCGGTCGGGTAGGCGCCGGTGAGCGGGTTCACGGCGTTCCGCCGGGAGCTGAGGTCCTCGAGGTTCGGCGCGACCTGGCGGACGAAGAGCAGCTGCGCGCCCTGCGGAGTCCAGACGCGGAGCTCGCCGTTGGCGACTCCCCGGCCCATCGACGCCCGCATCAGCGACTCGAAGTCGGCGGCCATGTCGGCCGGGTTCGCGATCAGGCCCACGGTGCCCAGCAGGGCGCTCGCGATGGTGCGCGCCTCCTCGACGATCCAGCGGGAGCCGACGCCGCGCACGTCGCACTGGAAGTCGCCCGACGCCGCGCGGATCGCCGCGTCCAGCTGCATCCGCGACTCGTGCTCGTTCTTGCCGTCGGTGAGGAGGATCGCGTGCCTCTGCGTCGCCTCCGCCACGGTCGCGAACAGCTGGCGGGCGAGGGTCAGCCAGGTGCCCATCGCGGTGCCGCCGTCGGCCTGGAGGTAGCCGATCGCCTCCTTCGCCGCGGCCCGCGCCCCCGGCTCCATCCGCACCATCGAGACGGTGGCATTGGGGTAGGGGAAGGCGCGGTCGGCGCGCTCGGATCCGGCCACGACGGCGAAGAAGGTGCCGTCCAGGATCTGGTCGACGGCCACGGCGGCGGCGCGCTTCGCGGCCGTCATGTTCTCGCCGGTCATCGATCCGGAGCAGTCCACGATGATGATCTCGGCCGCGGCCCCGTCGGACCCGGCGACCCCCGTGCCGGACGCGGTCACCGTGACGATGGCGTGCACGTCGGTGGCGCCGTCCGAGAGGAACTCGTTCTGGAAAACACTCGCGCTGAACTCCGCCATTCCGGCAGTTTACGGGGACGCCCGGCCCGAGCGGCCCTCCATCGCCGAGGATCGGCCGGGCATCGCGGCCCGACGCCTGCACGACAGCTGTCGGGGCGGGCGGAGGCGGGTCGAGCGCCGCCGGAGCGCCCCCGTCAAGCCCGCCGCGACCGGACGCCGCCGATGCCAGGGTGGAGCCGTGCCTCCCTGGACCCTCGCCCTCGCCAGCGGCGCCATCGGCGGCGCCACCCTCCTGATCGGCGCCGCGCTCGCCTGGTTCGTGCGCGTGCCCCCGAAGCTCACCGCCGCGATCTCCGCCTTCGGAGCAGGGGTGCTGATCTCGGCGCTCGCCTACGAGCTCGTGCAGGAGGCGGCGGACGACGGAGGACTGCTCCCGACGATCCTCGGCACGCTCGCGGGAGCCGTCGTCTTCGTCGGCGCGGACGCGCTGCTCACCCGCGCCGGCGCGGGGAACCGCAAGAGCGCGAAGGGGTCGGGCGGAGGAGGAGGCGCGGCCATCGCGGCCGGCGCCCTGATCGACGGGGTCCCCGAATCGATCGTGCTCGGCCTCTCGGTCGCCCAGGGCGGAGCGGGAGCGGCGATCAGCGTGCCCATCGTCGCCGCGGTCGCGATCTCGAACCTCCCCGAGGGACTGTCCTCGACGGTCGGCATGAAAGCCGACGGCCGCTCCGCCCGCTACGTCTTCACCGTCTGGGGCGGGATCGCCGCGATCTCGGCCGCCGCAGCGCTGGTCGGCTTCCTGGTCTTCGCCGCCGCACCGGGCGCGGTCGTGGCCTTCGTGACGACCGTCGCCGCCGGCGCGATCCTCGCCATGATCTCGAACACGATGATCCCCGAGGCGTTCGACCGCGACGACGTGCTCACCGGGCTGTACGCGGTCCTCGGGTTCGTGACGGCGTTCGCCTTGCACAGTGCTGGTTAGGACGCCGCTCCCCGCGCGGCGTCCCGCAGTCGGCTCGAGCGCATGGCCGGGTCCCGAGGAGCGGGATGCGCACGGCGACGCGGATCCGCTGGAACGCGGATCCCCGGATACGCCTCGCGACGGCGCCGCTCCCCGCGCGGCGTCCCGCAGTCGGCTCCAGCGCATGGCCGGGTCCCGAGGAGCGGGTCGCGCACGGCGACGCGGATCCGCTGGAACGCGGATCCCCGGATACGCGTCGCGACGGCGCCGCTGCCTTCGCGGCATCCTGCAGTCGGCTCCAGCGCGGGGCCGGGTCCCGAGGAGCGGGTCGCGCACGGCGACGCGGATCCGCTGGAACGCGGATCCCCGGATACGCCTCGCGACGGCGCCGCTGCCTTCGCGGCATCCCGCAGTCGGCTCCAGCGCGGGGCCGGGTCCCGAGGAGCGGGTCGCGCACGGCGACGCGGATCCGCTGGAACGCGGATCCCCGGATACGCCCCGCGAGGACGCCGCTCCCCGCGGAACGGAGTGCGGTCAGCCGTTGAAGGCGGTGAGGGCGTCGTCGAGGATGCCGAGGCCGCGGGCGACCTCGGCGGGGGTGATGACGGCCGGCGGGACCACGTGGATCCGGTTGTCGGCGGTGAAGGGCAGGAGACCGCGGGACAGCAGGTCGGTCTTGAGGCGGGCGACGGAGGCCGCCGGCAGCGGGGTACGCGCGGACCGGTCGGTGACCAGCTCCAGGGCCCAGAACACTCCGGAGCCCCGGACCTCGCCGATCAGGTCGTGCTTCGCCTCGAGCGCCGCCAGGCCGGGGGCCAGGTGCTCCGAGCCGATGGTGCGCGCGTTGTCGACGATCCCCTCCTCCTCCATCGCCTCGAGCGTCGCGACGACGCTGGCCGCGGCGAGCGGGTGGCCTGAGTAGGTGAGTCCGCCGGGGAAGACGCGCTCGTCGAAGTGGTGGGCGATCGGGTCCGAGATGACGACGCCGCCGATCGGGACGTAGCCGGAGTTCACGCCCTTCGCGAAGGTGATCAGGTCGGGGCGCACGTCGAAGGCGTCGAAGGCGAACCACTCCCCCGTGCGGCCGAAGCCCGCCATGACCTCGTCGAGGATCAGCTGGATGCCGTACCGGTCGGCGATCTCGCGGACACCCGCGAGGTAGCCGGGCGGCGGGGTGAGCACGCCGGCGGTGCCGGGGATGGTCTCGAGGAGGAACGCGGCGATCGACTCCGGCCCCTCCGCCTGCACGACGCGCTCGAGGTGGTGGAGGGCGCGCTCGCACTCCTGCTCGAGGGTCTCGGCCCAGAACTCGCTGCGGTACAGGTAGGGCCCGAAGGCGTGCAAGTGCCCGCGGGAGTACTCGTTGGGGATGCGGCGCCAGTCGCCGGTCGAGACGATCGCCGCTCCCGTGTTGCCGTGGTACGAGCGGTACAGCGAGACGACCTTGTCGCGGCCGGTGAACAGCCGCGCCATGCGGATCGCGTTCTCGTTCGCGTCCGCGCCGCCGTTGGTGAAGAAGACCTTCTCCATGCCCTCGGGCGCCCGCTCGGTGATCAGGCGGGCCGCCTCGGCGCGGGTCTCGTTCGCGTAGGCGGGGCCGACGGTGGTGAGGACGCCCGCCTGCTCCTGGATGGCGGCGACGACCTTCGGGTGCTGGTAGCCGATGGTGACGTTGACGAGCTGGCTCGAGAAGTCGAGGTAGCGGGTGCCGTCGACGTCCCAGACCTCGGCGCCGAGACCGCCTGCGATCGGCAGCGGGTTCAGCGCGCCCTGCGCCGACCAGGAGTGGAACACGCGGGACCGGTCGGCGGCGGTGACCGAGGCGTTGTCGCGGACGGTGGGGGCGGTCGAGGACGTCATGCTCCCCATCGTGCCGCGCGCGCCTCGGAAGCGGGCGTGCGGATCCGTCGATCCGCGGACCCTACGATGGACGGAACGTCGAAGGGAGCCGCGCATGCCCGCGACCGTCCGCGATCTGCTGGCCGAACCGGCCTTCCGCCTGCGCGTGCTCGCCGGCGTCCACGACGAGGCCGACCTCGACGCCCCTCTGGTGTGGGCGCACTCCTCGGACCTCGTCGATCCGACGCCCTGGCTCGAGTCGGGGCAGCTGCTGCTGACCGACGGCGTCCACTTCACCGGGCACGACAGCGCCGAGTTCTCGGAGGAGTACGTCGCCCGGCTGCGCGGCCGCGGCATCCGCGCGCTCGGCTTCGCCACCCGCATCGTGCACGACGAGGTGCCCGCCGCTCTCGTCACGGCGTGCGAGCGCCAGGGCCTGCCGCTGCTGGAGGTGGCGGACCTGACTCCGTTCATGGGGATCATCCGCTTCGTCGCCGACGTGATCTCGCGGGAGCAGCGTGAGCGGCTGGAGTGGTCGCTCGAGGCGCAGCGGCGGGTCGCCCGCGCGGCGCTGCGGCCGGACGGGCTCGCGGCGATCCTCACCGAGCTGGAGCGGCAGCTGGACTGCTGGGTCGCCCTCTACGACGCGGCCGGGCAGAGGGTGCACCTGCCCACCCGGCTCGACGTGCCGGCGGAGGAGGCGGTCGCCGCGGCCGCGAGGCACGCGCTGACCCGCGGTAGCCGAGCAGGACTCAGGCTCGACGACGGCGGCGGTGTGACGCTGCAGACGATCGGGCGCCGCGACCACCTGCGCGGGGTGCTCGCCGTGGGCACGGGCACGCCCCTGGACCCGGCGGGCAGCGACCTCGTCGCGAGCGTCATAGCCCTGGCGAGCATCGCGCTGGAGCAGCGGCGCGCGCTGGACTCCTCCCGCCGGCAGCTGCGCTCCGGACTGCTCGAGCTGCTGGCGGCGGGAGCCTTCGACGTCGCCGAGAGCACCGCACGGCGCCTGGGGAGCCCGCTGCCCGCCGAGCCCGTGCGGGTGGTCGTGCTGAGCGCGCCCGTGCACGGCGACTCGCTCCTCGACGAGCTGGAGGTCGTGGCGGAGGAGGACGGCGCATGCCTGTTCTTCGCCGAGAGGGACGGCTCGCTCGTCGCCGTGGCCGCCGCCGACGGACTCGAGCCGCTGACCGCCGTGCTGGAGCGGCACGGCGCGAGCGCCGGCGCCTCCGCCCCGATCGGCTGGTCGGACCTGGACCGGGGCCTCGAGGAGGCGCGGCGCGCCGCCGAGCGGACAGGAGACGGGCCGGTGGTCCGGTTCGAGGACGTCACCGCCGAGGGGATGATCGGGCTCCTCGCCGCCGCCGGAGCAGCACCGCTCGCCCGCCGGATGCTCGCACCGCTGCTGACCCCCGAGGGAGCCGTGCTGCTCGAGAGCGCCCGCGTCTGGCTCCGCCGCAACGGCGCCTGGGAGCCCGCCGCCCGCGACCTCGGCGTGCACCGTCACACCCTCCGCAACCGCATCACCGCCGTCGAGCGCGCCCTCGGCCTCGACCTCGACGACGTCTCCGCCCGCACCGAGCTCTGGACGGCGCTGCGGCTGCACTCATAGCCGATCTCCTCCTGCGTCGTCGATCGGCCGCGGTCGGCCGGGGAGGGTGGTCGCGCTGGGAAGAGCGGGTCGCGTACCGCGCACGACGATCCGCTCCCACGCGGATCGCCGGTTGCGCGGTGCTCAAGAGCTTCTCTCCTCCTTCGTCGTCGATCGGCCGCGGTCGGCCGGGGAGGGTGGTCCCGCTGGGAAGAGCGGGTCGCGTACCGCGCACGACGATCCGCTCCCACGCGGATCGCCGGTTGCGCGGTGCTGGAAAGCCTCTCTCCTCCTGCGTCGTCGATCGGCCGCGGTCGGCCGGGGAGGGTGGTCCCGCTGGGAAGAGCGGGTCGCGTACCGCGCACGACGATCCGCTCCCACGCGGATCGCCGGTTGCGCGGTGCTGGAAAGCCTCTCTCCTCCTTCGTCGTCGATCGGCCGCGGTCGGCCTCAGAACGCGGGAACGATGGGAAGAGCGGGTCGCGTACCGCGCACGACGATCCGCTCCCACGCGGATCGCCGGTTGCGCGGTGCTCAAGAGCCTCTCTCCTCCTGCGTCGTCGATCGGCCGCGGTCGGCTGGGGAGGGTGGTCGCGCGGGGAAGAGCGGGTCGCGTACCGCGACTGCGGGCGATCGACGACGCCAGGAGGAGAGAGCCTCACGAGCACCGCGGAGCGCAACCGGTGATCCGCGTCTCAGCGGATCGACGTGCGCGGAACGCAGGACGCTCTGCGAGACGCGACCACCCTCCCAGGCCGACTGCGGGCGATCGACGACGAAGGAGGAGAGAGCCTAGGAATGCTGCGGGAACCCGAGGTTGATGCCGCCGTGGGAGGGGTCGAGCCAGCGGCTGGTGATGGCCTTCTGCTGGGTGAAGAAGCGGACGCCTTCTGCTCCGTGAGCCTTGGTGTCGCCGAAGAGGGACGCCTTCCAGCCGCCGAAGGAGAACGTGGCGACGGGGACGGGGATGGGGACGTTGATGCCGATCATGCCGACCTCGACCTCGTTCTGGAAGCGGCGTGCCGCTCCTCCGTCGTTGGTGAAGATCGCGGTGCCGTTGCCGAAGGCGCCGTTGTTGATGAGTGCGACGCCCTCCTCGTAGGAGGCGACGCGGACGATGGAGAGCACCGGGCCGAAGATCTCCTCCGTGTAGGCGCGGGAGGTGGTGGGGACCTTGTCGAGCAGGGTCGGGCCGAGCCAGAAGCCGTTCGCGTCGCCGTCCACCTCGATCTCGCGCCCGTCGATGACGACCTCGGCGCCGTCCTCCTCCGCGATCGCGATGTAGGAGGCGACCTTGTCGCGGTGCGCCTCGGTGATCAGCGGGCCCATGTCGCAGCCACGACGTCCGTCGCCGGTGCGCAGGGTCGCGGCCCTGTCCTGGATCTTGGTGATGAGCTCGTCGGCGACGGGCTCGACCGCGACGACGACCGAGATCGCCATGCACCGCTCCCCCGCCGAGCCGAAGCCGGCGTTGATCGCGGAATCGGCGACGAGGTCGAGGTCCGCGTCGGGGAGCACCAGCATGTGGTTCTTCGCCCCACCGAGGGCCTGGACGCGCTTGCCGTGCTTCGTGCCCGTCTCGTAGACGTACTGCGCGATCGGGGTCGACCCGACGAACGAGATCGAGCGGACGTCGGGGTGCTCGAGCAGCCCATCGACGGCCTGCTTGTCGCCGTTGAGCACCGTGTAGACGCCGTCGGGGAGGCCGGCCTCTTTCCAGAGGGCGCCGAGCCAGATCGCCGGGGACGGGTCCTTCTCGGAGGGCTTCACCACGACGGTGTTGCCGGCGGCGATGGCGATGGGGAAGAACCACATCGGCACCATCGCCGGGAAGTTGAAGGGGGAGATGATCCCGACCACGCCCAGCGGCTGCTTGGTCGAGTAGACGTCGACGCCCGTGGAGACCTGCTCCGAGTACTCGCCCTTGAGGTGGTGCGCGAGCCCGGTCGCGAACTCCACGACCTCCTGGCCGCGAGTGATCTCGCCGAGCGCGTCCGAGACGACCTTGCCGTGCTCCGACGTGATCAGCTCGGCGAGCTCCTGCTTCTTCGCCTCGAGGAGCTCGCGGAAGCGGAAGACGATCTGCTGCCGCTTCGCGAGCGACGTGTCGCGCCAGGCGGGGAAGGCGGCCTTCGCGGAGGCGACGGCGGCGTCCACCTCGGCGGAGTCGGCGAGCGCGACCTCCTTGGTCGCGACTCCCAGCGCCGGGTCGTAGACGGGAGCGGTGCGGCCGGACGAGGAGGCCGAGGGAGCCCCGTCGATCCAGTGGCCGACGACGGACAGGGCGGTGGCGGGCTCGGCGATGCTCATGGCGACGACTGTAGGGGCGTGACCACGGCCGCGGGGGTGCCGATCCGTCCAGCGGTGGAGGGGTGGTCTGGACGGATCGGCGCGCTCAGTCGGTGGGACGGGAGGCGTCGGGCGAGGGCGTCGCCGAATCGGGGCTCGAGGCGGCGGGGTCGGCCGCGCGCGGGTCCGCAGCATCGGGGTCGGCCGCGCTCGGGCCCGCAGCGCCGAGGTCGGCGGCGCCGGCAGCGTCCGGCTCGGCAGCGTCCGGCTCCGCACCATCGGGATCGGCACCGGAGTCGGCAGCATCCTGCTCGGCTGTGCCGATCTCCTCACCGTGCACCTCGGCAGCGGACGCTTCAGCCGCTGCCTCCGCCGCACCCGCCGGGTCGAACCGCGCCAGCGCCGCCGTGATGTTGTCGTGCCCGCCGCGCTCGTTCGCCCAGGCGACCAGCGCCTCCGCGAGCGTGACCGGATCCGCGCCCACCCGCTCCTGCGACTCGCGCAGCACGCGCGCCAGGTCCTCGGCGGCGGACGCGTAGTTCCACAGCCCGTCGGAGCAGACCAGAACCCAGCCCGGCTCGGTCAGCTCCTCGGAGGCGACCCGCGGCTCCTCGTCGTGCGCGTCGGCGCCGAGCCAGCGGGTGATGGCGTGAGCGTCGGGCGCCGTCTCGGCCTGCTCCCGCGGCACTCCCGAGGCGATCTGCTCCTGCGCCCACGAATCGTCGACCGTGAGCTGCCGCGGCTCGCCCGCGTCCGGCATCCAGTAGCTGCGGCTGTCGCCCACGTTGCCCGTGACGAGCAGCGCGCCGTCCAGCACCGCCGCGGTGAAGGTGCACGAGGGCGGATTCGACCGCTTCTCGGGCACGGCCGCGTCGATCGCTCCGGAGGCGCGCGCGGTGGCCATCTGCAGCAGCGCGCGCCAGCGGTCCGCTCCCGCGCTCTCCCCGCCGACCTCGGCCTGCAGTGCGCTGAGTGCTGCACGGGCCGCGGCGAGCGACGCCTTGTCGGAGTCGGGGGTCGAGGAGACCCCGTCGCAGACCACGAGCAGCGCCGCCCTCAGAGAGCCGTCGGCGCCGGTGGTCGCCCCGAGCGCCATCGCGTCCTCGTTGGCCGGGTGCCGGAGCCCGCGGTCGCAGACGCCGCCGACCAGCGGGTGCGGCGCTTCGGCCCAGTGCTCGCGCTCGGTCGGAGCGGGGCGTCCGCACTGCTCGCAGTAGCCGTCCTCGGCGACCGCTCCCCCGCAGTAGACGCAGGCGGCGGATCCTCCGACGGCGACGGGCGGAGCGGAGGAGGTGGCCGCGACGATCAGCGGCGTCCCGCAGGCCTCGCAGAACGCGTCGCCCGTCGTGACCGGCTCGCCGCAGTTCGGGCAGGGAGTCGACAGCGCGCCGCTCATGTCAGCGTCCAGCGTCGGACCTCGTTGGCCCGGTCGACGAGGCGCAGGCGCTCGTCGCGCTCGCGAGTGGAGGCGGCGAGCGCGCGGTAGGAGGCCTCGAGGCCGTCGCGGATGGCGGCCTCGTTCGCCTCGACTCCGCCGAGGGTCGCTCCCTCGGCCGGGCCGTCGCGCCGCACCAGCTCGAGGGCGGAGGCGAGGACCTGGGTCGTGAGCTCGAGGCGGGTCCGCTGGTCGATCGACACGGAGTCGACGCTCGCGAGGGCGGCCGAGAGCGCGGGCAGCCCGCGGCCCGACTCCGCCAGCAGCTCCGCCCGGCGGCGGCGCGCGTCGGAGTAGGAGGAGCGCGTGGGCGCGACGATGTCGAGCGCGTCGAGCGCCCCGTCGAGGTCGGAGCGCAGCTGCCGCACCCGGGCGAGACCGAAGGCGGCGGGTGCCGTGTAGTTCGCGTCGGCGCGGGCGCAGATCACGTAGAGGGACTCGGCGACCTCGGGCTCACCGCTCGCCTCGCACGCCGCGGCGAGCGCGAGCTTCGGGGCGAGCTCGCCGGGGACCTGACCGTAGACGGTGTTGAAGGAGGCGCGGGCCCCGATGTCGTCGCCGCGCGCGAGCTGGGCGAGGCCGCTCATCCAGACCGCCCGCCACTCCCACGGGTCCTCCGTGAGTATCTCGCCCGTCGCGCGGGCCGCCTCCTCCCAGCGCTGCGCCTCGATCGCCGCCCGGGCGCGGGCGAGCCGCACCTCGACCGTCACGGTGGGCGCGAGCGCGAGAGCGCGCAGGCGCACGATCGGGTCGGCGACGTTCACGCCCGCGAGCCACGACCGGGCGGGATCGGACTCGTCGCGGCGGAGCGCCGGCAGCGCGTCCCACGGCGGGACGCGGTCGACCACGTCGGCCACGGGCGCCTCGAACAGGGCCGACTCCGTCGAGTGCAGCGCGGGGTGTCCGGGACCGCGGTCGGTCGCGACGACCTCGCGCAGCACTCCGAGCAGCTGGCCGCGCATCTCGTCCACCGTGGCGAAGCGGTCCTGCGGGTCGGGAGCGCATGCCTTCGCGATCAGGCGGTAGAAGGAGTCGTACCGCTGGAACAGCGGTGTCTCGGACACCGGCGGCAGCGAGGCGACGAAGGTCGTCTGGTTGCCGCGGAAGTCGAGCACCAGCGAGGCCAGCGTTCGGCCGATCGTGTAGACGTCGGAGGCGACCGAGGGACCGAGGTCGGCGACCTCCGGAGCCTGGTACCCGACGGTGCCGTAGATGGCGGAGTCCTCGTCGTCGATCCGGCGCACTCCGCCGAGGTCGATCAGCTTGACCTGGTCGCCCACCTGGATCATGTTGTCCGGCTTGAAGTCGCAGTAGAGCAGGCCGTGGTCGTGCAGGTAGGCGAAGGCGGGCATGACCTCGAGCACGAAGGCGAGCGCCTGGTCCACCGGCAGCGGATCCGCGGCGCCGCCGTTGGCGTCCAGCCGCTCCTTCAGGATCTGCTTGAGGCTCGGCCCGCCGACGTACTCCATCACGATGTAGCCGGCGCCGTCGTGCAGGACGAAGTTGTAGATCTCGACGATCAGCGGGTGCTCGACCTCGGCCAGGAACCGGCGCTCGGTGACGGCCGCGGCGTACGCGTCGGGGTCGCCGGAGTTGAGCAGGCCCTTGAGCACCACCCAGCGCCCCGAGACGTTCCGGTCGCGCGCGAGGTAGATCCAGCCGAGGCCGCCGTAGGCCAGGCAGCCGACGACCTCGTACTGGCCGCCGACGACATCGCCCTTCACCAGCTGCGGGGTGAACGAGAACGGCGTGCGGCAGTTGGGGCAGAACCCCTCGGTGCGGCCGGGCCGACCGTCGCGCCCGCGGCCGACGGCGGTGCCGCAGTGCGAGCAGAAGCGCTTGCGCTCGGGGAGGACCGCCTCGGTCATCAGGGCGGCCATCGGGTCGGCGGCCGGGCGGGACGGGACGGTGGTGAGCCCGGCGCCGAGCCTCGGGCCGCGCAGTCGGGTCGAGGTGGTGCCGACGCGGCGGGTGACCTTCGAGCCGGTCTGCGCCGTGCGGGCGGAGCCGAGAGCGGCGGTGGCGAGGCGGGCGGAGGAGGTGCGAGTGCTGCGCGCGGTGGCCGACTCCTCCGCGGGGCCGGGTGCCGTGGCGCCGGGGGTGCCCTCGACGAAGCCGGTGCCGAAGGCGGCGGAGGCGGTGGCGGGCGGGGAGGCCGGAGCGGCGCGGCGCGCGGTCGGCGTGGAGGCGGCGGCGCCCTCCTCGGGCGGGAGGCCGCAGACGTTGCAGTAGCCGTCCTCGATCGTTCCGGTGCAGCCGGGAGTCGCGGTGCAGGGGGCGCCGTTCATGGGGTGGCCTTCCGGTGGTGCGCGGGGTCGGGGTGCGGGAGGTCGCGGGTGACGACGTCGTACTGCTCGACCAGGTGACGGGCGAGCGGGACGGAGCAGGGCACCGCGTCGAGGGCGGCGCGCACCTCCTCCTCGGCCGCGACGCCGACGGCGGTGGCAGCGCGGCCGTTGCCCTCGGCCCGCTCCCGCAGCGCCCGGAGGCGGAAGCCCAGGGCGGCCCGTTCGCGCAGCGGCGAGGTGTAGGCGGCCTCGACCGCGTCGAACGCGCGGCCGACGGCGGTGAGCCGGGCGAGGTGCGCGTCGAGCGCCTCGCGGTCGGACGGAGGATCGCCCAGCCGGGAGACGTCGGGCACGGCCAGCCGCGGCGGGTCGGCGATCTCGCGGCGGCAGCGGGCCACGAGCTCGCGCAGCGGCGCCTCGCGGTGCTCGGCCGCCTCCGCCAGCTCGCGCGCCCGACGGCGGTCGCGCTCGAGTCCGCGCCGCTCGGACGCGGCGATGATCAGGTCGCGCTCGAGCCGGGCGGAGTCGCTCTCGAGCTGGCCGAGCGGCCCCGACACGTCGGCTCCCCGGCCCGCCCGCTCGGCGAGCGCGTCGAGGCGGGACCGCAGCACGGCGACCCGCTCCGCCCGCTCGCGGTCGACCGTGCCGCCGCCGTCACGGGTGAGGTCGCGGCAGCGCTCGATCTCGGCGCGCACCCCCACGATCCGTCCGGCGACGTCGGTGCCGCTGGGGTCGAGCTCGAGCCGGGAGCGCAGCTGGCCGACGACCGCGTCGCAGAGGCGCACCGCCTCCACCAGCGAGACCGCGCCGCTCCCGGAGGCGTCGAGACGGCCCCAGATCAGCTGCGACATCCGCTCGCGCGCCACGACGTCGACGCGGCCGGAGTCCCAGACCGCCTCGAGCTCGGCGAGGCGCCGGGTGACGGACTCGCGGAGCGACTGGGCGAGCACCACGTCGGCCGTGTAGTTCTCGGCCTGCGGCGACGCCAGCGCGGCGGCGTCCAGCCGCGAGAGCTCTCGCGTGGTCCGCTGGAGCCAGCGGGTGAGAGCGGCGAGGTACTCGAAGAGCTCGCGCTGCGGCGCGGCCTCCCCCAGCCGGCCCGGAGCGACGGGGGTCCCCTCCGCGAGACCGGTGCTCATCGGCCGTACACCGGGGCCGGCGGCGAGGCCTCGCCGAGGACCCCGAGCCAGCGCTCGTAGATGCTCTGCCAGCGGCCGTCGCTGCGGATGCTCTCGAGCGAGGCGTTGACGAAGCGCACGAAGTCGGGGTCGTCGGCGGGCAGGCCGAGGCCGTAGGGCTCCGAGCTCAGGGCGTCGCCGACGACCTTCGCGTACGGGTCCTGCGCCACGAAGCCCGCGAGGATCGTGTCGTCGCCCGCGATGGCGTCGACCTCTCCTGCCTGGAAGAGGGCGAGGCACTGCGAGTGCGTGGCGGCCTCGACGGCCTCGACCTCCGGGTAGTCGTTCTGCAGGCGGCTGAGCGTCGTGGTGCCGCTGGGCGCGCAGACCCTCTCGCCGTCGAGGTCGCCGATGCCCGTGATCGGGACTCCGTCGGGGTCGTCGGAGACGAGCACCTTGAGGCCGGCGTCGTAGTACTCGGACGAGAAGGCGATCGAGCTCCAGCGATCGCAGGTCATCGTGAGGGTGCGGGCCACCATGTCGACCTGCGGGGCGCCGTCGCCGCCGGTGAGCGCGGGGAGGCGCTGAGCGGAGGTGATCACGACGTAGTCGATGGAGTCGCTGCCGAGGATCGCCCGGGCGACCTCGCGGGCGATGTCGACGTCGAAGCCCTCGATCGCCCCCGTGATCGGGTTGCGGGCGCTCATCAGGAGGGTGTCGGCCGAGACGCCGACGCGCAGGGTCCCGCGCCCGCGGATCTCCGCGAGCCTGGTGCTGTCGGTCACGCCGGTCGGCGCGTAGGAGGTGACCGCCGAGGGCGAGCAGTCCGCCGCGGCAGGAGCGGCGGGAGCGGACGCGCTCGCCGTCGGAGTCGGGGTCGCCGCGGCGAGGGGCGTGCCGAGGTCGTCCGCCCCCGTCGTGCAGCCGGTGAGGGCGAGTGCCGCGGCGGTGGCCAGGGCGAGGGCGGCGGCGCGCAGGCGGTTCATCGGTACTCCTCCAGTCGCTGGGCTATGCCGCGCCAGGCGAACACGGCTCCGGCGAGACCCGCCGCCAGCAGGATCCACGAGACGAGGGTCGCGAACTCCGCACCTCTGTCGAGCGTGGCGGCGGCGGCCAGGGCCTTCTCCTGCACCACGTCGCGGGCGTCGTCGGAGAAGGTGGTGAAGAGGTCGTTCGGCGTGCCGTTCCCGGTGATCGTGGCGACGCGGACGGCCTGGTCCCAGTTCCCGGCGTCGTCCGCCTCCCGGATCTCCTCGTGGAACGACTGCCACTGCCCGAACTCGTCGACGAGCCGTGTCCTCGCCAGCTCGTCCTGCAGGTCGCCCGAGAGCTTCTCCCGGGCGGAGTCGACGGCCTGGGTGTAGCGCTCCTCGAGGGCGGCGCCGGAGCCGCGCTTGATCAGCGTGAAGCTCTCGAGCGACTTGGCGTCGCTCGCGGCGATGAGCGCGTTCGACACGGTGAGCGCCTCGCGGTAGGACTCGACCCGCGCCGTCCCCGCGTCCGCCGCGACCGATCCGTAGGCGAGCGCCCCGCCGACGCCGACGACCAGCAGGAGGGCGGTCCCCGTGGCGAGCGGGCGGTTGAGGTAGCGGTGCGTACGGCGGGCGAGCCAGAGCTGCGCCGCCAGGAGGAGGACCAGCATCACGAGCGAGCCGATCATGAGCAGGACGCTCCAGCGGACGGCGTCGTAGGCGGCCGCGACCCGGTCGGCACCGGAGTCGACGAGTCCGTCGACGTCCTCGAGGATGCCGCCGTCTCCCGAGAGGGCCGTCGACGCCTGGTCGAGATACGCCGAGGCGACGGGGAAGCCCTGCCGGTTGTTGGCCCGCGCCTGCTCGATCAGCCCGCTGTAGGTCGTGATGCTGCTGGCGACCCGGGCGAGGGCCCGGGTGTCCGCCGAGTCGGCTGCCGAGAGCCCGGCGATCGCGGAGGCGGCGCCGGTGAGGCTCGAGACGTACGACGCCCGCAGCTCGGTCGGCTCCAGTCCGCCGACGAGGAAGGTGTTGGCCGCGATCGCGTTGGCGTCCACCAGCAGCGTGCGGACGTTCTGCACTCCGAGCAGCTGCGCCGACTGCTCCCGGGCCGTGGTCGCGGCGCGCGCCTGCATCGCTCCTGCCTGCTGCGCGAACACGCCGAACAGCACGGCCGCCAGCGCCGTCAGGGCGAGCAGGAGGCGCAGGGTGGCCGGAGTGGTCGCGGTCGCGCGGGCCAGCAGCGACGGCCTCCGCTGCGCCGGCCGGTTGGCGACCTGGACGAGGGGCGGCTCGGGGATCCTCTGCGCGGGCGGCGCGGCGGGTGCGGTGCTCAACGGCTCTCCTCCTCGGGGTCGTCGGTGACGGGGACGGCCGCGCCGCTCGGGGCGGCGTCCGCCTGCCCGAAGGCCTCCTCAGAGCCGTCGACCGCGCCCTCGTCGTCGTCGCCGGCTCCGTCCGGGCTGCTCGAGGCTTCGGGGCTCTCCACCACGTCCTCGGGGAGCAGGATGCGCAGCTCGTCGAGCGTCGGCTCCTCCACGTCGCGGAGGCGCCAGGCGTGCCGGGCGATCGCCGCGTCGAGGACGTTGCGGACCCAGCGCCCGTTGCCGAACGCCTCCGTGCGCTGCTGCGCCGAGGCGAGGCCCGCGAACGCGGCGAGCGCCTCCTCCGTCGGCTCGAAGTCCGCGGAGGCGGCGAGGCGGCCGAAGATCGCCGAGAGCTCGTCGTCGGAGTAGTCGGCGAAGTCGATCGTGGTCGAGAAGCGGCTGGCGAGACCCGGGTTCGTGTCGAGGAAGCCCTGCATCGGCCCGGAGTAGCCGGCGACGATCACGACGAGGTCGCCGCGGTGGTCCTCCATGTCCTTCACGAGGGTGGTGACCGCCTCCGCGCCGTACTGGTCGAGCGCGAGCGCGTAGGCCTCGTCGATGAAGAGGACGCCGCCGCGCGCGGAGGCGATCACCTCCGCGGTCTTCGTCGCGGTCTGCCCGAGGTAGCCGGCCACCAGCTCCGATCGGTCGACCTCGACGAGCACGCCCTTCGAGAGGATGCCGAGCGAGCGGTAGATCCGCGAGACCAGCCGCGCCACCGTCGTCTTGCCCGTGCCGGGGTTCCCCGTGAAGACGAGGTGGCGGGTGAGCGTGGGCGTGCTGAGTCCGGCGGCCTGGCGCAGGGTGTCGATCCGGAGCAGCTGCGTCTGCCGCTTGATCTCGCTCTTCACCCGGTCGAGGCCGATCAGCGCGTCGAGCTCGGCGAGCAGGTCGTCGATGGACTCCGGCGGGTCGAGCGGCTCCGGCTCGGAGGCGGGCTCCGCGGCGGGAGCGGCGGCGGGCACCGGCTCGTCCTGTGGACCGTCGTGCTCGGTCCGGCGGAGGCGCTCGAGGATCTCGTCGACCCCGGGCACGCCGGCGGGCAGACCGGTCGGCAGGTCGGCGCTCGCGGCACCGTCCGGCGTCCGGCCGGTAGTGTGCGGTACTCCTCCGCTCGTCGTCGGAGCGGCGCCCCGAGCGCCCGGGACGGCGGAGAGCTGGGCCGCGGCGGTCGCGGAGGCGGAGGCGATGCCGCCGATGCCCGGGTCGCCGAGAGCGCTGGCCGCCGAGACGACCTCGGTCAGGGCGCGGGCGTAGGCGGAGGAGTGGTGAGAGCCCGCGCCGACCAGGGCGGCCAGCTGATCGGTCGGCCCCGACCGCCAGCGCCGGCCGCTCGAGGCGGCGGTGAAGAACGCCTCCAGACCGCCCGTCGCGCCGGTCGCGGCGAGCCAGTCCTGTCCGGCGCCGCGGATCGACTCGGCGACGGCGGCGGCCAGCCGCGCACCCTCGTCGCGGACGGCCGCGGCGTCGAGGCCGGCGGCCGTCCCCGCGAGCACGAGGGCGTCCAGCGCCGGGGCGAGCGCGGTCACGAGGCGCTCGGCGGGGTCAGCGAGCCGGATCCGGACGGCGCTCCCGGCTGCGGAGGCGCGTCGAGACCGCTCGGGGAGAGCGAGGACTCCGTGAACTTCTCGGCCAGGAACTGCCCGTGCGCGATCAGCGCCGAGGCGTCCTGCCGCGAGACGGCGTCCGAGATGCGGTCGAGCGTGCCTCCGAGGAGGTCGAGCTGATCGCAGAGGATCATCAGCGAGGTCTTCCCCCTGTGCACGGCGCGGCGGTCGGCGAAGTCCCTCGGCAGGCGGAGGTAGCCCTCCACCGCCTCGGGGAGGTAGCTGGTCGCGGTCGCGACGACGGTGTGGCCCTGCCGGCTCATCCCGCCGAGGCGGTCGAGACGGGGCACCATCTCGCGGACCGTCTCGTCGATCCGCTGGATGCGTGCCGCGACGATGCCGGGAACCCGGCCCTCCGTCCGCGTGCCGACCCGGTCGAGCGCCGCGAGGATGTCGTCGCTCGTCGGGACGCTCGGCAGAGCGGGCGCGGCCTCCTCAGGCACCGCGGGGGCACCCGTGAACAGTCGGGAGAACCAGCCCATCGGCTAGCGGCCGAGATCGAGCGAGGACGTCGCGTCGATGTCCGAGTTGCTGCGGCGGGCCCGCTCGACGTACTCGCCGGCCTTCGCCGTCTCGGTCTGCAGGACTCCGACGGTCTGGGCCATGCTGTCGAGCGCCTTGATCTTGAAGTCCGAGATCGAGTCCATCGTCTGGTAGATGTTCGCGAACGCGGCCTGCAGCTGCGGCAGCCCGACCGTGGCCGAGGCGGCCTGCGACTGGATCGAGGCCGACTGGTCGGCGAGCATGCGCGAGGTGGCCTCGATCATGTTGGACGTCGTGGTGTTCAGCGCCGTGATCTGATCGAGCACGAGGCGCTGGTTGGCGAGCGCCTGCGCCACGATGACCGCCGTGCGCAGCGCCGAGACGGTCGTGGTCGTCGCCCGGTCGACGCCCTTGATCAGCTCGACGTTGTTCTTGATGACGACGTCGATCGCGAGGTAGCCCTGGATCGACACGGCCAGCTGGGTCAGCAGGTCCTGGTGCTTCTGGCGCGCGTAGAAGAGGACGTCCTCGCGCAGCGCCTTCGCCCGCTCCGGGTCGGTGGCGTCGAGCTCGGCGATCTTCGCCGAGAGCTTCACGTCGAGCCGCTCGGCGACGTAGATGTACTCGTTGAGACGGGTCATCGTCTCCCAGAGGTTCTGCTTCTCGAGGTTCAGGGCCGCGTTGTCCTTCCGCAGCTCGTCCTGCCCGTCGTACAGGGCCTGGATGATCGCGTTCAGGTGCGACTGGGCGCTCTCGTAGCGGCGGAAGTAGTCGGTGATCTTGTTGCCGAACGGGATGAAGCCCAGGATCTTCTTCTGCAGGTTGTCCTCGGACGGGTCCAGATCCTCCACCGTGCGGCGCAGCTCGAGCAGCGTCTTCCCGATGGTCGACCCCTCGGAGAGCCCGCCCTCCTGGAGGGCGCGCACCGGCGTGCTCAGCAGCCGGTTCGACGAGTCGGCGGCCGAGCGGATGTCCGCGTCGCCCATCGTGCGGATGTCGTTGGCCCGCGTCGCGAACTCGGGGCTGCGGGACTCCGTCGCCAGGAGCGTGTCGAGGTAGCCGTCGACCTTCGCCTCGAGGCCGGGCAGGGCGGCTTCGGGCACCTTCGGCGCGATCGACGGCGCCGAGGTGGTCGGCACCGCCGCCACCGGCTCCGGAGGCGTGAGCGAGAGGGCGTTCTGGACGGGCGGCTGCAGGGCCTCGGTCATCGGGATCCTCACCGTTCCTGGCGCTCGGCGCCGACTGGGATGAACGTCCGCCCAGCATATCCCGGGCCCTCCCGCGGGATCCCCGCGAGCCGCCTCGCCCGAGGACTCGACGCGATCGGGCGGCTGTGGAGGAGCGTCCGCCGCCGGTCAGACCGCCTTCGGGCGCCTCCGCAGCGTCGCCACCGCGACTCCGGCCAGGGCGAGCGCGCCTCCGAGCAGCGCGGCGAGCGGCGGGGTCTCGCCCAGGACGAGCCAGGACAGCAGCACCACCACCGCGGGCACCGCGTAGGTGGACGCCGCGGTGCGACCCGCGCTGGAGCGCGCGAGGACGTACCCCCACGTCGTGAAGGCGACGGCCGTCGGGAAGATCCCGAGGTAGACCACGGCCAGGATCGAGGAGAGCGGAGCGGCGGCGAGCGCCTCGACGAGCTCCGGGGCGAAGGGCAGGCACGCGACCGTGCCGGCGAGGCAGCCGAGCCAGGTCATCGTCGGTGCGTCGATCCGTCCCAGCAGGCGCTTCTGAAGGGTCGCCGCGCTGCCGTAGACGACGGCGGCGACCAGGCCGAGGGCGACGCCGATCACGTCGAACTGCCCGGTGGAGGTGGAGAACGCGATCACCGCGACGCCGGTCAGCGCCACGAGCATCCCGGCGAGGAGACGGCGGGGGAATCCCTCCCCCAGCAGCAGCCCGGCGAGCACGGCGGTGATCATCGGCGCGATGTTCACCAGCAGCGCCGCCGTCCCCGCGTCGACATGCCGCTCCGCAGCGTTCAACGCCAGGTTGTAGACCCCGAACCAGGCGACCCCCCAGCCCAGCACGAGCAGGAGGAGGCGCCCGCGCGGGACCGCCGTGCGCGGATCCGGAGCCGCCTCCGAGCGGTGCCTCCGGGCGATGAGGACGACGCGCACCACCGTGAGCGCGAGCGACCCCACCACGATGCGGCCGAGGGTCAGCGCGCCCGGGCCGAAGTCCTCCGTCGTGGCGCGGATGCCGACGAAGGCCGACGCCCAGAGCAGGACGGTGACCGCGATCGCTCCCCACAGCAGGAGGGCGTCCCTCGTGGAGGGCGGGGCGGAGGAGGAGACGTCGGTCATGAGGCCATCGTGGCGCTGCCGGGGATTCAGCACCAGTTCCGTTCACTGTCGGATCGTTCAGCCGGACTGTACGGTCGTCTCATGCTCGATGTGCACCGGCTCCGCATCCTCCGCTCCGTCGTCGCCTCCGGCTCGATCGCGGGAGCCGCCTCCAGCCTCGGCTACACGTCCTCCGCCGTCAGCCAGCACCTCTCCGCTCTGCAGCGCGAGACCGGACTGACCCTGCTGGAGCGGGTGGGCCGCGGCGTCCGCCCGACCCCAGCCGGACGCGCCCTCGCCGCCCAGGCGGACCGCGTCCTCGAGCGCCTCGCCGAAGCGGAGGCCGTGGTGGAGGAGCTGCGCGAGGGCCGCTCCGGCCGCCTCTCGGTGACGTACTTCGCCTCCGTCGGCAGCGCCTGGATGCCGGAGGTCGCCCGCCGGCTGACCGCCGCGTTCCCCGGCCTCGCCCTCGATCTGCGCCTGGGAGAGGAGCTCGACGACGACGTCGGAGCGCGCCCCGACGTGCAGCTCCTCGTCGCCTCCTCCGAGCCGACCGCCCCCGGATTCACGGCGCACCACCTCCTCGACGACCCCTACCTCGTCGTCCTGCCCGACGGTCATCCGCTCGCCTCCCGGAGCGAGATCGACCTCGCCGAGCTCGCGAACGAGCGCTGGGTCGACAACGACCTGCCCACCGGCTGGTGCCGCCGGAACGTCGTGGAGGCCTGCGCCGCCGCCGGGTTCGCGCCGCCCTTCCACGTCCAGGCCAACGACCACATCACCGCCGCCGCGTTCGTCGCCGCGGGCATGGGCGTGACGGTCCTGCCGGAGCTCGCGGCCCACCGCCTCCCGGACGGCGTCCGCGCCGTGCCCGTCGTCCGTCCCCGGCCCGTCCGCTCCCTCGAGGCCGTCGTGCGGAACTCCGCCGCCTCCTCCGCACCGGTGGCCCTGGTGCTGGAGACACTGAAGGCCCTCGTCGCGCGCCGCTGAGCGCGCCTGCACGGGCGAGCTCGCAGCACATCGGAGCACGATGGGCGCGTGAGCTCCGTCGAACCCGTCACCCGTTCCGCGCCCGCGCTCGGCGGACCGCGCATCCTGAAGCAGCGCTGGACCGAGGCGACGTTCCTGCACTGGCGGGTCGACCCCGCCCTGGTGGCGCCCCACCTCCCGGCCGGGACGAGGCCCGACGAGCACGACGGCTCCTCCTGGGTGGGCCTGATCCCGTTCCGGCTCTCGCGGACGGCCTTCCTCGGCGGCCCGCGGGTGCCCTGGCTCGGCACCTTCCCCGAGGTGAACGTCCGGCTCTACTCCGTCGACGAGCAGGGACGACGCGGAGTCGTGTTCGTCTCGCTCGACGCCTACCACCTCCTTCCCGTGCTCACCGCGCAGGCGGTGTTCGGGCTCCCCTACCGCTGGGCCCGGATGAGCATCGAGCACCGCCACGGCGCGGTGATCTACGACACGATCCGGCACTCGGACTCGGCCGCCCGCTCCCGGATCGTCGTCCGCCCGGGCGACCCGGTCGGCGAGGACCCGCTCGCCTCGTTCCTCACTGCACGCTGGGCCTACCACGAGCGCCACCTGGGCTCCACCTGGTACGGCCGCAACCTGCACCGGCCGTGGCCGCTGCGCCGCGCGGAACTGCTGGCGCTCGACGACGGGCTGCTCGACGCCGCGGGCTTCCCCGGGCTGGCGACGCGCGCGCCGGACTCGGTGCTGTACTCGGCCGGAGTGGAGACCGTGTTCACGGTGCCGCGGAAGGTGTGAGGGGGGCGGGAACTTCCTCCACAGGCGGCTCTTCGCGATGCTGTCCGATGAAACGGCGGTCCCGAGGTCCACGACGAGACTTCGTCCGGTGAGATCAGGGCATGAAGGAATCGGCGACAGTAGACGACGCGCTCACGGAGGCGCTCGCGCTCGCCGGCTCACGGCACGCTGAGCGGTCCGCCGTCGAGGCATCCCGGTACCGGGCAGTCGAGGAGGCACGCCGCCTCGCGATGGCGGCACCGGCGGTTCTCGTCGGCGAGCACGTCCAGGTGCAGGTGGATCGGGCGGAGGCGGCGCACCGGGCGCTGATCGCGGAGCTCGCGACGGGACTCCGGGTCTCGGAGGCGCACGCCTCTGCATTGGTCGACGAGGCACGCCTGCTGGTGAACGACCTCCCGGCGACGTTGCGCGCACTCGCGGACGGAGCGCTCTCCCCCGAGCACGCGCGACTCGTGGTGCGAGGAGCGCTCGACGTCCCCGCCGAGGTCCGTGGGCGCTTCGACGAGGAGGCCGCCACGATCGCGGTAGCCTGCACGCCGCCCCAGCTGCGACGCGCCCTCCGGTCGCTCCGGGAACGGCTGCACCCGCAGACGCTCAGCGAACGTCATCGGGACTGCGCCCGTCGTCGCGCGCTCTGGGTGGAGGGCCTCGACGACGGGATGGCGATCCTGCACCTCTACACCGCAGCTCCCGATGCGCTCGGCGCGATGGACAGGATCGACCGGGCCGCCCGCTCCCTCGCGGATCTGCCGGACGAGGAGCGGACGCTGGGCCAGCTCCGCGCGGACATCGCCGTTGCGCTGCTGGTCGACGGGGAGACATCGGCCGAGGGAGACGGCACGTCGATGCCGGCGGGAGTGCGCGCCGAAGTCGCGGTGACCGTGCCTGCACTGACCCTCCTCGGGCGCTCCGACCAGCCCGCGGTCCTCGACGGATACGGACCCGTCGATCCGGAGACCGCGCGGCGTCTCGCAGCAGGTGCTCCCTCGTTCACGCGGCTGCTCACCCATCCGGAGAGCGGAGCGGTCCTCTCCGTCGGACGCGACTCCTACCGAGTGCCGGCGGACCTGCGTCGCCACCTCCAGCACCGCGACGGGACCTGCCGGTTCCCGGGATGCACCCACAGCACCCGCCACGCGGACGTCGACCACACGAACGACTGGCAGCACGGAGGCACCACGTCGGCCGACAACCTCGCACACCTCTGCCGACACCACCACCGGCTCCGCCACACCACGGGGTGGACCCACCGGCAGGAGCCGGACGGCACGCTGCGCTGGACGAGCCCGACGGGACGGCAGCATGTCACCCGGCCCGGGGAGCCGGGGAACGGGACGGAGGGCGGACACGATCCGACCGGGACCGGCGGGGCGTGACAAGGGGCAGGTCGGGTGGCGTGGACGGGCAGGTCAAGGGGCGGGCCCGCTTCGGCGCGCCCGCGTAGCGTGGACGGCACGGGCCGATAGGCGCGGAAGCGACAAGAGGGGCAGCGACATGGCAGGAACGAAGGACAGGAAAGACGCGACGACGGGGACCTCGGCGGTGCTCTTCGACATCGACGGGACCCTCGCCGACACGAACTTCCTCCACGTCGAGGCGTGGTCGCGCGCCTTCTGGCAGGCCGACCTCGTCGTGCCCGCCTGGCGCATCCAACGAGCGATCGGCGCAGACTCGTCGGAGCTGCTCGACATGCTCCTCGAGGACGACGTGAAGGAGGAGCAGCGCGCACTGCTGAAGTCGCTGCACACCAAGAACTACGCCGAGACGACAGCACGCATCGTTCCACTCCCGGGAGCTCGCGAGCTCGTCGCGACGCTCGTCGGTCGAGGCGTCCACGTCGTCCTCGCCACCTCGGCACCGCAGAACGAGCTGGACGTGCTTCTCGACGTCCTCGACTTCGGCGGCTCCGTCCACGCTGTCACCAGCGGCACAGACGTCTCGACCGCCAAGCCAGCACCCGACCTGATCTCGATCGCGCTCGACCGCGCGGGCGTCTCCGTCGACCGCGCCGTCATGGTCGGCGACGCGACCTGGGACGTCCTGGCCGCCGAGCGCGCGGGCCTGGCAACGGTCGGAGTCCTCTCCGGCGGTACCTCGGAGCCCGAACTCCGCGAGGCCGGAGCCGTCGCCGTCTACGAGGACGCGGCGGCCGTCCTCACCGGTCTCGGTGAAGGGCCCCTCGCGAGCCTCCTGAACTGACCGACCGCCACCCCAGGAGGCTCACGAGCCTCAGTCGCGGGGTCGCCGTCGCAGCACGAGGAGCGTCACTCCGATGGCGGCGGCGACCGCGGCGAGAGCGCCGCCGATCCACAGGACGTCCCCGAGGAATGCCGGGTCCGATCCGGAGGTCGCCTGCGCTTCGTCGGCGGACTCGGCCTGTCCTCCTGAGACCGCGACGGTGCCGTTGCAGTCCGGGACCGAGTCCGCCCCGTCGGCGAGCGCGGTCCCGTCGGCCGGCGCCCAGTCGAACGCGTACTGGCCCGACACGGGGTGCCCGTCGGTCGACACGACCTGCCACGTCACCTCGTACTCCCCCGCCGCGCCGAGCTCGAGCGGCATCGACGCTTCCGGCCCGACGACGCTGACGCAGCCGTCGCCGTAGTAGAGCCCGTCCGGCCCGACGACGCGCAGAGCCGCCGCCGCTCCGTCTGTCCCGAGGACGAGCAGGTCGTCGTTCGTCGTCAGCACCAGCGTTCCCGGCTGCTCCGTCACGGTCGAGTCCGCAGCGGGAGTTGTCGAGACGAGGTAGTTGTGCGCGCTGGCGGGCGCCGCCACCGCGATCGAGCCGAGCAGCCCGATCGCGGTAGCGGCGACGAGGGCCTTCCGACGGGTCACGCCGACGCCCGGGGTCCGCGGCGGCGGGAGGCGAGCCCGACGGCCACGCCGACCGCGCCGACGACGAGCCCGCCGACTCCGAGGATGCGGGCGAGCACGTCGTCGCCGCTCGTGGCAGTCGTCGCCGAGGCGGTGGTCGCGACCGCGTCGTCACCGTCGCCGTCGTCGTCGTGTCCGGCCTCGTGGCCGGACCCCGCTTCCGCGGCGGTCACCGCGACGGTGGGAGCGGGCAGCTCGGGCTCGTCCTGGCCGTCGACGGTCGGCTGGTCCCAGGCGGTGCTGCCGGTCTCGCACGTCTGCAGCACGGGGAACTCCAGTGTGGAGCCGGCTGCGTCCTCGGGGAGCTGAAGCTGGAGGGCGACGGTGTCGCGGTAGCCGTCGGCGAGGGGCGTCTTCGCCGTGTAGACCACGTCCGAGACCCGCTTGGTCGCGGTGTTCCCGTGGGAGTCGGTGACCGGGTCGGCGATCGCGACCTCGTTCTTCACGACGTCCCAGTTCGGGTTGATCGTCGGGCTGACCGAGTTGATGCCGTCGGGCATCGTGATCGTGAGTCCCGTCGTCGGCGAGCCCTCGCAGCCGTGGGCCAGCGAGAACGTCACCACCGTGTACGAGCCGGCGGCGGTGCTGCTCGCCGCCGCGGTCACGTGGGCGCTGGCCGCCGTGGGCGCGGCGACAGCGAGCGCGATCGATCCGGCGGCGACGAGTGCGCCGCTGCCGACGAGGCGGAGCCGCGAGAAGGAAGAAGAAGAAGAAGAACGGGTCATGACGGTCGTGTCCTCGGGGGAGATCCGGCGCGGGGCCGGGAGTTCTGGACGCAGCGCGGGTCTGCGGTGCGTGCGGAGGCGCCGACCGGAGCCGCTCCCGCACGGGAGGGGCGTCAGGCGGCGCGGAGGACCCGCAGCGGCGGCCCGCGGTGCCGGAGGATCGAGAGGACCGCGTCGAGGGATCGGGGCGCCCGCGGCTCGGGGGTGCGAGTCATCGAGACGCAGGGTGCCGACGGGAGCGCGACCGCGGACGCGCGGGCGACGATCCGTACGACGACGCGGTGGAGGCCTGCTCCCAGCGTCCAGAAGAGGCGCTCGCCGTACCGGAACGCCGCGATCGTGAAGGCAGCCGCAGCGAGGTGGGCGACGAGCATCACCGGCGCGTGAGCCGCGTGTCCGCCTCCGCCGGCGATCAGCTCGATGGTCGCCCCATCGTGGAAGTGCGCGCCGGTGCCCGTCGTCCCGACCACGCTCACCTCCCCACCGCTGCCCGTGATGAGGAAGAGGCCGTGGTACGCGATCTGGCTGAGGAGCACGGAGAGCGTCAGCCGGGGAAGGGACGGACGGCGCCCCGAGAGGAGGACGCAGACGACGACGGCGAACGCCGCGGCGAGGGCGAGCACGGCAGGAGCGGGGGTCTCGGCGCCCGCGAGCGTGTGGGAGGCGGCGGCCGTGGCGGTCGCTGCGAGAGCGGCGGCGACGCCGCGAGCCACTCGTGCACCTCGGGTCTGCACTCGCCCGTCCTCTCGTCGTCGCGTCGACGCGTGCGCGCGACGTCTCCAGGGTAATCGACGCGGCGGAGCAGCCCCCCGCGTTCCGGATCCTTGCCGTTACGAAGCCGTTACCTAGATCACCGAAAGAAATCCAAACCCCCGCAGGGAGGGCTCCGAACACATGTCAACGGCCGCGAAACGGTCCACACAGAACAGGTCCTCCGCATCACGTGGGGGCCGTCTCACGAAGGAGTAATCCCATGCGATCCACCAAGCGTTCCGCCCTCGCCGCATTCGCCCTGCTGGGCACCGCCGCCCTCGGCCTCACCGCCTGCTCGAGCGGAAGCGGCTCGACCACCGCCGCCAGCGACGCGGCGACCGAGATGTCGACCCCGATGGCCACCTCGTCGGCTTCCGCCTCCTCGACCCCCATGGCGACCATGGACCCGGCCGCGAACCTCGTCGGTCCCGGCTGTGCCGCGTACGCCGAGCAGGTCCCGGACGGCGCCGGCTCGGTCGAGGGCATGTCGCTCGACCCCGTCGCGACCGCCGCGTCGAACAACCCGCTGCTCACCACCCTGACCGCTGCGGTCTCCGGTGGCCTCAACCCCGACGTCAACCTCGTCGACACGCTGAACAGCGGCGAGTTCACCGTCTTCGCCCCGGTCGACGACGCGTTCGCCAAGCTCGACGCCGCGACCGTCGACTCCCTCAAGACCCCCGAGGGCGCCGCGACGCTTTCCTCGATCCTGACCTACCACGTCGTCCCCGGCCAGATCGCCCCTGACGCGATCGCCGGCGACCACGCCACCGTCCAGGGTGGCAACCTCACCGTCACCGGTTCCGGCGACGACCTGAAGGTCAACGACGCGTCCGTCATCTGCGGTGGCGTCCAGACCGCCAACGCGACCGTCTACCTCATCGACACCGTGCTGACCCCCCCGGCCAGCTGATTCCCCTCACCGGCTCCGGCCGGTGAACACGCCGAAGGGCGGGCACCTCGCGGTGTCCGCCCTTCGGCGTTCGTGCGTGCAGAAGCCCTCCGCGAAGCCGGGCACTGCAGAGTCGTCCAGCACAGAGTCGTCCAGCACAGAGTCGCGCAACGCAGCGCCGCCCCACGGGAAGCCGTACAGCGAGGAGCCCTGCGCAGCGCGGAGTCGGAGGGTCACCACGACCCGGCACTCGCCGTCACTCCGCACCACAGCACTCACCACGAACGACACGAGGCGCGGACCCCGATGCAGGGGGTCCGCGCCTCGTGTCGTGCGGTCGGCGGCTACTCGGCCGGGGCGCTGATCTCGCGCAGGACGCGGTCGCCGGGGCGGGCCTCGATCATCTCGGCCTCGATCTCGGCCCGGTCGAGCAGCTCCTCCATGCGGCGGCGGCGGTTGCGCGTGATGAGCGTCACGACCGTGCCCGTCTTGCCCGCGCGGCCGGTGCGGCCGGAGCGGTGGAGGTACGTCTTGTACTCGTCGGGAGCGTCGGCCTGGATCACCAGGTCGATGTCGTCGACGTGGATGCCGCGCGCGGCCACGTCGGTCGCGACCAGCACGTCCACGCGTCCGCTGGTGAGCAGTGCGAGGTTGCGGGTGCGGCGCGACTGGTTGAGGTCGCCGTGGAGGCTCGTCGCGGGGATGTCCGCGTGGTCGAGCTGCTCCGCGAGCTGCTCCGCGAACGCGCGGGTCCGGGCGAAGATCAGCGTCTTGCCCTGGCGGGCGGCGAGCTGCTCGATGATCTCGGCCTTGTCGCGGTGCTCGATCAGGAGCACGCGGTGGTCGATGGTCGAGGACGCCTGGTCCTCGCCGGCGACCTCGTGGACGCTCGGCTCGACCAGGAACTCGTCCACGAGCGTCGCGACGCCCTTGTCGAGCGTGGCCGAGAACAGCAGCCGCTGGCCGCCGTCGGCGGTCTGGCGGAGGATGCGCTGCACGGGCTCGAGGAAGCCGAGGTCGCACATGTGGTCGGCCTCGTCGAGCACCGTGATGGTGATGTTGGAGAGGTCGAGGCGGCCCTGCTCGACGAGGTCCTCGAGGCGGCCCGGCGTCGCGATGACGATGTCGACTCCGCGCTGGAGGGCTCCGACCTGCTTGTACTGGGGGACGCCGCCGTAGATGGTCGTCGTGAACAGGCCGACGGAGCGGGCGATCGGCTGGATCGTCCGGTCGATCTGCATGGCGAGCTCGCGGGTCGGCGCGAGGATGAGCGCCCGCGGAGCGCGGCCCGGCTTGCGGCCCTTCGCTCCGTTGTTCTCCATCAGCCGCTCGACGACGGGGGCGCCGAAGGCGATGGTCTTGCCGGAGCCGGTCTTGCCGCGTCCGAGGACGTCCTTGCCGGCGAGCACCTCGGGGATGGTCGCGGCCTGGATCGGGAACGGCGCGGCCGCTCCGAGCTCGGTCAGCATCCGGACGATGTTCCCGCCCAGGCCGAGGTCGCCGAAGGTGACGCCCTCGACGTCGACGGCGAGAGTGGCCGTCGCCTCGAGGCGCTCGAGCACGACGTCGTCGGCCTGGTGCGGCGCACGGGCGTCGCGGCTGGGGTAGAAGTCCGAGCCGGAGTCGCGGCGCGAGGGCCGGGAGTCGCGGTCGAACGAGCGGGTCGGGCGGTCGCCGCGGTCGTGGCCGCGCGAGGGACGCGCATCCCGGTCGAAGGAACGGGCCGGGCGGTCGCTGCGGTCGAACGAGCGGGCGGGACGCTCGGTGCGGTCGTAGCCGCGCGAGGGGCGCTCGTCGCGGTCGCCGGCGCGGGCCGGACGGTCGTCGCGTCCGTAGGAGCGGGCCGGACGATCGTCGCGGTCGTTCGAGCGGGCCGGACGCGCATCGCGGTCGAAGGAACGGGCCGGGCGGTCGCTCCGGTCGAAGGAACGCGCAGGACGGTCGTCGCGCCCGTAGGAACGGGCCGGACGATCGTCGCGATCGTTCGAGCGGGCCGGACGCGCGTCACGGTCGAAGGAACGGGCCGGGCGGTCGCTCCGGTCGAAGGAACGCGCAGGACGCTCATCGCGCCCGTAGGAACGCGCCGGACGCTCATCGCGCCCGTAGGAACGCGCCGGACGCTGGTCACGGTCGTTCGAGCGCGCCGGACGCGCGTCGCGGTCGTAGCCGCGCGAGGGCCGCTCGTCGCGGTCGTTCCCGCGGGCGGGCCGATCGGTGCGCTCGGTGGCCCGCTCGGCGCGCTCATCGGCGTTCCAGCGCGCCTTCTTGGGGGCGTTCTCGTCGACGGCGCGGAAGCCGCGGTGGCCCTCGCTGCGCGAGCCCGGCTTGGCGCCGGGGAAGCGCGAGCGGCCGCCGAGCTGGGACTTGCCGCTCGAGGCGCCGAAGCGGTTGGGCTCGAAGTTCTTGGCCGGACGTCCGCCGGCGGGCTTCTTGTTCTTGGGCATGGCAGTTCTTCCTGGGTTCAGGTCGTGCGCGAGGAGGCGACGCCGGAGGAGCCCCGTCGTGAGGGGCGTCCGTGCGCTGGACTGCTGCGGGGCAGCAGGGGGAGAACCCGGGCGAGTCATTGACCGGGGCCGATTCACACATGTGATTCGTCTCACGACGACTGTCGGAGACTCGGCCCACTTGACTAACAAACCCATCCGCACGCGAACGCACGGTGTCAAGAGCCGACCGAGCGAGTCTACACGCGGCCCCGGAGCCTGGCTAGGGCGGGGAGACGTGCGGCCAGGAGCCGCTCAGGTCGGGGGCCGCGAAAGCCGGGAGCCGCGAAGCCCGGGAGTCGCGGCACCTCCGCAACCGGTCCCCCGCGGAGTCGCCCCGCATACAGCCCCCCGGCCCCGAGCCGCAGCACGATCGACGCGCGCCCGCGCGCAACGACCGCCCGTCCGCTACTGCGACGCCCGCCGAGCGCGGTACGCGGCCACGTTCGCGCGATTGCCGCAGTTGCCCGTGTCGCAGTAGCGCTTCGAGCGGTTGCGGGAGAAGTCCACGAGCACCGCCTCGCAGTCCTCCGCCGCGCAGACGCGGATCCGCTCGCGCTCGTCGCCGCGGATCACGTCGACGAACGCCATGGCGGCCTCGACCAGGATGCGCGTGGCGAGCGGGCTCTCGTCGCGCGTCGCGTGGAGGTGCCAGCCGTAGGGTCCGTGCCGGACCAGCTGCGGGAGCGCGCGGCCGGAGTCGAGCATCCCGTTGACGACGGGGACGAGGTCCTCCTCGGCCCGCGTGAGCCAGAGTGTGCGGAGGGAGGAGCGAATCGCCCGCACGGCCTCCAGCTCCTCGGCCGATCCGTCGCGGCTGCCCGTGTACCGGTTCTCGAGGAGGAAGTCGTCCAGCTGCTCGATCGTCGCCATCTCGTCCTCGCCGGACGGCGACAGCTCGGGGAGCGTGTTGACGAGGGTGGCGGTGGAGGTCAGTGACGCCTCGACGTCATAGGCGAACACCATGTTGACTCCTGACAGTGCGGCTCAGTAGTGTGCGATCAGCTCGCTGTCACGAGTGTAATCCTTTTGACTCCTGAAGGAGCCGGCCATGACCGCCGAGAGCACCGCCGCCGTCACCCTCCCCGCCGCGAGCGCGCCCGCGCCTGCACGGCGCCTCGGCTCCGGCCTCGCCGCGGCGCTGGCCGCGTCGGCTGCGTTCGGTCTGGGCGGGCCGTTCGTGAAGCCGCTCCTCGAGGCGGGCTGGACGCCGGCGTCCGCGGTCCTCTGGCGGGCGGGCGGCGCGGCCCTGATCCTCGCGATCCCGGCGGTCCTGTCCCTCCGCGGCCGTTGGCCCGTGCTCCGCCGCAACCTCGGCACGATCGCCCTCTACGGAGTCTTCGCCGTGATCGCCGCGCAGCTCTGCTTCTACAGCGCGATCGAGCACATGTCGGTCGGCGTCGCCCTGCTGATCGAGTACCTCGCGCCGGTGTTCCTCGTCCTCCTCGCCTGGGCGCGCACGCGCCGGCACCCCGGCCGCTTCACCCTCGCCGGCTCCGCGCTCGCGCTCGGCGGCCTGGTGCTCGTGCTCGACCTGTCCGGCGAGTCGACCCCCGAGCTGGTCGGCATCGCCTGGGCGCTGACCGCCTCGCTCGGCCTGTGCGTCTACTACGTCATCGCCGGCCGGGTGGATCCGGAGCTGCCGCCGATCGCGCTCACGGCGGGGGCGATGACGGTCGGCGCCGCGATCCTGCTGGCACTCGGGGCGCTCCGCGTCACACCGCTGCGCGCGACCTTCGGAGAGGTGGTGTTCGTCGGAGCGGAGGTCAGCTGGCTCCTCCCCGCGGGCGTGATCCTCGGCATGTCGACGGTGCTGGCGTATCTGCTCGGGATCGAGGGCGGACGCCGTCTCGGCACGCGGATCGCCTCCTTCGTCGGCCTGACGGAGGTGCTGTTCTCGATCGCGGCCGCGTGGCTGATCCTCGGCGAGCTGCCCGCGCCGATCCAGTTCGGCGGCGGCGCGCTGATCGTCGCGGGGGTCGTCCTGGTCCGGCTGCAGCGCGAGCCCGGCACCCCCTGATCGCGGGGGTGCCGCATCCGGGGCGCCGGGCACCCCGTACGCTGATCGCACTCATGCGCGAGCCCACCCGATCCCCGCGACGCGTCGCCGCGGTCCTGGCCGCCCTCGCACTCCTCCTCTCGGGCTGCGCGAGCACCACTCCCGTCTCGGAGCCGGTGGCGCAGGCGCTCGGAGCGGCACCCGCACCCGACTGGTCCGGCGTGAGCGTGACGGCCGACGTCGTCTACGACGCGAGCACTGGGCAGAGCGCCGACGTCTGCTCCTCCCCTGCCCCGTCGGCGGAGCCGCGGCCCGCCGTCCTCGTCGTGCACGGCGGCAGCTGGGCCCGTGGAGGCAAGGCCGACGCGAACTGGCGTCCGATCTGCCAGTGGCTCGGATCGGAGGGGTTCGTCGCCGTCTCGGTCGACTACCGCCTCGCGCCCGCCGCCGTGTTCCCCGCGCAGCTCGACGATGTGACGGCCGCCCTCGACTGGCTGCTCGAGCCGGAGCAGACCGCGCGCTTCGGCATCGATCCGGAGCGGGTGGCGGCCTTCGGCGGCTCGGCCGGCGGCAACCTCGCCTCTCTGCTCGGCACGCTGCCGGCGACCTCGTCGCGCCTGGCCGCCGTGGTCGACCTGAGCGGCCCCTCCGATCTCAGCGCCGCCGGCCTCGCCGACGACGACCCGGTGGTCGGAGTCGCGGCCGCCGTGCGCAGCTACCTCGACTGCGCGGACCTGGCCTCCTGCCCCTCCGCGACCGCCGCCTCGCCCCTCGCGCAGGTGGACGGCTCCGAGCCGCCGTTCCTCATCGCGCACGCGGCGCACGAGCGGGTCGCGCTCAGCCAGTCGACCCGCTTCGCGGAGGCGCTGCGCGGAGCGGGCTCGAGCGTCGACCTCCTCGTCCTCCCCGGCTCGCTGCACTCGATCGCGCTCCTCGACGACGCTCTGCGTGCTCGGGTCGTCGAGTTCCTCCGCGCCCACCTGGGCTCGTGAGCGGAGTCGTCGTCCGCCTCGAGGACGCAGCCGGAGCGGAGGGCCTCCTCGCCGCGGTCCCGCCCCCGCACGCCCGGGTCCTGATCGCCCGGATCGACGGGGCGGCGGCCGGCGTGCTGGTGCTCGCTCCCGGCCCGGACGACTTCGCCGAGGTGCTGGAGCTCGTGGTCGCCTCCGTCTATCGGCGCACGGGAGTCGCCCGACGGCTCGTCGCGGCGGCGGAGTCGTGGGCGCGGGTGCAGCGGATCCGCACGCTGCGCCTGGCCGCCGCTCCGGAGCTCGCCCCAGCGGCCGGGGCGCTCGGCTTCACGGCGATCGACGGCTTCGGAGCCCACGTCGGCGACGACGCGGTGCTCTGCTTCGCGCGTCCGGTCTGAGCAGCGCCCGATCCGAGGCGAACCGGGTCCGAGGAGCCCGGCCCGAGGGCCCGCCCGGTCGGAGGCCGACACGGCAGGACGCCCGGCGCCATCCCTGTGCCGCTCCCGAGAGGCGGCCCCGCCTCGTCCGGCGCGCACCCCCGCCGTCAGTCGATCGAACAGCCCGGCTCGTCCGACAGCGCACGCTCGATCCGCGCGCGGTGCTCGTCCGACATCGGCGGCAGCGCGTCGGGCGCGAACCAGCCGACCTCGGTCGACTCGTCGTCCGCGACGTGGGCCTCCCCCGAGATCCAGCGGCAGCGCACCACGTGGTCGAGGTACTGCGAGCGGTCTCCGTTGGGGTACTGCATCGGCGGGAGGGTGTGCACCTGCACGAGGCGCTCGACCTCGATCTCGACACCTGCCTCCTCCTGCGCCTCGCGGCGGGCGGTCCCGGCGACGGTCTCGCCCGGGTCGATGATCCCGGTGACGGCCGTCCAGGCGCCGGTGTCGGCGCGCCGGACGAGCAGGACCTCGAGCGCCGGCTCCTCGCGGAGGATCACCGCGGTCACGCCGGTGAGCCAGAGCAGCTCGGTCCCGATCCGGTCGCGCAGCCGCAGCACGAACTCGGGAGTCGCCATCAGTGCGCTTCGGGTCGGAAGTCGAACGCGACGATGCCGGCCGTGTCGACGAACGGCCCGACGAACTCCTTGAACGCGTCGTGCGCCGGATCCCAGTGCGCGGGGTCCTCGACGGCCGGCCGGCCCAGGTAGTAGTGCAGGTCGCCCTCGGACGAGAAGGTCAGCAGGAACGCGCGGTCGAAGCCCTCGCCCGCGCCCTCGATGCTCAGCTGCGGCCCGGTCTCGATGGACTCGATGTAGGGCCGTCCGTCGCGGACGCACTCGTCGGCGAGGGCGAGGAAGCGGCGGGTGACCTCGTCCGCCTCGGCGACCAGCGCCGTCGGGCGGAAGCGGATCAGGACGAGGTGCCGGAGCGTGCCCGGGCGGAAGTCGCGGGCGACGAAGCGCTCCGGACCGATCTCGTCGAGGACCGCGGTGGCGCGCTCCGGGCCGCTGCGCCAGCGCGAGCCGACCGTCTCGGCCGCATCCCTGATGTCCGTCATGCCGACGCCTTCCCGGCGCGGGCGGCACGCCGCCGCTCACGATACCCCTCGACCAGGTTGTAGACGACGGGCAGGACCACGAGGGTCAGCACCGTCGAGGACACCAGGCCGCCGATCACGACGATCGCCAGCGGCTGCGAGATGAAGCCGCCGTGGCCCGTGATCCCCAGCGCCATCGGCAGCAGGGCGAAGATCGTCGCGAGGGCGGTCATCAGGATGGGCCGGAGCCGCCGCTCGGTGCCGTGCAGCAGCGCCTCCCGCACCGGCATCCCGCGGTCGCGGTACTGGTTCACCAGGTCCACGAGCACGATCGCGTTCGTGACGACGATGCCGATCAGCATCAGCACGCCGATCAGGGACGGCACGCCCAGCGGCACGCCGGTGATCACCTGCAGGAGGATCGCGCCGGTCGCCGCGAACGGCACCGACACGAGCAGGAGCAGCGGCTGCAGGAGCGAGCGGAACGTCGCCACCATCACGACGTAGACGATCAGGATCGCGACCAGCAGCGCGATGCCCAGCTGCGAGAACGCGTCGGCCTGGTCGGCGGTCACTCCGCCGAGGGAGGCGTCGACACCGGCCGGAAGCGCCGTGGCGTCGATCGCGTTCTGCACGGCGACGTTGGCCGAGGCGAGGTCGTCGCCCTCCGGGGTGACGGTGATGGTCGCGGTGCGCTGGCCACGCTCGGTGGTGATGCTCGCCGGGCCGTCCGTCTGCTCGACCGCCGCGAGGGTGGAGAGCGCGACGGTGCCGGTCAGGGTCGGCACCTCGAGGTTCCGCAGCTCGTCCACGGTGGCCGGCGGCTGCCCGTCGGCCAGGTAGATCGAGAGGGTGCGGTCGTCGATCACGACGCTGCCGACCTGGCTGGGCTGGAGCGCCTGGCTGACGATCGTGCCCACGGCGACCTCGCTGAGACCCGCCCGGGCCGCGGCGTCGCGGTCGACCCGCACCGCGATGTAGGGCAGCGAGGAGGAGAGGTTGCTCTCGGCCTGGCTGATCCCGTCGGTCCCGCGCAGGGCCTCGAGGAGCTGGTCGCTCGCGCTCTGGAGATCGCTCTGCGAGGCGGTCGAGAGGTCGACCTCGATGTCCGAGGAGGCGCCGAAGCCGGAGGAGGCGGCGACGCTGATGTCCTCGGCCGAGGCGACGCCCGACAGCGCGTCGCGGACGTCCGCCTGCACGGCCTCCTGGTCGGCCGACTCGTCGGTGGTGACGGAGTAGCGGATCGAGGTGCCGCCGCCGCCTCCTCCGCCGAACGCGCTCTGCAGACCGCCGGAGGAGCCGACGGTGAGCTGGACGGTCTCGACGCCGCCGACGCCGAGGATCGCCGTGCTCGCCTGCTGCGCCGTCGCGTCCTGCGCGTCGAGGCTCTGGCCGACGGGGACCGTCTGGGTGACGGTGAAGGTGTCCTGCCCGCTGGAGCCGAGGAAGTTCGTCTTCATCAGCGGGTACAGAGCACCGGTCCCGACGAGCACGAGCAGCGCCAGGAGGACGGTGACGACCGAGTGCTTCAGCGTCCAGTGGATGATCGGGCCGTACACCGACTGCAGCCCGCGCGCCCGCCGGGGAGCGGCGTGGGCGCCGTGGTGCGGGGCCTCCTCGACCGGCGCGGCGGTGTCGGCCGGGACCCCCGAGGCGGGTGCCCCTCCGGCCGCCGCGCGCTCCTCCGCGAGCGCCGCCTGCGCGGCCTGGCGCACCGCCGGCCGCTTCGAGGGGCGGAGGAACCAGTAGGCCAGCACCGGCACGATCGTCAGCGCCACCACGAGGGAGGCGAGCAGGGCGATCGACACGGTCAGCGCGAAGGGCCGGAACAGCTCGCCCGTGGTGCCGCCGACGAACGAGATCGGCAGGAACACCGCGACCGTGGTGATCGTGGAGGCGGTGATCGCGCCGGCGACCTCGCGGACGGCGACCGCGATGGTCCGGGCCCGGTCCTCACCCGCGTCGAGGTGCCGCTTGATGTTCTCGATCACGACGATGGAGTCGTCGACCACACGGCCGATCGCGATGGTGAGCGCGCCGAGGGTCAGGATGTTGAGGGTGTAGCCGGCCGTCTGCAGGCCGATGAAGGTGATCAGCACCGAGGTCGGGATCGAGATGGCCGTGACCAGGGTCGAGCGCACCGACAGCAGGAACAGCAGGATCACCAGCACGGCGAAGACGAGGCCGAGCGCCCCCTCCTGCGCGAGCGACGCGATCGACTCCTGGATGTAGGGCGCCTGGTCGAAGACCGGGGTGAAGGCTGCGTTGTCGCCGATCGACTCCTCGAGGTCCGGGAGCAGCGCGGCCACGCCGGTCGACACGTCGACGGTGTTCGCGGCCGGGAGCTTGGTGATCGAGAGGGTCAGGGCGGGCTGGCCGTTGACGCGCGAGATCGAGGTGACGGGGGCGTCGGTGACGGCGACCGTCGCGACGGAGCCGAGGGTGGTGACGGTCGGCTCTGCGGTCACGGCCGCGCCTCCCGCCGCCGCTCCGGCGTCGGAGCCGCCCGCCGAAGCGCCGGAGCCCGCGGAGGCACCCGCGCCCGCTGACGCACCGGCGCCGCCCGCACCCGCGGAGGCACCTGCGGACGGCAGCAGCGGCAGCGCCGCGATCGCGTCGGTCGAGTCGAGCTTGACGCCCGACTGCACCGAGAAGGTCGACCCGTCCTGGGTGATCTGTCCGCCCGCGACGAGCACGCCGTTCTGCTGCAGGGCCGAGCGGATGTCGCCGGTCGAGAGGCCGGCCGCGGCGAGCGCCGCGTCGTCCGGGGTGATCGTGACGCGCTGGGCGGTCTCGCCGACGAGCGCCGCCTCGCGCACGCCCTCGACCTTCTCCAGGTCCGGGATGACCGTGGTGCGCAGGCGCTCGGCCAGCGCGTCCGCGTCGCCGTCGCTCGAGACGGCGAGCTGCAGCACCGGCAGGTCGTCGAGGGAGCCGGTGACCACCTGCGGGTCGACGCCGTCCGGGAGCGTGCTCTTGATCCGGTTGATCGCCTGCAGGATCTTCTGCTCGGCGGTGGCGAGATCGGTGCCGTAGGTGAAGGACGCCGAGATGAGGGAGGAGTCCGTGGAGGACGTCGCGCTGGTCGTCTCGAGCCCCGGCACCCCCTGGATGGCGGTCTCGATCGGCGTCGAGACGTCGTCGTTGACCACCTCCGGAGCGGCGCCCGGGTAGGACGTGACGACGGCGAGCTGCGGGAAGGAGATCGACGGCGCGAGCTCCTGCTTGAGCCCGGTCAGGGCGACTCCGCCGAAGACGGCGATGACGACGGTGACGAGCGCGATGAGCGCCCGGTTCTTCATGCTGAGGACCGCGAGGAGATGCACCCTCCGAGTCTTCCATCAGCCGACTGAGTGTTGGGAGGGACGCGGCGTTCCGGGGCGCGCGACGGGGCGACCCGCGCCACCGGCCGGCCCGGACGCCCTCAGCCCAGGCGGACCTCCGCCGTCGACGACCCGACAGTGAGGCTCACTGCAGCGCCCGCCCCCGCGCTCGAGAGCGCGAAGTCCCCGGCGAAGGCCCGGACTCCGACGCGCCCCTCGGCGTCCGTCCGGAGCACCGTCGGCTCGAGCCACCAGTCCCCGCGGATCCGCGAGCGCAGCGCCTCAAAGGCCGGCTTCGGGCTCCCGTCGCGGCGGAGGAACCCGCCCGGCGCTCCGAGCCAGGCTCCGGCGTCGTCGAAGCCCCAGTAGGTGATCGCCTCGACCGCCGGATGCGCGACCAGCGTCTCGTAGTGCCGCACCATCTCGTCCGCCTGCCGCGCCTCCCCCTCCGGAGTGGTCGGCCAGTCCTCGACCACGTGGTCGTTGAGGTCCTCGATCTCGGCGGGCATCAGCTCGCCCGAGACGAGGGTGGTCTCGGTCCAGTGCAGCGGCAGGCCGAAGCGCGCGAACCTGTCGCAGATCGCCGTGATCTGCTCCTCCCCGCGGAACCCCTGGTGCATGTGCGACTGCAGGCCGATCGCATCGGGCCGGATCCCGGCCTCGAGCACGTCCTCGATCAGCCGCTCGTACTCGGGCCCGAGGTCGAAGTCGTTCAGCACGAGCACCGGTCCGGTGCCGAGGCTGCGCGCCTCCGAGAAGGCCAGCTCGACCATGCCGACGCGTCCCTTCTCGCGGGCGAGGCGGGTGACGGCGTTCGTCACGCCGTCCGGCTCGTTCGCGAAGCGCGGCATGATGACGACCTCGTTGATCGCGTCCCAGGTGTCGATCAGCCCGGCGAAGGCGCCCACCTCCCGGCGGATGCGCGCGCGGAGGAGCTGCTCGGCCTCGTCCAGCGGCAGCGCGTCGAGCCACTCCGGCTTCACGTAGTGCCAGACCAGCGGGTGCCCCTTCAGCCGGACGCCGTCCGCGGCGAGCGCGCGCGCCTCGGCGAGCACCTCCTCCGTCGCGGTGCGGCCGCGCTCCGGCTCGAAGCGGCCCCAGTAGACGGGGAGCGTCGCCGTGTCGAACAGGTCGAGCCAGAGCCGGCGCTCCTCGGCGCGCGCGGGGTCGGTGCTCGGAGGGGTGCAGCCGAAGGCGAAGGCGTGGCGGCGCTGCTCGACCGTCACGTCGGCGTGGGCGAGCGGAGCGCCGTCGGCACCGAGGACGGTGACGAGGGCGTCGGCGAGACGGGGGCTGAAGTCGGTCATGCGGGGCCTCTCAGGCGGGGTGGCGCTCGTCGAGCGCCGTGTACTCGGATCGGGTGAGCGGGAGGACCGCTCCGTGCTTGGTGTCCTCGGGCAGGTCGAACTCCTCCACGAGCTCCCAGCGGCCCGAGGCCGGGTCGGTGCTCGTGTAGGCGCGGTAGCCGTAGGGGCGGAGGGCGTACTGGTCGACCCAGAGCGACCAGCGCTCCTCGCGGTGGTGCCGGAAGACCAGCGGCCCCTCGATGCTCGGGCCGAGCTCCTGCCCGATCCCCCGGGCGACGGTGGCGAAGTCGTCCGCGAGGAGGGAGGAGCCGACCTGCTGGAACACCTGCATCGTGTCGGGGGCCTCGTCGTGCTGCTTGGCGAAGCGGTGGACGGCCGTGCCCTCGATCAGCAGCGTCATGTCGATCACTCCGCCGGGCAGCCGCAGGTAGGTCTCGGGCTCGGTGAACGTGCGGAAGTCGCGCGTGCGGGAGAGCAGGACGCGGCTGTCGCCCGTCTCGCCGGTGGCGGGGTCGCCGTCCTCGGCCAGGCCGGAGGACCAGTGCACGAGGAAGTCGCCCGAGACCGGGTCGTAGACCGACTCCGGCGCCCAGGCCATGCCCGCGCCCTCGGGAGCGACGGCGACCGCGCGCGGCTCGGACCACTCGAGGAGGTCCGGGGAGTCCCAGACCACGAGGTCGCGGCTCCCCCGGTGCCGGTAGAGGTCCCAGTCCGGGCCCTCGGGCCGCCAGACGCGGAGATCGGTGGCGACGAGGTGGAAGCCCCGCGGCCCGCGGACGATGTGGGGGTCGCGGACGCCGCCCGTGCCGCCGGTCCACTCCAGCACCGGCCCGAGCGCGCGCCAGCGCAGCGGATCGTCGCCCCGGCTGAGTGAGAGGAAGATCTTCTCGCTGTGGCCGGTCCGGTCCTCCACGAAGTGGACCAGCAGGTAGCCGTACCCGTCGCTCATGAGAGAACGATCTCACACGCCCGGCGGGCACTCCACCTCAGACCACGTCGGCGAGGTACCCCGGGTCGGCCGCCGGGTGCCGGGCGACCTGCGCCCACGCCGTCGCGAGCGCCTCCACGGCCCGGTCGGTCGCCTCGGGCGAGTAGCCGATCGGGATGCGGAGGAAGCGCTCGAAGGCGCCGTCGATCCCGAAGCGCGGGCCCGCGGTGATCAGCAGTCCCGCCGTCCGGGCGGCGAGCGCCAGCTGCGAGCTCGCCGGCCGGCCCAGGCCCACCCAGGTGGAGAGACCGCCCGAGACCCGCGGCACGCTCCACTCCGGGATCGCGCGCGCCAGGGCCGCCTCGAGGTGGTCGCGGCCCGCGCGCAGCTGCGAGCGCCGCAGCTCCAGCACGCCGTCCATCCGGCCGAGCATGTCCGCGACCAGGAGCTGCTCCAGGATCGGCGTGCCGAGGTCGCTCGCCGAGCGCGCCAGCGCCAGCTTGCGGATCACCGCCCGCTCGGCGCGGATCCAGCCGATCCGGATGCCGCCCCACAGTGTCTTGCCGACGGAGCCGATCGAGAGCACCGTCCCCTCGGGCCCGTAGGCGGCGAACGGCAGCGGCGTCATCCGCCGGTCGATGTCGAGCTCGGCCGTCGTCTCGTCGGCGATGATCAGCGTGCCCTGCCGGGCCGCGGCGGCGATCGCCCGCTCCCGCAGCTCGGGGGCCATGGAGCGGCCCGTCGGGTTGTGGAAGTCGGGCATCAGGTAGGCCAGGCTCGGGCTCGTGCCGCGCAGCGCGGCGATCAGGCCCTCTCCGTCCCAGCCGTCCGCCCCGTCGACGTTCACCGGCACGAGCCGCGCGCCGGCCAGCCGGAGGGCCTCGTAGGCGTGCGGGTAGGTCGGTGCCTCGATCAGCGCCCGGTCGCCCCGCGCGAGCAGGGTGCGGGCGACGAGCGCGATCGCGTGCTGCGCGCCGATGGTCACCATGATCTGGCCGGGCTCGGTGCGCAGACCCCGCGCGGTGTAGCGCTCGGCGATCGCGCGGCGCAGCACCGGCAGGCCGACCGTGTCGTAGGAGCCGGAGTCGAAGTGCTCGGGGGCCGCCTGCGCCGCGCGGGTGTACGCCTCGGCCAGCTCGGGGACGGCGGGCAGGGCCGCCCTGGTGAAGTCGAGGAAGTCCGGCGCGAGCGAGGGCACCGCGTGCACGGCCGCTCCCGGCAGGCGGGTGACGCTGCCGGAGCCGCGCACGCTGACGAGGTAGCCGCTGTCGCGCAGCTCGCGGTACGCGGCGGCCACGGTCGTGCGGCTGACGCCGAGGCGGGCCGAGAGCTCGCGCTCGGCGGGCAGGCGGCTGCCCGCGGGGATGCGGCCGTCGATCCCGAGGAGGCGGATCCGGTCGGCCAGAGCGAGGTAGGCGGGCCGGGTGCCGCGCTGCTCGCGCCAGTCGCCGAGGAGGGTCTGCAGGGCGCGCGCGCCGAAGTGGACATCAGCCATGCGTCCAAGGTAGCCGGATTGGACCGCGCGAAGAAGGCCAATGTCGCGCTGTGATGAGTCCATGACGCTCACCGCTCCCGTCGCCGCCGCCGCTCCCCCGGCTGGCCAGTGGCGCCTCCGACCCGTGCCGCGCCTGCTGGTGGGCCTGATCCTCTACGGATTCGCCGACGCGATGATGATCCGCGCGGCGATCGGCGTGGACCCGTGGACCGTCTTCGCCCAGGGGGTCGCGCACCAGACCGGGCTCGGGATCGGACTGCTCACGAACGTGATCGGCCTGCTCGTCCTGCTGCTGTGGATCCCCCTCCGACAGCGGCCCGGTCTCGGCACCGTGCTGAACGTGCTCGTGGTCGGCACGATGATCGATGTCGGGCTGCGCGTGCTGGCGACGCCGGACGAGTGGTGGGCCCGCGGCCTGCTCTTCGCCGGAGGCCTCGTGCTTCTGGCGGTCGCGAGCGGGATCTACATCGGCGCCCACCTCGGTCCGGGGCCCCGCGACGGACTGATGCTGGGCCTGCACACCCGCACGGGCCTGCCGATCTGGGTGGCGCGCTCGGGCGTCGAGCTCACGGTGCTGCTCATCGGCTGGGCCCTCGGCGGCGACGCCGGCCTCGGCACCCTCCTCTTCGCGGTGCTGATCGGGCCGCTCTGCTCGGTGACCCTGCCTCTCCTCGGGGTGCGGAGGCACTGACCCGCGGACGACGGAGGCCCCGCCTCCCGGACCGGTTCCGGGAGGCGGGGCCGTCGCGATCGGATCGGCTAGCGCTTGGCCGCGATCTCCGCACGCATCCGCGACGCCTCATCGGAGTCCTGGATCGAGGCGATCCCCTCGGTGATCGAGGTGCCCGACGCGGGGGCCTCGTGCTCGTCCGCTCCGAGCGTGGTCTCGTCGAAGGGCGAGCGCCCGCCGAGGACCTCGCGGACCTGCACCATGTCGATCTGCTTGGTCCAGGTGCCCACGAGAAGGGTGGCGACCGCGTTGCCGGTGAAGTTGGTGACCGCGCGGGCCTCGGACATGAAGCGGTCGATGCCGACGATCACGCCGACGCCGTTGACCAGGTCGGGGCGGAAGGACTGGAGGCCGCCGGCCAGCGTGGCCAGGCCCGCTCCGGTGACGCCCGCGGCGCCCTTCGAGGCGATCATCATGAAGAGGAGGAGGCCGATCTGCTCCGGGATCGACATCGGCGCTCCGGTGGCCGAGGCGATGAACAGCGACGCCATCGTGAGGTAGATCGCCGTGCCGTCGAGGTTGAAGGAGTAGCCGGTGGGCACGGTGATGCCGACGACGGGCTTGGAGACGCCGAGGTGCTCCATCTTCGCGATCAGGCGGGGCAGCGCCGCCTCCGAGGAGGAGGTGCCGACGATCAGCAGGTACTCGCGGGCCAGGTACTTCATCAGCGAGAAGATGCTGACGCCGGTCACCAGGCGCAGCAGCAGGCCGAGGACGACGACCACGAAGATCGCGCAGGTGATGTAGAAGCCGATCATCAGGGTGGCGAGAGCGACGACCGCTCCCCAGCCGGTCTTGCCGACGACCGCGGCGATGGCGCCGAACGCGCCGATCGGGGCGACCCAGAGCACCATCGAGAGGATGCGGAAGACCAGGACCTGGAGCTGCTTGATCGCTCCGAGGATCGGCTGGCCCTTGGCGCCCATCTTCTGCAGCGCGAAGCCGACGAGCAGCGCGACGAAGAGGGTCTGCAGGATGCTGCCGTCCACGAGCGAGGAGAACAGCGAGACGGGGATGATCCCGAGGACGAAGTCGCTGGTGCTCTCGGCCTTGAGGTCGCTGGTGTCGTAGGTGGCGCTCGAGATGTCGAGGCCCTCGCCCGGGTGCAGGATGTTGCCGACGACGAGGCCGATCGCCAGGGCGAAGGTCGACATCACGATGAAGTAGCCCAGCGCGAGTCCGCCGACCTTGCCGACCGTGGCGGCCTTCGCGATGGAGCCGATGCCGATGACGATGGTGCAGAAGATGATCGGCGCGATCATCATCTTGATCAGTCCGACGAAGGCCTTGCCGACGGGCTCGAGCGTCGCCGCGAAGGCGGGAGCGACGAGTCCGACCACGACGCCGGCGACCACGGCGATGATGACGGCGATGTAGAGCCAGTGGTTCCGATCGATGCGCCGCCGGGTCTTCGGAGGGGTGACCGCGGGGATCAGCCGGTCGGACGGCGTCTGAGGCGTCTTCGCCATGGGGGTGTCCTTCTCTTCGTCGAGGTGAGGGGGTAGGACGATGGTGGCCCCGGCTCCGGAGCCCGGCACGGTTGCGTTCATACTGTTCACGGCGGGGCGCCCCGAGCGCTCGCTCACGAGGGAGTGGCATGGTCAGGACGCCGAGCGCACGCGGACCGCGCGGCAGCATCGCCGCGCGCCTGTTCGCCGTGCAGCTGCTGAGCATCCTGCTGATCGCCGCAGCGGCCGTCGCGGTGCTGGCCCTCGACGCGCGGAGCCGGGCGGGCGACGAGGCCGCCCAGCGGAGCCTCGTCGTGGCGCGGACGGTGGCCGACAATCCGTTCGTCCTCGAGTCGACGGCCGGTGCGGATCCCTCCGCGAGCCTGCAGCCGTACGCCGAGGAGGTCATGCGGGACACCGGCGTCGACTTCCTCACGATCATGGCCCCCGACCGCACCCGGTACACCCACCGCGACCGCGACCGGATCGGCCTGCCGTTCCAGGGCACGATCGAGCCCGCGCTGGAGGGGCGGACCTTCACCGAGACGTACACCGGCACGCTCGGGCCCTCCGTCCGCGCCGTCGCACCGATCGAGGACGCCGACGGCGCGGTCGTCGCGCTCGTGTCGGCGGGCGTCACGCTCTCGGCCGTGGACGCCTCCTTCGCCGCCCGCGTGCAGGTCGTCGCGTGGGGCGCGCTCGGCGCGGTCGCGCTCGGCGCACTCGGCTCGTGGCTCCTCGCCCGCTACCTGCGGCGGGTCACGGGCGGGCGGGGCCCGGAGCAGATGAGCCAGGTCTTCGCCTACTACGAGTCCGTCCTGCACTCGGTGCGGGAGGGGCTGCTGCTGGTCGACGACCGCGGCCGACTGGTGCTCGCCAACGACCACGCGCTGGAGCTGCTCGGGCTCGAGGGCGTGCGGACGCCGGTGCCGGTCGCCGAGCTCGACCTCCCCGTCGCCCTGCGCGAGCTGCTGCAGGACGACGAGCCCGTCTCGGACCGCCTGGTCGTGGCCCGCGAGCGGATCCTCGTGGTGAACGAGCGGCCCGCCGCCTCCCCCGGCGCCCGCCCCTTGGGCACGGTCGTCACGCTCCGTGACCGCACCGAGCTGCAGCGGGTGAGCGGCGAGCTGGAGTCGCTGCGCACCCTCTCGGACGCGCTGCGCTCACAGACCCACGAGTTCTCGAACCGCCTGCACACCATCGCGTCGCTGATCGAGCTCGGCCGGCCCGACGAGGCGCTCGCGTTCGCCGCCGGCGAGCTGAACCTCAGCCAGCGCCTGGCCGACCGGGTCCTCGGCTCCGTGCAGGAGCCGGTGATCGCCGCCCTGCTGCTGGGCAAGGCCGCGCAGGCCCGCGAGCGCGGCGTCGAGCTGCACTTCGAGACGCACCTCGAGCCCGGCACGCAGGGGCTGGAGCCCGGGGACCTCGTGACGGTGCTGGGCAATCTGATCGACAACGCCCTCGACGCGGCCGCCTCCTCCGCTCCGGACCGCGAGCCGTGGGTGGAGGTCTACCTCGGCCTCGCGGAGGGCGAGCTGGTGGTGCAGGTGTCGGACAGCGGCCCCGGAGTCGCCGGCACCGCCGACGTCTTCGCGCGCGGCTACTCGACGAAGGAGTCGGACGGCTTCGGCCGCGGCATCGGCCTGGCGCTGGTGCAGCAGGTGGTGGAGCGGCTCGGCGGCTCGATCGAGGTCTCGCGCCACGTCGGCGCGGTGTTCACGGTGCAGCTGCCGCTGCCCGCGCGGGTGGCGTCGTGATCCGAGTGCTCGTCGTCGAGGACGAGCCGCTGACCGCGAGCGCCCACGCCGACTACGTCCGGCGGGTCGACGGCTTCGAGGTGGCCGCGGTCGCCGGCAGCGGCGCGGAGGCGATCCGGGCGCTGCGCGCGGACCCGGGCATCGCGCTGATCCTGCTCGACATGAACCTGCCTGACATGGGCGGCCTCGACCTCTGCCGGGCCGTCCGGGCGGCGGGCCTGGACGTCGACGTCATCGCGATCACCGCTGTCCGCGACGCCGCGAACGTGCGCGCCTCCGTCGCCGCCGGCATCGTGCAGTACCTGATCAAGCCGTTCGTCTTCAGCGCGTTCGCCGCCAAGCTCGCCAGCTACCGGTCGTACCGCGAGCGGATGCACGGCGCCGACGTCGCCAGCCAGCACGAGGTGGACGGGGCCTTCGCGGCGCTCCGCACCTCCAACGCCCCGGGTCTGGCGAAGGGGCTCTCGGCCCAGACCCTCGAGGCCGTCACCGCACTGCTGGGCCCCGTCGGCCTCTCGGCGGCCGAGCTCGCCACCCGCCTCGACATCTCGCGGGTGACCGCTCGCCGCTACCTCGAGCACCTCGCCGACTCCGGAGTGGCGGACCGCGCGCCCCGCTACGGCTCCCCCGGCCGCCCGGAGCTGGAGTACCGCCGCCGCTGAGCGCGCGTCAGGCGGCCTGCAGCGCGTCGGCGATCTCCTCCTCGATCAGGTCGTGGTTGATCGCCGCGCCCACGCGCAGCCCGTCGGCGGACGAGGCGACGACCTGAGCCATCGGCTCGACCAGCGAGCCCGCGGCGAAGACCCCGGCGACGCCGGTCCGGCCCATCGGATCGACGGCGAGGTGCCGCGCGACTCCCGACGGGTGGTCGGCGAGCTCGAGGCCGAGCCCCTCGGGGAGCCGCCCCTCGACCCGCGGGCCGACGACGAGCGCGTCGAGCTCGTGCCGCCGACCGTCGATCACCACGCCGACCAGGCGGTCGTCCTCGACGAGGACCTTCTCGACGCGACCCGGCACGAGAGCGATCCCGCGGGCGGCCAGCCCCGCCGCCTCGTCGCCGACGGGCGCGGGTGCGCCGTGGAGCAGGATCGACGTCCGGTCGCTGAGCTGTCGGAACATCTGCGCCTGGTGCCCGGCGAACGAGCTGCCGAGCACGCCGATCCGCCGGCCGCGCACCTCGAAGCCGTGGCAGTAGGGGCAGTGCAGGACGTCCCGTCCCCAGCGGGCGCCGAGCCCGGGGATCTCCGGCAGCAGGTCGCGGACGCCGGTCGCGAGCAGGAGGCGGCGCGCGCGGAGGACCGTGCCGTCGGCGAGGGTCGCGGTCACGCCCTCGGCACCCGCGGAGGCGCGGACCGCCTCGCCCTCGACCACCCGGGCACCGTAGCCCTCGGCCTCGGCGCGCGCCAGGCGCACCAGCTCCGTGGGCGGGACGCCGTCGCGGGTCAGCACGTTGTGGGCACCGGGCGAGGGTGCGTTGCGTGGAGGTCCGCCGTCGACGACGAGGACGTCGCGGAGGCTGCGGCCGAGGGCGGTGGCAGCGGCGAGGCCGGCGAAGGAGGCGCCGAGGATCAGGACGTCGGCGGGGGCGGGGACGGACGGGCCGGTGGGGGCGTCGGTGGAGGTCATGGGTCGATGGTCCGCCGCCCCGGGGCGGGCCGCGAGGATCCGTGCCGTTCCGGCATGCGGCGCGACCGCACGTGCCAGGATGGCGTCGTGCCCGAGACCCCGCCCGCCCCGTCCGACGACGAGATCGTCGCCGCCGTCGGGCCACGGCTCCGGCGCCTGCGCACCCGCCGCGACCGCACGCTCGCGTCCCTCGCGGCCGAGACCGGCATCTCGGCGAGCACCCTCTCGCGCCTCGAGAGCGGAGGCCGTCGCGCGACGCTGGAGCTGCTCCTCCCGATCGCCCGCGCCCTCGGGGCGCCGCTCGACGAGCTCGTCGGCGCCGCACCGGAGGATCCCCGCGTGCACGGCCGGCCGGTGCGCCGGAACGGCATGCTCATCCAGCCGCTCAGCCGCGACGCGGGTGCGCTCCAGGCGTTCAAGCACACGCTCCCGGCCGGGCCGGTGACGGAGCCGGCGGAGCAGCGCGCGCACGAGGGCTTCGAGTGGCTCTACGTGCTGAGCGGGCGGCTCCGCCTGCGGCTCGGCGAGCACGATCTGGTGCTGCCGGCCGGCGAGGCCGCCGAGTTCGACACCCGGGTGCCGCACTGGTTCGGCCGCGCCGACGAGCAGCAGGTCGAGTTCCTCAGCCTCTTCGGCCGCCAGGGCGAGCGGATGCACGTGCGCGCGTCCACGCGCCGCTGAGCGCGGTCACGCCTCGCCGAGCACCTCGCGCGCGAAGCCCTCGGTGCGCGCCCGCAGAGTCGCGATCCGCTGCGCCCGCGCCGCCTCGAGGTCGAACCCGATGTAGGCCACCGACGGGCGCCGCCGCACATTCTCCGAGCACTCGAAGCGGGAGCAGACGAGCGTGCCGAGCGAGTCCCCCGCCCGCCCGGCCGCTCCGGCCTTCCGCGCCCCGAAGAAGACGACGTCGTTCGGGAGCTGCACGTCGCGGCACCACGAGCACTGCGCCCGCGAGCGCGGTAGGGCGTCGGCCTGGGTGAGCAGGACCCCGACGAGGCGCTCCTCCAGCGGCACGACGACGTAGGCGCGGCGGCCCATCCTCCGGTCGCGCCACCCGAGATGGTCGATGACCGACCAGTCGAGCGCGTCGAAGTCCTTCGGCAGCGCGAGATCGGCGACCTCCTTGCGGGAGGCGTTGACGAAGGACTCGCGGATCTCGGTCTCGGTCAGTGGCTGCATAGCGCTTCCGAGCCTAGGCCGGGATCAGCCCAGGTGGGCGACGGCCTCCTTCGGAGCCTGAGCGAGGAACTCCTCCTTCTTCACCCGGATCATCGCGACGGCGACGACGGAGGCGACGACCAGCCCGATCGCGGCCGCGACGAAGACCGCGGAGTAGCCGTCGACGAAGGCGACCGGCGACTGCTGCTCACCCGCGACTCCCGCGTAGAGGGTCGTGAAGATCGACAGCCCGATCGAGCCGCCGATCTGCATGGCGGCGTTCGCGGTCGCTCCGGCGGCACCGGCGTCGTGGGCCGCGACTCCGGTGAGCGCGAGGTTCTGCAGCGGCACGAAGACCATCGCCATGCCGACGCCCAGGAGGATCAGCGCGGGCAGCACCTCTAAGAGGTAGCCGCCGTCGGGGGTGATGCGGCTCAGGTAGAGGAGCCCGGCCGCCGCGATCAGCGGGCCGACGATCATCAGCACGCGCGGGCCGATGCGCGGCAGCAGCTTGGCGGCGACTCCGGCGACGATCATGATCGTCACCGTCATCGGCAGATTGGCCAGGCCCGCCTCGAGCGGCGGCAGGCCCAGGACCAGCTGCAGGTGCAGGGTCAGGTAGAGGGTGGAGCCGATCATCACGCTGCCGACGATCGCCTGGACCAGGAAGGCTCCGCCGCGGACGCGGTCGGCGACGATGCGCAGCGGCAGCGACGGGTGGTCGGAGCGGGCCTGGATCCGCACGAAGAGGGCCAGCAGCAGCACGCCGACGAGGAGGAAGCCGAGGGTGTCGACGCGGAGCCAGCCCTGCTCGGCGAGGGTGAAGCCGTAGACGACGCTCGCGAGCCCGAGCGCGACGGTGATCGTCCCGGCGACGTCGAAGCGGTTGCGCCCCTCCGCGCGGCTCTCGGTGACGAGCAGCTGGCCGGCGATCGCGCCGACTACGACGACGGGGACGTTGACGAGGAGGCACCAGCGCCAGTCGGCGAACTCGGTGAGCAGCCCGCCCAGCACGAGGCCGACGGCGGCGCCCGCTCCGGCGACCGCTCCGAAGACGGCGAAGGCCGTGCCCCGCTCGCGGCCGGAGGGGAAGGAGACGGTGAGGAGGGCCAAAGCGGCCGGAGCGAGCAGCGCGGCGAAGGCGCCCTGCAGCCCGCGGGCGGCGATCAGCTCGGTGCCGGAGGTGGCGAGGCCGCCCCAGGCGGAGGCGGCGCCGAAGCCGATCATCCCGATCAGGTAGGTGCGCTTGCGGCCGGTGTAGTCGGCGATGCGGCCGCCCAGGAGCAGGAGCGCGCCGAACGCGAGGGCGTAGGCGGTGACGACCCACTGGCGCTCGACGTCGGTGAGGCCGAGGTCGGCCTGCGCGGCGGGGAGGGCGATCGTGACGATGGTGCCGTCGAGCACGACGACGAGCTGCGTGAGCGCGAGGATCACGAGCACCCACCAGCGGCGGGCGGAGGAGGGAGCGGACGGGGAGGGCATGGCGGCCTTTCACACGGAGCGGAGCGGGACCGGCGGGTCCGGATCCGAGCCGCGTCATCGGGGCCGAACCACCCCAACCAGTTGGTTGGGCGAAGAAGAGTGTATCGTTCGAGCGCCCGGAGGTGAACCATGGAGCCGACATCCGATGCGGCGCTGCCCGCACGCGAGCGGATCCTCCGCGCGGCCTCCGTCGAGTTCGCCGCCCACGGCTTCGCGGGCGCCCGGGTCGACCGTGTGGCCGCGGCCGCGGGTCTGAACAAGGAGCGGCTCTACGCCTACTACGGCGGCAAGCGCGGCCTGTTCGTCGCGACCGTCGTCGAGGCGCTCGGCGCTCTCGACGAGACGCTCCTCGCCGAGGCGGCGGACCTCCCCGACCTCGCGGGCCGCATGTTCGACCACGTGTGGGAGCACCCGGAGTTCCTGCGCCTGCTCACGTGGGCGCGCCTGGAGGGAGCCGGCGTCTGGGAGGAGGCCGGCGAGCAGCTCGGCGGGGTCCCCGCCCCCGAGGCCCGGGTCCTCGAGTGGCAGCGCACCGGCGTCGTCGACGCGAGCTGGTCCGCCGACGACCTCTTCATCGCCCTCCTCGGCCTCTGCGAGATCTGGCACCTCACCCCCTTCGCCTCCCGGGGCGGGGAGAAGACGCGCGACCGCCGCCGCGCCTTCGTCGTGCACGTCGCGCAGCTGGTGGGCGCACCGCGCTGAGGCCGACCCCTCCCCCGGCAACGGAAGCGACGTCGGCATCTCCGATCCGGACGCGGTGGACGGGGCGGCTCATCCCTCCGAGCCGGAACCCGACGGATCGGAGGAGACTGGGAGGTCCCGCGGATCCGGCTTCGGGACGACCCCTTCATCACCCGGAAGGACCGCGCCCGCCGCGCGCTGAGCCTCGTCCTCGAGGAGGAGTGATTCGAAATCGCCGGGCGCGCACGGCATCTCCGCCCCGATCATGTACATCTCCTCGACAGCGCCGGTGACGAAGCTCGCCCGCAGCACCGGTCCGCCCTGCCCGTAGACCGTCGGGCGCGGAGTCGAATCGGTCACTCTCACCGTCATCCCCAGCGACTCCCAGTAGTCCGCGACCTTCCGCGCATCCCCCTCGACATCGGTGCCCGCCGGGGCCCACCAGGCGTAGCTGTAGCTCGCACCGCTCACCCGGTCGCCGGGGCCGCACACATCGGGCCTGGCCGCGCCGCTCCGCGGCCACCACCCCTCCACATCGAGCCGCCCCGCGGAGTCCCGCACGAACTCCACCACCCGATCCCGACCCTCCCGAGGACTCATCGTGCTCACCGGTCTCGCCTCCTTCTCCGTTGCACAAGCGGTCATCGACATCACGAGCAGAGCGGCGACGGTCAGCGCGACGCCCGTCCGCTGAGGAGAGCCTCTACCCGCCATGGGAGGCTCCCACGACCGCCTTCTGGAAGGCGGTCGGTCCGAGCGGCCGGTTCTCGGTCAGCAGGTCGAGTCGCCGGGAGACGGCCCACGCCGCGTTCTGCAGGGACTCGGTGTTCGTGTCGAGATACCCCGCGAGATCGCCGTCGTCGCTCTTCAGCGCAGCGTGATCCGTCACGATCCTCCCGGCGTCGCCTCCGGTCTCCACACCGAAGACGCGCGCGCCGAAGTCCTCGTCAGCGGGATCCGTGTGGTGGTTCCAGCTGAAGGCGCGGCCCATCCACGCGGCCTCGTCGCCGCTCTCGGTCTCGCCGAGGTACTTGTCCCGCGCCTGCCCCGCGAAGACGGATTCCGCGTGCAGGTCGCTCGCCTCGTCGACGCTGTCCGGGAGGCCGGCCGAGCCCAGCGTCACGACGACCCCGAGCTCGACGTCCGAGCGCGAGGCGGCGACGGCCATGACGGTGCTGCCGTAGGAGTGGGCGACGACGTTCGGCTTCGGCAGGTCGTCGCCCCGGACCGCGGAGAGCCCCTGGACAGCCGAGGCGAGTGCGGCGCCGCCGGCGACCGCCTGGTTCGAGGTGAGGACGTCCATGCCGTTCCCGCCGAGCCGCGCCATCGGCGGGGTCTCGTAGCCGATCCAGGAGACGACGGCGCTGCCGGGCGGGAGGAGCGACTGCAGATTCTGCGACGCCTTCGTCCATCGGGTCATGCTCTCCGTCGTCTGTCCCATCCCGGGGACGGCGTAGGTGACGTTCGTGGCGGTGTCGGGATCGCCGATCGAGACGGCGGCGAGCGGAGGCTCGTCGGCGGTCAGGGAGATGAGGAAGCGCGGGTCCTGACCGAGACCGCGCCGGAGCGATGCCCGCACGTCCCTCAGCGCCACCAGCTGCGACTCCACCGCCGCGAGTCGCTCCCCGTCGTCCGCCTTCCCGCGCAGGCCCGCCGCCTCGCTCCTCAGCGCCACGATCCGCGCCCTCAGCGCCCTCTCGTTCGCCCTCACCCGGGCGCGGTAGGGAACACCCTCCAGATTCCCGATCACCCCGGGCAGACCGGCGACCAGCGCCTCCTGCTGCGGCGAGAAGCGCGCGCCGTCCGTGGAGTCGAGGCTCCGCCACCAGTCGTTCACGAGGGTCGGAGCCAGTCGCCCGAGGCGGGCCGCGAGATCGGGCGACGCGGCGAGGAGTGTCGCGAGATCGTCGGACGAGAGCGCCGCGAGGGAGTCGAGCAGGCTCCGGCCGCCCCGGGGCCGCGCCAGGGTGCCGACGGCGTCGAGGACGGGAACGGAGAGCGCCGCTCCCCCGGCGGCGGTGAAGGCCAGGGAGATCTGCTCGACCCAGGTCGCGTCGGCCGCACCGATCGACAGCAGCTCGCGGAAGCCCTGGAGCACCGAGAAGGACTCGACCGGCGCCCACGAGCAGCGGTTGCCGAAGGCTCCCCAGGCGGCCATCAGATCCTGGAGCCGGGAGCGCATCGCCTCGTCCGCCTGCCGGGTCTGCGAGACGAACACGTCGAGACGCTCGGGGTCGGCGGAGGTCGTGCCTCCCGAGGCGGGGCCGCCCGGGGACGTGCGGGGCACCGACCGGGGGGAGAACAGCGCACGGATCGGCGGAGGCACGACCGGCCGATCGGACGGCGGCCGGTCGACGACCTCCTCGACTCCCGCCGCGAGGGCCGCGACCGGATCGAGGCGGCGCTGCTGCTCGCGCTCGTCCGCCCGCCGCTCCCAGGCCGCGTACTCCTCCCGGCGCCGACGCTCCTCCTCGGCCTTCCGTGCCACGAGCCGAACCGTGTCGGCGAGCTCGTGCAGCTCGGCGCTCAGCCGACCGCGATTCTCCCTGTCGCAGACGCAGACCCGGCGGAACAGCTCGGCGTACGCGCCGCGGAACTCGCCCAGCGCGTACTCGGCAGCGACGGACCTCAGCAGCCCCTGGGAGGCGAGCGCCTCCGCCGCCTCGTCCGAGGCGCGGACCAGCTCCGCCGCTGCTGCGTGGTCGAAAGAGAACAGGGTCATCGCCTCCTGAGTGAGAACATCTCAGGAAATGTAGAACGGCCACGACACCGTCGGCACCGGGTGGCGCGAGACGGCACGCGGTCAGCGCGCCCGCGCCGCGTCCGGCGGCCCGCACGCAGAAGTGGCGCGGACCCCGTCGGTCCGCGCCACTCGTCCAGATCATGCGGGTCACTCCGCCGCGGTCAGCCGCTCCAGGTATCCCGCGAACGCACGCAGGTCCTCCTCGGGCCAGGCGCTCAGCGCCTCCTGCATCCGCTGCCGCTGACGGCCGCCGAGGTCGCGCATCCGCTCGCATCCGGCCGCGCTGAGCGAGAGGAACCGCGCTCGGCCGTCGGCGGGATCGGAGGTCATCTCGACCAGGCCCAGCTCGGCGAGCTGGCGGGCCTGGCGGCTGATCGCGCTGCGGTCGACCCCGAGCCGCTCCGCCGCGGCGCCGGAGTGGACCGGACCGCAGCGCTCGAGGATCCGCAGCAGCCGCAGTCCGAAGGGCGGCAGCGCCGGGTCGATCGACGCCGCCGCGTCCCGGACGGCGAGGCGCACCTGGACGGCGAGCACGGTGATCTGCTCCTCGACCTCGTGCAGCGCCTCGGCCGAGGGCGCGGCGGCGGGCATCAGGAGCGCTCGATCACGTCGACGGAGCCGGTGGGAGCGGCGTGCCGGGCGTGCCCGACCGGCTCCTCCTGCCGCTCCTCGTCGGCGTGGCGGCCGTGTCCGACGGGAGTGGCCTCGCGACCCTCCCGGGCGTGCGTCGCGTCGTCCGTCCGCCGGGCCTGGCCGACGGGGCGGAGCGCCGCCTGGCCGTCCGAGGCGGCGATGAGGGCGTCCTCCGCGGCCTGCAGCGGAGTGGTCGGCTCCGCCTTGAGCTGCACCGCGTTCTTCGAGCCGAGGCTCACGTTGGGCAGGAGGACGACGGCGATCAGCGTGACCACGGCGAGCGGGATGCTGTAGAGGAACACGTCGCCGACGCCGATCCCGTAAGCGCTCTCGACCACGACGCGCACGGCGTCGGGCAGGGTGGCCGGCTGCGGGATCGTGCCGCTGCCCAGCGCCTGCGCGGCGAGAGCCTGGTCGGCGGGAGCGAGCCCCGCGATGCCGGTCTTGATGCGGTCGGCGATCACGGTGCCGAGCATCGAGCCCAGGACCGAGACTCCGACGGTGCCGCCGAGGCTGCGGAAGAACGTGACCGCGCTGGTCGCGACGCCGAGGTTCTTCACCTCGATCGAGTTCTGCACCACCAGGACGAGGTTCTGCATCAGCATGCCCAGGCCGGCGCCGAGGACGGCCATGTAGATCCCGACGAGGACCAGGTCCGTGTCGTAGCGGAGGGTGCTGAGGAGGGAGGTTCCGATCACGGCGAGCACGCCGCCGCTGATCATGATCGCCTTCCACTTGCCGGTGCGGGAGATGATCCCGCCGAAGATCGTCGACGCGATCAGCAGGCCGGCCATCATCGGGATGGTGAGCAGACCCGACTGGGTCGGCGTGGCTCCGCGGGCCAGCTGCATGTACTGCGCGAGGAAGACGGCGACGCCGAACATCGAGACGCCGACCGAGATGCTCGCCACGACGGCGAGGCTGAAGGTGCGGTTCTTGAACATCCCCATCGGGATGATCGGCTCGGCCACGGTGAGCTCGGTGATCACGGCGGCGATCAGCAGCACGACGGCACCGCCGACCATGACCGCGGTCTCCCACGAGGCCCAGTCGAAGTTCTTGCCGGCGAGGGAGACCCAGATCAGCAGGAGCGAGACTCCGCCCGCGATGAGCACGGCGCCGAGGTAGTCGATCCGCACCTTGCGCTTCGGGTGCACGGGGAGGCGGAGGGTCATCTGGAGGAGGACGATCGCGACGATCGCGACGGGCATCGCGATGAAGAAGTTCCAGCGCCAGCCGAACGCGTCGGTCACGACGCCGCCCAGGAGCGGGCCGCCGACGGTGCCGATCGCCATCACGCCGCCGAAGAGGCCGGCGTACTTGCCGCGCTCACGGGGGCTGATGATGTCGGCCATGATGATCTGGCTCAGCGCGGCGAGTCCGCCGGCGCCCAGGCCCTGGAACACGCGGAAGACGATCAGCATGTTCGTGTCCTGCGAGAAGCCGGCCAGGGCGGAGCCGATGACGAACAGCCCGAGGGCGAGCTGGATCAGCAGCTTGCGGTTGAACAGGTCGGCGAACTTGCCCCAGAGCGGGGTGGAGACCGTGGTCGCGAGCAGGGTCGCGGTGACGACCCAGGTGTAGGCGTTCTGGTCGCCCTTGAGGTCGGAGATGATCCGGGGCAGCGAGGTCGACACGACCGTGCCCGCGAGGATCGAGACGAACATGCCCAGCAGCAGGCCGCTGAGCGATTCGAGCACCTGGCGGTGCGACATGGCGCCGTCCGGTCCGGCGGGGGCGTGCGGCTCGGTGGTTCCGCGCGATGCGGCGCGGTGTTCGGGGTGTGACATGGGCTCCTCTTCAGCACGGCGGCGGTTCTAGTTGACCGCGATCAACTATTGACCAAGAGCAACTATATAGCCGGGCGTCACGAATCTCCAGTGGCACTCTGCTGTCGCCCAGGCGCCGCTCCGGCCGCGCCTATCCTCGGAGCATGGACAACATCGATCGGAAGATCCTCGATCTGCTGCGCCAGAACTCCCGCGCGGGCTACGGCGACATCGGCGGCGTGGTCGGGCTCTCCGCCTCCGCGGTGAAGCGCCGCGTCGACCGCCTCGTGGCCGACGGCGTGATCCGCGGCTTCACGATCAAGGTCGACCCCGCGGTCGACGGCATGGCCACCGAGGCCTACGTCGAGCTCTTCTGCCGCGGCACCGTCGCTCCGGACGAGCTCCGCCGCATCCTCTCCGCGGTCCCCGAGGTCGTCGACGCGGGCACGGTCACCGGCTCCGCCGACGCGATCGTCCACATCCGCTCGCGCGACATCCCCAGCCTCGAGCTCGCCCTCGAGAAGGTCCGCATCGCGCCCAACGTCGACCACACGCGCTCCGCGATCGTCCTCTCCCGCCTCATCCAGCGCAGCGAGGCCTGACGGATCGCGCCACCTCCTCGACGCGCGTCGCGACCGCCTGGTACTCCATACCTGTATGGTGAATCCAGGAGGGCGAGCGTGAGCGACAGGGAACAGGCCGGTACGGCGGCACGACGGAGACGGCGCATCTGGCTGATGCTGCCGGCACTGTTCGTCGGCGTCCTGGCCGGGCACCTCGTCGCGACCGCGGTGGGCGCCGAGGATCCGTGGGACGTCGTGGTCACCGCCGCCGTCGCGGCAGCGGTGGCGTCCGTCGTCCTCGCCCTCGTCGACCGGCGGCGCTGAGCCCTCCCTCCTGGATCGGAATCCGAGGGAGGGAACGACGATGGAACGACAGAGGACGAGCACGGCACTGGTCGCGGCGGCGGCCGCTCTGCTGGCGGTGCCGCTGTTCACAGCGCAGGCCGCGCACGCCGAGCCGGCGAGGCAGGAGACGAGCAGCCGGGTGCACCTCGAGGCACGGGGCGGATCGGCGTCGACGGTGACCTTCGACGTCACCGACGACACGCGGATCGTCGAGCTGGCGGGCGGCGGGGTCGGCTTCACGGACGGCGCCGAGACGTCCGACGCACTCCCGGAGAGGATCGACGTCGGACGCGGCCGCACCGTGTCGGGCCACTGGTCGATCGACGACTCCGACACGCTCACCTTCCACTTCGCCCCGGACTCGGCGTCCCGCTCGGCGGCGGGCGGCCTGCACCTGAACAGCGACTGGAGCTCGCCCGAGTGGGGCCACTGCGTCGCCGGGAGCGGCGTCAGCGGTGCCGCGACCGGCGGGGTGATCGGCGCGATCTCCGGTCCCGGCGCGATCGCCTCCGCGACCGGCGGGCTGCTCGCGGGGATCATCGGCGGAGCGATCACCTGCTGAGCGCCGCCTCCTGAACGACCCGGATCAGGCGGGCGCGTCCGCTGCGGTGTGGACGCGCTCGCCGCCGATCCAGGTGCCCAGCACCCGGGTGTCCCCGATCGCGCGGGGGTCGCCGGCGAAGGGGTCCCGGTGCAGCAGGGCGAAGTCCGCCGCGAGTCCCACGGCGATCGAGCCCGACTCGCCCTCCAGGCCGTTCACCCACGCCGAGCCGGCCGTGGAGGCGGAGAGGGCGGTGGCGAGGTCGAGGCGCTGCTCCGGGAGGAACACCTCCTCGCTCCACCCCGGCTCGCGCTCGGACGGCGCCGAGAGCCGGTTCACCGCGACGTGGATCGCGGCGAGCGGGTCGGGCGTCGACACCGGCCAGTCGCTCCCCGCGGCGAGCACCGCGCCCGAGCGGAGCAGGTCGCCGAAGGGGTACTGCCACGAGCCGCGCCGCTCACCGAGGAACGGCAGCGTCAGCTCCACCATCTGCGGCTCCAGCGAGGCCCACAGCATCTGCAGGTTGGCCGCGACGTCGAGCGCACGGAAGCGCGGCAGGTCGTCCGGATGCACGACCTGCAGGTGCGCGAGGTGGTGGCGGTTGCCGCGGCGCCCGTTCGCCTCGATCGCCCGCTCGACGGCGTCCAGGCACTCGCGCACGGCGCGATCGCCGATCGCGTGGAAGTGCACCTGGAACCCGGCCGCGTCCAGGAGCGGCACGGCCTCGTTCAGGAGGCGCGGGTCGACCATCGAGAGGCCGTCGCCGTGACCGTGGCCGCCGTGCCCGTCGAGGTAGGGCTCGAGCATCGCCGCCGTGAAGTTCTCGGCGACCCCGTCCTGCATGATCTTGACGGTCGTCGGCGCGAAGCCGTCGGCGGCGAGCGCCGCGCGCCGCTCGACGAGCTCCGGGATCTGCTCGACGCCGCGGCCCCGGTCCCACCACAGCGCACCGCGGACGCGCCCGGTCAGCTCGCCGCTCAGCGCCGCGCGGCGGTACACCGGACCGGGGTCGCCCACATCGCCGTAGGAGCCGATGATCGCGTCCTGCCACGCCGTCACTCCGAACGAGTGCAGGGTCTCCTGCCCGAGGAGCAGCGCGCGGTGGAGCTCGTCCGCGCTCGCGGGCGGGAGGTGGCGGCGGACCGCGTCCATCGCCCCCTCGTGCAGGGTGCCGGAGGGGGTGCCGTCGGCCAGGCGCTCGATGCGGCCGTCGGCGGGGTCCGGCGTCGTGCGGTCGATCCCCGCGAGGCGCAGTGCGGCGGAGTTGACCCAGGCACCGTGCCCGTCGGCGTTGGTGAGGAAGGCGGGCCGGTCAGGGACGACCGTGTCGAGCTCGCGGGCGGTCGGAGTGCCTCCGGGGAAGTCGGGCAGGTTCCAGCCGCCGCCGAGGATCCACTCCGCTCCGCTCTCCCGAGCCGCGTACTCGGCGACCGTCGCCAGGTGCTCGGCGGGCGACCCTCCCGCTCCGAGCCAGCAGCGCAGCAGCGCGGCACCGCCCCAGACCGGGTGCACGTGGGCGTCCTGGAAGCCGGGGACGAGCATCCGGCCCTCGAGGTCGACCACCTCGGTGCGCGGCCCGATCAGGTCGGAGGCGTCGGCGCCGACCGCGACGATCCGCCCTCCGACGACAGCGACGCCGTGCGCTCGGGAGCGCACGGCGTCGGCGGTGAAGACGGCGCCGCCGGTCAGGACGAGATCGGGGGCGCGCACGGGTTCAGAAGCCCGCGGGAGCGAAGGCCTGCGTCATCTGGGAGAAGAGCGACACCGTCCAGCCGATCGCGATGAGGAACGACACGACCACGACGCCGAGGAAGACCCAGAGCGGGAGGAGTCCGCCGCCGGTCACGCGCTTCACGACCACGCTGCGGCCGATCACGTAGACGTAGGGAGCGGCGAGGAAGGCCCACGCCCAGTGGAACGGACGCTGCAGGCCGGCTCGCTTCAGCTGGCGCCAGTCGAGGAAGGCGAAGACGACCTCCGCCGCGTAGATCAGGAAGCCGACGACCTGGAGCACGCCGAGGCCGACGAGGTAGGCGGTCGACATCCCCATCGAGGAGCTCGGCCCGTAGGTCGAGGCCATCGACGAGTCGACGATCGCGCTCGGCGGGAGGAGGAAGATCGACAGCGCCGAGAGCAGCGGCAGGAGGACTACCACCCAGATCCACGGGGTGGACGTGACGATGCTCGTGTCGCGCTGCTGCACGGGTGCTCCGGGAGCCGCGGCGTAGGCCGGGTACTGCGGCTGCTGCTGGTTGTAGGGCTGCTGCGGCTGCTGGCCGTAGGGCTGCTGGCCGTACCCCTGCTGGCCGTACTGCTGGGGAGCCTGCTGGCCGTAGCCCTGCTGCGGCTGCTGCTGGCCGGAGGGCTGCTGCTGCTGCGGCTGCTGACCGGCGCCCTGCTGGCCGTAGCCCTGCTGCCCGTAGCTCTGCTGCGGGTCGGCGGACGACGGCTGCTGCGGATACTGACCCGAGGCCGACTGCCCGTAGCTCGTCGCCGCTCCGCTCGACGTCTCCCCGTAGGCGGGACGCTCGGCGGGCGGCGCAGGCGGAGTCGGTGCGGTCGGCGGAACGGGAGTCGCGGCGGCCTGCGCCGACCCGCTCTCGGCCGGGGCGGTGGGAGTGGCCGCCGGCGCGTCGCGGAGCGACTCCGTCCAGCCGGTCCCGTCCCACCAGCGCTGACGGGACGAGCCCGCCGGGTCCGGGTACCACCCGGCGCGGGGTCCGGAGGCCTCGCCGCCCGTGCTCGCGCCCTGGTCCGTGCCGGTTCCGTTGTCGTCCGTCATGGCGTCCTCCACTCCCCTCCGGGCGTCTGCCCGCGATCTCGGACCACCGTAGCGCCGCGACACGATGCATGGCCTGAGGGCGAGCTGATCGCGCGCTGTCCGAGCGCTGTCCGCACCGGCAGGCGCCGGAGGCCGCCGACCGCCAGGATGGACGCATGCCCCACCTCCTCCGAGCCCGCGCCGCCCTCTTCGACATGGACGGGACGCTCGTCGACTCGACGGCCGTCGTGGAGACCATCTGGGGCGCCTTCGCCGAGCGCTTCGCTCTCGACCACGACGCGGTGCTCGGCGCCGTTCACGGTGTCCGCGCCGCCGATAGCGTCCGCCGCTTCGCTCCGGCCGGCAGCGACGTCGACGCGATCGTCGCGGAGCTCGACGCGTACGAGCTCGAGCACACCGAGGGCACCGTCGAGATCCCCGGCGCGACGGCGTTCCTCGCCTCACTCCCCCGCGAGCGCGTCGCCCTGGTCACGTCCGCGAGCCCGGCACTGGCGGCCGCCCGTCTGGCCGCGGCGGGCGTCCCCTCCCCCGACACCGTCGTCACCGCGCACGACGTCGCGAACGGCAAGCCCGCTCCCGACGGCTACCTCGCCGCCGCGGCCCTGCTCGGCGTCTCCCCCGAGGAAGCGCTGGTGTTCGAGGACGCCGAGGCCGGCATCCGGGCGGGTCTGGACGCGGGCATGCGCGTGATCGTCGTCGGGAGCCACGAGAGTGCGAGCACCCGGGGGCTGCCCCGGATCGCGCACTACTCCGACGCGCGCGCCGCGCTCGAGGGCGACGAGCTCGTCGTCACCCTCGGCGGGCCTCAGTAGCGGATCGCGTCGATCACCTTCACCCGCACGGCGACGATCGCCGGCACCAGGCCCGCGAGCGCGCCGACGAGGGTCGCCGCCCCGAGCCCGAGCAGCGCCGCCTCGGCCGGGAAAGGCGGGATGTCGGCGATCCCGTTGTCCTGCACGAAGGCCACCGTCCACGGGTTGGTGACGAGGATGACCGCGACCGTCACGCCGACCACTCCCGCGACGACGGTCGCCACGACGCTCTCCATCATGATCGAGAAGAAGATGCGGCCGGAGGAGGCGCCGAAGCTGCGCCGGATGCCGATCTCGCGGATCCGCTGCCGGACGGTGACCAGGGCGATGTTGAGCAGTCCGAGCGCGCCGAGCGCCAGCACCAGGCCCGCCACGCCGCCGATCACCCAGGTCAGCACGCCGAAGGGGTCGGAGTCGTAGACCAGGTAGTCCTGCCGGTCGACCGACACCTCGAAGTCGGATCCCAGGGCGCCGGCCACGTCGCGCTCCACCGCCGCGGCGAGGGGCTCGGCCAGGTCGAGCGGCACCCACATCTCGTAGTTCGGCACGCCCTGCCCGCCGTACTGCGGGTCGGCGTCGCGGGCGACCGCCGGGTAGGCGTCCGCGAGCATCATCATCGACGGATCCGTCTCGAACTGCGAGGAGGGAGTCACGCCGACCACCACGCCCGTGACGTCGCGCTCGGAGCCGAGCAGGGTGACCACCGGGTGGGTGCGCAGATCCGGGCTCCCGATCCGCTCCCAGAAGCGCTCGTTGACGACGAGTGCGGGAGCGAGGCGCTGGGAGTCGCGGGCGGTGAACCAGGAGCCGTCCACGATCTTCAGCCGGTGCATCTCGGCGAAGGGCTGGTCGACCGCCTGCACCGCGACGTCGACGGCGCCGTCGGCGAACTGGACGCGCGCGCTGCCGTAGGTCGAGCGGCTCGCGTAGGTGATGGAGTAGCGCTCGAGCGCACCGGTCCACGCGGCCTGGAGTGCGTCGGCATCCACCTCGGCGGTGCCGGTGCCGGAGGGGTAGGCGGAGAGGAAGAGGCTCGCCGGGCGCCCGCTGGAGCGCTCGGCCTGCTCGATGCTGGCCTGGCGGGCGATGCCACCGGCGGCGACGACCGCGGTCAGGGCGGCGACGGCCACCGCGACTCCGATCAGCGAGAGCAGCACGCGGCCGCGGTGGATCCGCAGCTCGGTCCACGCCTCGACGATCGCGCCGGCGATCCCGACGAGCGCGCGCATCAGAGGACCACCCCCTCGGCGACGGGGCCCGCATCCGCGGTCGAGCCCAGGCGGCCGTGGTCGAGCCGGTAGTGGCGCTCGGCCCGCGCCGCGATGGCCGGGTCGTGGGTGATGGTGACCAGCGCGGAGCCGGACTCGCGGGCGATCTCGTCGAGCAGGCCCATCACGCTCTCGCCGGTGTCGGTGTCGAGGGCGCCCGTCGGCTCGTCGGCGAGGATCAGCCGCGGTCGGCGCACCAGGGCGCGGGCGATCGCGATCCGCTGCTGCTCGCCGCCGGACATGCGCCCGGGCATCGAGTCCACGCGGTGCCCGAGGCCGACCCGCTCCAGCATCTCGGCCGCGAGGTCGCGGCGGCGCCAGAACTCCGATCCGGTCGCGTAGAGCAGCGGCGTCATCACGTTCTCGCGGGCGGTCCGCCCCTCCAGCAGGTTGAACTGCTGGAAGATGAAGCCGATGCTGCCGCCGCGGATGCGCGCGCGGGCCCGCGAGGACAGGGTCTCGGTGGGAGCACCCTCGAGCAGCATCCGCCCCTCGGTGGGCTCGTCGATGAGTCCGAGGATGTTGAGCAGCGTCGACTTGCCGGAACCGCTGCGGCCCACGACCGAGACGTGGTCGCCCTCGCCCACCTCGAGATCGACTCCGTCGAGGATCGTCAGCGGCGGCGCGTCGGGCAGCGGGACGACCTTGCGGATACCCTCGAGCCGGAGGATCGTCACGAGCAGAAGACCGAGCCGTCGGGCTGCGCGATGCAGTCGCCGCCCAGCTGGACGTCGGGAGCAGCCTCCTCCGCGCCCGGCACGAACTGCAGGAGCTCGGCGCCCTCCTCCACTCCGCCGGTGATCTCGACGGAGCTGCCGTCGGTGAGTCCCAGCGTCACCGGGACCTCCTCGGTGCTGCCGTCGTCCGCCCGGCGGAACACGACGCCGGACTGGGCGGTGCCCTCGACCGCGGTGGTCGGCACGACGAGGACGTCCTCCGCCTTGCCTCCCGCGAGAGTCACCGAGGCGGCAAGCCCGGGGAACACGGTGACCTCCGTCGGCACCTGGCAGGTGAAGCTCGTGCCGGAGCCGCCGGTGGAGGTTCCACCGCCGCCGTCCGTCGCTCCGCCGGTCGTGCCGCCCTCGCCGGCTCCGGCGAGAGGGGTGCTGATGGTGAGGTCGGTGCAGGTGAAGCCGGCGGGCCCGCCGGTGATCGCGACCTGCGCCTCTGTCGGCCGGTTCTGGATGCGGTAGAGCTGCTGCGCGTCGATCGTGCCGGTGACGGCGTAGCTCGGCGGCGCGACCTGTCCGGTCACCTCGCCGACCGTGACGGCCTGGTCGTGGATGACGCCGAGGGCGCTGAGGGTGCCGCCGGTCGCGGCGTAGACCCGCTCGAAGCGCACGGAGGGCTCCTGCTGGGTGAGGGTGACGGCGCCGTCCGGGCCGGTCGTCTCGACCGGGTCGCGCGGAGTCTCGACGCGGATGTCGTAGATGAGATCGCCCGACGCGACGGCCGCGCCCTGCTGCACGTAGACGTCGTCGACCGTTCCGGCCGCCGTCGCCTTCAGCGGCACGGCGGGGTCGGCGGCGACGGTGCCCTGGAGGGTGAGGTCGTTGGTGACCGTGCCGCGGGCGACCGTGACGGTCGGCTCGGTGATCTCACCGGTCGGCTGCGTCGGATCGGCCTCGGCCGCGCCGTCCGGGAAGAACGCGATCTTCACCAGGGCGATGCTCGCCGCTCCGATGATGACCATCCACACGATCGGGAACACCCAACGCCGAACCGCACCCATCAAGTCCCCCGACTCCGCTTCCAGGGCGCTCCGCCGTGGGGCGCCGGAGGCAGCCTATCCGGCGGGGAGGTCGCGTCACGGACCGTGGCGCGCCCGTCAGCCGACGAGCGCCGCGACGATCGAGGCGACGCGGCGCGCCCTCGTCTCGGCGGCCTTCGCGCCCTCGACCGACGTGACGTGGGCCTTCCGCGCGCTCGGCGAGAGCGCGGCGAAGCGCTCCGCAGCGCCCGCTGAGGCCAGCGCGGACGCCAGGTCCTCCGGCACGGCGACCTCGCGCGGCGCGGTGTCGAGCTCGATCACGACGTCGATCGCGTCACCGCCGGCGAGCTGCGTCTCGCGGCGCTTCTCGGCCGAGAACGGGATGAGCGCGCGTCCGCCCATCGCTCCGACCGTGCTGGTGAAGCGGTAGCCGTTCACCGTCACCGCGACGGCGGGACGCTTGCCGCCGCCGAGTGCCTCGAGGACCTCGGGCGGCACCTCGATGCCGGTGTTGTTGCCGATCTGGAAGAGCGTCGTGGTGAACTGCACGAGGCGATGATGGCACGGACTCCCGCGTGTCGCGCGGCCGATCGCCGTACGGATGCGGGGGGCCGTCGACTCGATCCTCGTCGACCTCCCGTTCACGGATCCGGAGCGCTCGAGGGCGTTCTCCCCGGCGCTCGGCCGGAGCCTGAATCCTCTGTTCAGGCCTGAGTCCTCTGTTCAGCGACGACGCCGCCTGCTCCGTCGCCTCCGAGAACGTGTCCGCGATGGTCGTCCCGCACCCCTCCTTCTCGACCTCCAGGTCGAAGGAGATCATCGACGCGCGCTCCCAGGTGCAGGCCCTCTTCGCGGTGAGCGTCGGCAGTCGGGAGGAGGTCGGGAACGGGCCGGCCTCCAGCGGCGCCGAGCCGGTCGCGGTGCAGGACCTCGGCTCCATACGGGCGCGCGGCCTCGTGGACCCTGACGGCCACGTCCGGGAGTCCCTGTACACGGATCCAGCCGCGGCCGAGGCCGGTCCGCCCCGGGAGCGAGGGGTCGGTGCGCTCAGCAGGAGCGGGTGTCGGGGTCTCCGAGCGAGGAGCGCACGGCGTCGACCGTCATCCTGCCCTCGGGGTCGAGCCGGGCGAGCATGCGCGACATGATGTCGGCCAGCTGCGGGATCTGCTCGGCGTCGAGCGGATCGATGACGTCGGCCAGCACGGTCGCGACGTGACCGGGCGCCGTGTCGACGATCTTCTGGAGGCCGGCGTCGGTGAGCACCGCGTTCGTGGCGCGGCCGTCGGAGGCGCAGGGGCGGCGCTCGAGGTAGCCGCGGGCGACGAGGCGGGTCACCACGTGCGAGAGCCGGGGCAGGGTCGCGTTGGTGCGGGCGGCGAGCGTGGTCATCCGGAGGGCGCGGTCGGGCGCCTCGGACAGCATCGCCAGCGTCAGGTACTCGAAGTGCGTGAGCCCCGCGTCGCGCTGCAGCTGCGTGTCGAGGGCGCCCGGCAGCAGTTCCACGACCGCGATGAAGCGCAGCCAGGCGTCGAGCTGATCGGGCGTCAGCCAGCGTGTCTCGGGCGCACTCATCCCCCCACCCTACCCACTACTTGCCGCGACAAGTAAGTCCCCCGTCGCCCCTCGTCGAGCCGCGTCCCGAGGCTCCGTCGGGAGGCCGACCCGCGCCCGCCTGATCCCACCATCGTCGCGAGCACCGCCCCCGAGGCGAACCGCCGATCCGCGTACCAGCGGATCGCTGCAGCCGAACGCACCCCGCCCTGCAGAACGCACCCCGTCGAGAAGCCGACCGCGCCACACAGAATCCACACCATCCCCACGAGCACCGCCCCCGAGGCGAACCAGCGATCCGCGTGCGAGCGGATCGCTGTAGCCGAACGTCCCCCGCTCCACAGAACGCACCCCGTCGAGAAGCCGACCGCGCCCCGCCCGATCCACACCATCCCCGCGAGCACCGCCCCCGAGGCGAACCAGCGATCCGCGTACCAGCGGATCGCTGTAGCCGAACGTCCCCCGCTCCACAGAACGCACCCCGTCGAGAAGCCGACCGCGCCACGCCCGTCAGGGACGGGCGTGGAATCGACTACAGCACGTCGTCGCTCAGATCGATCGGGTTGCCGAAGCGGTGGTTCGTGATCGAGATCGCCTGCTCGCGGAGGAAGGGCAGCAGTTCGACGCGGCCGGCGGGGGTGACCGGGTCGGCGTAGACGGCGGTGTCGAGGGCGCCGCCGAGGGCTCCGGCGAGGGCGGTCGCGAGGGGGACGCGGGATCCGTCGGCGCGGGTGAGCGGGACCGGCTTGCCTGTGCTGCCGCGGGTCATGCCGGCGACGACGTCGGTGAAGGAGCCGGTCGAGTCGGACGATCGGCGGACGACGGCCTGCTGTCCGTGCGTCGGGCTGCCGGGGGCCTGCGGGCCCGCATAGCCGTCGACGCGGTCGGAGACGATGTCGCCGATGATGCGGATGCGCGGCGCCGTGATGCGGCCGGCCGCGGCGCGCTCGAGCCACTGGGCGTCGGTCTCGACGACGATGCGCGGGACGAGGCCCGCCATCTCGGCGAGCTCGTCGCCGCCGAGCATCTCCTGGACCCGCGGCGGGAGCGGGAGGGACGTGGAGATGTCCATCCGGGAGCGGGTCAGCAGGCCCGCGGCGATGACGCGGAGGAGCTCTCCGAGGTCGCCGCCGTCGGCCAGGCGCAGCGCGATCGGCACGCGGAGGTAGCGGAACAGGTTGCGCTCGACGCCGACCTTCGAGATGTCGGTGACGACTCCGAACTCGGTCGCCCAGGCGAGCTGGTCGGAGAGTGCGGAGCGGCGGAGCAGGTCGAACTGCTCGAACCGGAGCGAGGACTGGGCCGCCTCGATGAACTGGCGCGCGCGGTCGTCGAGGCCGCGCAGGTGCAGCGTCGAGGAGGAGCGCGCGGGCGAGGGCTTCCAGGAGCCGAGGCCGATGAGGTGGTTGGGTCCGCCCGCCTTCGCGCCGCCGCCGACGGACGAGCGCTTCCAGCCGCCGAAGGGCTGGCGCCGGACGATGGCTCCGGTGATGCCCCGGTTGACGTAGAGGTTGCCCGCCTCGACCGAGTCGATCCAGAGGGCGAGCTCGTCGGCGTGCAGGGAGTGGAGCCCGGCCGTGAGCCCGTACTCGGTGCCGTTCTGCATCCGGACGGCGTCCTCGAGGGTCGCCGCGTGCATGATCCCGAGCACCGGGCCGAAGAACTCGGTGAGGTGGACGTAGCTGTCCTCGGTGACGCCCTCGCGGATCCCGGGCGACCAGAGCGTGCCGCTCTCGTCGAGCCGCTGCGGCTCGACGAGCCACGACTCGCCTCCGCCCAGCGTGGTGAGCGCGTGCAGGAGCTTGCCGGTGGGCTCCTCGATGAGCGGCCCCATCACCGCCGACGGGTCGTCGGGCCGGCCGACGCGGAGCGACGTGACGGCGTCGACCAGCTGGGCGCGGAAGCGCTTGGAGCGGGCGACCGAGCCGACCAGGATCACCAGGGAGGCGGCGGAGCACTTCTGGCCGGCGTGCCCGAAGGCGCTGCGGACGATGTCGGCGACGGCGAGGTCGTAGTCGGCGTGGGGAGTGACGATGATCGCGTTCTTGCCGCTGGTCTCGGCCTGCAGTGCGAGGCCGGGCCGCCAGGAGCGGAAGAGGCGGGCGGTCTCGTAGGAGCCGGTGAGCAGCACGCGGTCCACGAGGGGGTCGGTGATCAGCGCCCGTCCCAGCTCCTCCTCGTCGAGGTCGACCAGGGCGAGGAGCTCCTGCGGGACGCCCGCGTCCCAGAGCGCCTCGACGAGCACAGCCGCCGAGCGGCGGGCCTGGGGCGCCGGCTTCACCACGACTCCGGAGCCGGCGGCGAGCGCCGCGAGGATCGATCCGGCCGGGATGGCGACCGGGAAGTTCCACGGCGGAGCGACGACGGTGACCCGCGCGGGGACGAAGGTGGCCCCGGTGACGGCGTCGAGCTCGCGGGCGCGGGTGGCGTAGTAGTGGGCGAAGTCGATGGCCTCGGAGACCTCGGGGTCGGCCTCGGCGATCGTCTTGCCGGTCTCGGAGGCCATCACCTCGATCAGGCGGTCGCGGTTCGCGGCGAGGACGAGGCCGGCGCGGTCGAGCACGGCCGCTCGGTCGTAGCCCAGGCGCTCGCCCCAGCGCTCCGCGCGGCGGGACACCGTGCGCAGCACCTCCTGGAGCTCCGCCTCGGTGCTCACGCGTGCGGCGTCGGCCGTGCCCGCTCCGATGGTCGACCCGGCGATGCGCTCGGTGATCAGGCGCGCCCAGCGTCGGTTGCCGGGGAGGGCGGGGTCGGTGTCGGGCTCGTTGTGGAAGCCCGCGGTCGCGGCGGCCGCACCGGAGCCGCGGCTGAGGCCGAGGACGGCCTGCGTCAGGCCCGCGGCGGCCGGGTCCTGCGCCCGCTCGCCGGCGCGGGCGTGCTCCTGCACGAGGCGGCGGCCGGAGCCGGAGGACCACTCCCGCAGGCGGTCCTGCGTGCGGTTCGGCGGCGGGACGGAGTCGTCGAGGGCCTCGAGCGAGGCGCGGAAGCGGCCGAGCTCCCGCTGCAGCACCTCCTCGTCGTCGAGGCGGAACGCGGCCGAGAGGAAGTTCTCGGGGCTGCTGTTCTCCTCGAGCCGACGGATGAGGTACGAGATGGCCACGTCGAACTCGTGCGGGTGCACGACGGGCGTGTAGAGGAGGAGGCGTCCCACGTCCTCGCGGACGGCGCGCGCCTGCCCGGTCGCCATCCCGAGCAGCATCTCGATCTCGACCGCGCCGGTCACCCCGCGCTCGGTCGCCGTGAGCCACGCCCAGGCGAGGTCGAAGAGGTTGTGCCCGGCGACGCCCACGCGCACCGCGTCGACGCGCTCCGGCCGCAGGGCCCGGTCGAGCAGGCGCTTGTAGTTCGTGTCGGCCTCCACCTTGCTGCCGACGGTCGCGAGCGGCCAGTCGTGCAGGGCCGCATCGACCCGCTCCATCGCGAGGTTCGCGCCCTTCACGACGCGCACCTTGATCGGGGCTCCGCCGCGGGCCCGGCGCTCCTGCGCCCACTCGGTCAGCTCGTCGAGCACGCGGACGGAGTCGGGCAGGTAGGCCTGCAGGACGATGCCCGCCTCGAGGTCGAGCATGCCCGGCTGCTCGAGGAGGCGCCGGAACACGGCGACCGTCAGGTCGAGGTCGCGGTACTCCTCCATGTCGAGGTTGATGAAGGTGGGGTCGGCTCCGGACGCGGCGGCCTGGTAGAGCGGGGTGAGACGCTCCACGACGCGGTCGACCTCCTCCTCGAAGGCCCACATCGACAGCTGGCTGACGACGCTCGAGACCTTGACGCTGACGTAGTCGACGTCCGGCCGCTCGAGCAGGCGGAGGGTCCCCTCGAGGCGGCGGCGGGCCTCGCGCTCGCCGAGCACGGCCTCGCCGAGGAGGTTGAGGTTGAGCCGGTCGCCGCCCTCGCGCAGCGCGGCGACGGCCGCACCGAGACGCGCCTCCGAGGCGTCGACCACGAGGTGCCCGACGAGGCGGCGGAGGACCCGGCGGGCCGCGGGCACGACCACCCAGGGCAGCACGGGGCCGACGGCGCCGCCGGTGCTGATCGCGGCGCGCAGGTAGGAGGGGAGGAAGGCGGGCGTCTTCGCGGTGAGCGCCGCGAGGTTCTCGGCCGCGACCGAGAGGTCCTCGGGCCGGGCGACGCCGTCGACGAACCCGACGGTGAAGTCGAGTCCGTTCGGGTCCTGGAGCACGCCCGCGAGCCGCTGGGCGGCGGGCTCGACCGGGAACTCGCCGCTGCGCGCGATCCAGCGGCGGACCAGGGACTCGACGCGCTCGATCATCGGGCGGTCGTCGACCTCGGGCTCGGCGGCGGCGGGCGCGGCGAGCTCCGACTCCGACGCGGCGTCGGGCCCGCGCAGGACCTCGTCCTCAGCGTCGCGCACGACCTCGTCCTCGTCCTGAACACCGGACTCGCGCAGGTCCTCGTCCTCAGCGTCGGACTCCTGCTCGTCCTGAGGCTCGGCCACGTCCCCGCTCACGGAGTCGCGGGCCTCACCTACCTCGACCTCGTCGTCCGACTCCGTGCCGCCCTCGGGCGTCCGACCACCGATCGTCGCGTCGACCCCGCTCCGCACGGCCGCGTCGTCGGGCTCACGCTCCGGGTCGCTGCCGGGCACACCTGGGGTCGTCGACTGCTGCATCCTCCGAGGCTAAGCCCGACCCGCCGCGCGAACGCGGCGTGACGCGGTGGTCGCGCCGACTCGCCTGCGAGCCGCCCCTGTGGAGGAGCGGATCAGTGCCGGCGGTGGTCCTGGATGGTCATCCGCGGGCCGTGCCGCGGCTTCCTCGCTCCGCTGCAGCCGATCAGCCGGATGACCCGCTGCCGGTGCCCGCGCCACGGCTCGAGGAGCTCGAGCATGCCGTCGTCGTCGACCCCGAGCCGGCCCGTGAGCGCGAAGCCGACGGCCGCGGCCAGGTGGTAGTCGCCCACGCTCACCGCGTCCGGATCGCCGTGGGCGCGCATCATCACCTCGGACGCCGTCCACGGCCCGATCCCCGGCACCGACTGCAGCCGGCGGGCGACCTCGTCGCCGCCCCGCCCGAGCGCGAGGGTCCGCTCGAGGCCGGAGGCGACGAGCGCGGCGGTGAGGACGGTCCGCGAGCGCCGCGGATCCACTCCCGCGCGGTGCCAGTCCCACGAGGGCACCCGTCGCCACTGCTGCGCGCTCGGAGCCACGTGCAGAGCGACCGGCCCCGGGGCGGGCTCCCCGTGGAGGCGCACCAGCACCCGGTAGGCGCGCCACGCCTCCGTGCTCGTGACCTTCTGCTCGAGGACCGACGGCGCGAGCATCTCGAACACCAGGTTCGCGCGCGTGAGGCGCAGGCCCGCCGAGCGGCGGAGCACCTCGGCGAGCGGCGCGTGGGCCGACAGGTCGAGCCCGCTCCAGTCGTCGCCGTGGCCGAGGAGCTCGGGGACCGCGTCGATCAGCCACTCCGCTCCCCCGCCCCAGGCGCGCGCGTGGACCGCGCCGTCCACCGCCTGCCGCAGATGCAGGGTGCCCGGGCCGAGCGGCGTGCGGAACGCCCGCCAGAAGCCGGACGCGTCGAGGAGCATGGTCGGGTCGCCCGAGCCCCGCAGCAGCGTGCGGAGGGTGAGCTCGAGGCTCACGGGCTCCGACGGCGCGTAGACCGTCGCCCAGGAGGGCTCGGGAGCGGGGGCGGGGATCGACACGCAGTGATGCTAACCGGCGGCTCCGACACCGGATCGGACGCTCCTCCGCAGAACCCCCATCCACGACGTGTTCGGAGCGACACGCCCGGCGGATTGGTTCAGACGGCGTGAACACATGCGCGGATCCGATCGCCCGTTTCCACTGGTCAGCAGGTCGGTCCCGGGCGTAGCTTCGCGCTGTCGCGGCGGCGCTCCAGCTGCCCGGCACCCGCCTAACACTGGAGATGCGCACATGTTCGACACGACCTTCATCCGCAACGCGATCGTCAAGAGCTCTGAGACCGCTCTCGACCGTCGCCGCTTCTTCGAGGCCACCGGCGTCGCCGGCCTCGGCATCGGAGCCGCGGCCCTCGCCGCGCCCACCGCCTCCGCCGAGGAGGTCGCTGCCAGCGGCCCCAGCGACGCCTCGATCCTCAACTTCGCCCTCAACCTCGAGTACCTCGAGGCCGAGTTCTACCTCCGCGCCGTCTACGGCACCGGCCTCGGCGGCTCGGACGTGACCGGCAAGGGCACGCCCGGCGGCGTCATCGGCGGCCGCCCCGTCGACTTCAAGACCCCGTGGCTGAAGAGCTTCGCCACCGAGGTCGCGAACGACGAGAAGGCCCACGTGCAGTTCCTGCGGGCCGCGCTGGGCACCGCGAAGGTGGCTCGCCCGGCGATCAACCTGAAGGACAGCTTCAACTCCGCCGCCGTTGCGGCGGGGCTGATCAAGGCCGGTCAGTCGTTCGACCCGTTCGCGAGCGAGTCGAACTTCCTGCTCGGCGCCTTCGTCTTCGAGGACGTGGGAGTGACCGCCTACAAGGGCGCCGCCCCGCTCATCCAGTCGAAGACCTACCTCGACGCGGCCGCCGGCATCCTCGCGGTGGAGGCGTACCACGCGGGCGCGATCCGCTCGGCGATCTACGCCGCCGACCTGTCCGACTCGGCGAACAAGCTCTCCGACGCGCGCGACAGCCTCGACGGCAAGACCGACCTCGACCAGGGCGTCAAGGTCAACGGCCAGGCGAACATCGTCCCGACCGACGGCAGCTCCATCGCGTTCAGCCGCACCCCGGGCCAGGTCCTCAACATCGTGTACCTGAACCCCGCGGCCGGCACGCGCACCGGCGGATTCTTCCCCCGCGGCGTCAACGGCGAGCTCGTCACGACCTAGTCCCACCAGCACAGAGCACGACGACGGGCCCTTCCTCGAGGCGGCGAGGAAGGGCCCGTCGTCGTCCGCGTGCACATCCGTTCACCGGGTCCTCTAACCTGAGCGGGTGAAGATCGGGATCCTGACCTCCGGTGGCGACTGCCCCGGCCTCAACGCCGTCATCCGCGGTGCCGTCTACAAGGGCATCAAGGTCTACGACCAGGAGTTCGTGGGCTTCCGGAACGGCTGGCGCGGAGTGGTCGACGGCGACCTCCTGCCCCTGGGCCGCCCCGAGATCCAGGGCATCGCCAAGCAGGGCGGCACGATCATCGGCACCAGCCGGACGAACCCCTTCGAGGGCGAGAACGGCGGCCCCGAGAAGATCGCCGAGATGATGGACCGCAACGGCATCGACTCGATCATCGCGATCGGCGGCGAGGGCACCCTGGCCGCGGCCAAGCGCCTCACGGACGCGGGCCTCAAGATCGTCGGCGTCCCGAAGACCATCGACAACGACCTCGGCGCCACCGACTACACCTTCGGCTTCGACACCGCCGTCGGCATCGCGACCGACGCGATGGACCGCCTCCGCACCACCGGCGACTCGCACGGCCGCTGCATGGTCGCCGAGGTCATGGGCCGCCACGTCGGCTGGATCGCCCTGCACTCCGGCATGGCCGCGGGCGCCCACGTCATCCTCATCCCGGAGAAGCGCACCTCCCTCGACCGGATCGTCGAGTGGGTGCAGAGCGCGCAGGACCGCGGGCGCGCACCGCTCGTCGTGGTCGCCGAGGGCTTCTCGCTCGACACGATGGACGACGCCCACTCCGAGCGCGGCCTCGACGCCTTCGGCCGGCCCCGCCTCGGCGGCATCGGCGAGCTGCTGGCTCCGCTCATCGAGGAGCGCACCGGCATCGAGACCCGCGCCACCACGCTCGGCCACATCCAGCGCGGAGGCACGCCCACCGCGTTCGACCGCGTCCTCGCGACCCGCCTGGGCATGGCCGCCATCGACTCCGTCGTCGCCGAGCACTGGGGCCGCATGGTCGCCCTGCGCGGCACCGACATCTACCACGTGGACTTCGCCGAGGCGCTCGGCACCCTCAAGACGGTGCCGGACGCCCGCTACGAGGAGGCGCGCACCCTCTTCGGGTAGCGCGCGCTCCCCGCGGAGCGGTCAGTCCTTCGCGCCGTCCGGCGTCGCCGTGGCGACGATCTGCGCCCGCGCGAGGGCGTGGAAGTGCGCGTTGAAGCCGAGGATCGCCGGCGTCGACTCCGGGTCGAGGTCGAGCGACTCGACATCGAGGGCGTGCACCACGAAGAAGTAGCGGTGCTCGCGGTCCGGCGGCGCCGCTCCGACGAACTGGCGCAGCCGCATCTCGTTGGGCAGCGTCTGCGCGCCCGCCGGGAGCAGCTCGAAGCCGGCGGCTCCGGCTCCCGTCGGGAGCTCCGTGGTGTCGGCCGGGAGGTTGTAGACGGCCCAGTGCCAGAAGCCGGAGCCGGTGGGCGCGTCGGGGTCGAACACCGTCACGGCGAAGCTCTTCGTATCGGCGGGGGCTCCCGACCAGCGCAGGTGCGGCGAGACGTCCTCGCCGCCGGAGCCCTCGCCGTAGTGGCGGGCGGACAGGGGCGCACCGTCGGCGATGTCGTCGCTCTCGAGCGCGAAGGTCGGCACCTCGCCGAGGCGGGCGTAGGGGTCGTAGGTCCAGTCGGACATCCGGTTTCTCCGTTCGGGAAGGGCGGGCGGGGGCCCGCGCCCTCAGCCTAGGAACCCGGCGGTGCGCGCCGAAGGGCTTGCGGAGGGGGTCAGGACCCGAGATAGCGCCCGGGCCGGTGGTTGAACGCCAGGACCAGGTTGAGCACCACCACTCCCGCCGCCGAGATCAGCACGTTCAGCGGAGGCACCACCAGCAGCGCGGCCGCGACCACGCACGCGTCGAGCGCCATCATCACGTAGCCCGCCCGCCAGCCGAGCCGCTCCTGCGCGATCAGGGCGACGATGCTGAATCCGCCCAGGCTCGACCCGTGCCGGAAGAGGATCAGGAGGCCGATCCCCGCGAGCACGTCGCCCGTGAGGACGCCGTAGACGGGCTCGATCCGCAGCTCGCCGAACGCCAGCGGGTGCAGCCCCGCCAGGACCGAGACCAGCACGATCGAGAACATGGTCCGCAGCGTGAAGCGCCAGCCCTTCTTCCACAGCGAGAGGGCGAGGAACGGCACGTTGACCGTGACGAGGATCACGCCGAACGGGATGTCGAGCGGGTACCCCAGCAGCAGTGCGAGACCCGCGGTGCCGCCCGTGACCGCCTGGCTCGCGCGCAGCAGGTAGAGGCCGAGCGACACGACGAACGCACCGGTGACGAGACCGAAGACGTCCTCGAGGCGGGAGTGCGGCACGGGGGCGGAGGCGTCGGGCACCCGACGATGCTGCCACACGCCGCGCCCCGGTCCGGACGTCCTCGTAGGATGTGCCGGTGCTGCCGAAGATCCTGCTGTTCTACCGCTTCGTGCCGCTGGCCGACCCCGAGTCCGTGCGGCTGTGGCAGCGCGAGCTGTGCGAGTCGCTGGGCCTGCGCGGGCGCCTGCTGATCTCGGAGCACGGGGTGAACGGCACGCTGGGCGGCGGCATGGACGCCCTGAAGCGCTACGTCCGCCGCACCCGTGAGCACTCGGCCTTCCACGGGCTCGAGGTGAAGTGGAGCGACGGCTCCGGCCTCGACGACGACGGCCGCAGCCTCGACTTCCCCGGTCTCTCGGTGAAGGTGCGCGACGAGATCGTCTCGTTCGGCGCGCCCGACGAGCTGCGGGTCGACGCCGACGGGGTCGTCGGGACGGCGCCGCGGCTCGACCCGGACCAGCTGGACGCCCTGGTCGCCGAGCGCGACGACGTGGTGCTCTTCGACGGCCGCAACGCCTTCGAAGCCGAGATCGGCAGGTTCGAGGGGGCGATCGTGCCGGGGGTCTCCAGCACCCGCGAGTTCGTCGAGCAGCTCGACGCCGGCGTCTACGACCACCTCAAGGGCCGGCCCGTCGTCACGTACTGCACCGGCGGCATCCGCTGCGAGGTGCTGTCGAGCCTGATGACGGCGCGCGGCTTCGGCGAGGTGTACCAGCTCGACGGAGGCGTCGTCCGCTACGCCGAGGCGCGGCGCGACCGCGGGCTGTGGAAGGGGGCCCTGTACGTCTTCGACGGCCGCGGCTCCGTCTCCTTCTCCCCCGACGCCGAGGTGCTCGGCCACTGCACCTCGTGCGCCGCGCCGACCAGCCGGATGCGCAACTGCACCGACCTCTCCTGCCGCGCCCAGCTCGTCGTGTGCGCGGACTGCGATGCGGCGGCCTGCGCCGCGCACGCGGGCCCTACGCTCGTGCCATGAGCATCGAAGCGCGCGGACGCACCCTCGTCGACCTCCACACCGCCCCCGAGCTGCTGCAGGTGGTGAACGTCTGGGACGTGATCAGCGCGACCACGATCGCCGCGCTCCCGGAGACCCGGGCGCTCGCGACCGCCAGCCACTCCATCGCGGCGGCGTTCGGCTACGAGGACGGCGAGCGGATCCCGCTGGAGCTGCACCTCGGCATGATCGAGCGCATCGTCGCCGCCGTCGAGGTCCCGGTCTCGGCCGACCTCGAGGCGGGCTACGGCGACGCGGGCGAGACGGTCCGGCGCGCGATCGGGATCGGCGTCGTGGGCGCGAACCTCGAGGACCAGGCGAAGCCGCTCCCGGAGGCGCTGCGGGCGGTCGAGAAGGCCGTCGCCGCGGCCGAGGAGGAGGCGGTGCCCTTCGCGCTCAACGCCCGCACGGACGTGCTCCTCCGTGCCGGCGACCGCGACCGCGATGAGGTCCTGGCCGACGCCGTCGAGCGCGGCCGCGCCTACCTCGACGCCGGCGCCACCTGCTTCTTCGTCCCCGGGCTGCTCCAGGACGCCGAGCTGGAGTCCCTCGTCGCCGCCCTCGGGCGGCAGCGGGTCAGCGTCATCGGCGTCCCCGGATCGCAGTCCCCCGCCCGCTTCGAGGAGCTCGGGCTGGCCCGCGTCTCCTACGGTCCGTGGACGCAGCGCGTCGCCCTGACGGCGCTCCAGGACGCGGCCTCCGCCCTCTACTCCGGCGGATCGCTCCCCGAGGGCACCCGGCCCCTGAACTGACCGCCCGGCCGCGGGCCCGCGGGCGTAGCGTGGGCCCATGTACCGAGCCATCGTCGTCGAGCGGCACTCCGACTCCGACACCGACACCCCCAACCGAGCCCGCCTCCTCGAGCGCGACGATCCCGACCGCTCGCACGGCGACGTGTCGATCGCCGTCGAGTACTCGAGCGTCAACTACAAGGACGCCCTGGCGCTGGCGGGGCGGCCCGGGATCGTGCGCCGCACCCCGCTCGTCGCCGGCATCGACCTGGTCGGCACCGTGGAGTACGCGGACGGCGAGGCGGGCGAGCGCTTCGACTCCGGCGACCGGGTGGTGCTCAACGGCGCCGGCCTCGGCGAGCGCCACGACGGCGGGCTCGCCGAGCGGGCGCGTGTCGACTCCGCGTCGCTGCTCCGGCTTCCCGGCGCCATCTCGGCGGCACGGGCCGGAGCGATCGGCACCGCGGGCTTCACGGCGATGCTGGCCGTGCTGGCGCTCGAGCGGCACGGCGTGCGGCCGGGCAGCGGTCCCGTCCTGGTGACGGGGGCCTCGGGAGGCGTGGGGTCGCTCGCCGTCGCGCTCCTAGCGCGCCTGGGCCACGAGGTCGTCGCCTCGACCGGCCGGCTCGGCGAGCACGGCGCTCTGCTCCAGCGCTTGGGCGCCTCCGACGTCATCGACCGCGCCGAGGTGCAGGAGGGCGGGAAGCCGCTGCAGTCCGAGCGCTGGGCGGGAGCGGTGGACTCCGCCGGCTCGCACACGCTCGCGAACGCCCTCGCGCAGACGCGGTGGGGCGGGACCGTGGCGGCATGCGGTCTCGCGCAGGGGCCGGACCTGCCGGTGAGCGTGATGCCGTTCATCCTGCGCGGAGTGACGCTGGCCGGCATCAACTCGGTGGAGGCGCCGCGCAAGCTCCGCGAGGAGGCCTGGCGCCGCCTGGCTCACGACCTCGACCTGGAGCTGCTCGACGAGCTGACGACGACGGTGCCGCTCGGCGGGGCGGTCGACGCGGCCGAGGACGTGCTCGCCGGCCGCTCGCATGGTCGGACGCTGGTGGATGTCCGCGCCTGAGTGCACGGCGTCGCCGGAGGGCGTCCGCCCGCCTCGAGCGTGGAGGAGGGGGCGCCCCGGCCGGCGCTGCGGGGCGGCTGCTCGTGCGGCGGTGCGCTACTCCGCAGCCTCGGTGGCGCCGCTCGGCTCGGCCGACGCGTGACCGACGGAGGAGTCGGGGCGCGCGGCGCGGGGCTTCGCCGGCGTGCGGGGCTTCGGCGCGGGCTTCGCGGCCGGAGCCGGCTTCGCGGGGGCGGGCTCGGCGGACTCGGATCCGGCGGGCTTCGGCTCGGCGGGCTTCGATCCCGCGGACTTCGGCTCGGCGGGCTTCGGCTCCGCGGGCTTCGGCTCGGCGGGCCTCGGCTCCGCGGGCTTCACCGGGGCTGCGGACTCGATCGGCTCGGAGCCGATGACGTCCACGGGCGCGGATCCCCCGGACCCGGCCGGCGTGCTCGCGGCGGTCCGAGCACTCGTCTTCGGAGCGGCCTTCGGAGTGGCCTTCGGGCTCTTCGGAGCGGCCCCCGCTGCTGACTCCGTCGGAGCCGCGACGTCCTCCGCGGCGCCGTCCGCCTCCGGAGCCGCGGTCGCCGCTGCCGCCGCGCTCCCGCCGCTCGCAGCCTCCCGGCCCTCGACCACCGTCGCCGGACCCGCCGCCTCCGCGGCCACGGCCGCGGCCTCCGCCGCCTTCGCCTTCTTCTTCGCGCGCTTCTCCGCGGCGGCCGCCTGGGCCCGCTCCGCCTGCTCGGCGACCTCGGGGACGATCACGAGGTCGTCGGTCTCGATCACGGGGATCGCCGCGGTCGTCGTCCCCAGCTGGAGGGCCGCGATCAGCTCGGGAGCGTGCTTGGTGCTCACGATCAGGCGGGAGTAGTCCTCGTCGACCAGGTCGATCACGACGGCCGAGGCGGTGCGCTTGATCAGCAGGAAGTCCTTGCCGCCGTGGAACTTCCACGTGCCGGCCGCGAGCGTGAGCGGCACCGCGGTGCCCGGCGCGCGGATGCCCCGCACCCAGATCCAGGGGTCCTCGGTGACCGTCGCCGAGCGGATGCTCGACCGGTCGACGACGACGTCGCTGCGATGGAACGCGAGCAGTCGCTCGGCCGCGGTGAGGCGGAGTTCGAGGCGGTCGGGGAGCACGGTCACGACGGGCATGCCTCTAGTCTGCCCCGCCGCCCGCCGCCGGGTCAGCGCCGGATCGCACAACGATGCCCCGCCGCCCGCGTGGGTGGCAGCATGGTCGGATGCCGATGGATCCGGACGAGGCGCGCCTCCTCGACGCGCTGCTGGCCGAGCGGCAGGCCGAGACGCGCGACGAGGCGGCCCGGCTCGAGGCCTCGCTGGCCGAGCTCCTGCGCGACCGTGCCGACGGCACCGCCGATGACGAGCACGACCCGGAGGGCACGCCGCTCTCGGCCGAGTGGTCGCGGATGGCCGGAGTCCGCGACGCTCTCGCCCGCACGGCGCGCGAGCTCGACGCCGCTCGCGCCCGCCTCGGCACCGGCGGCTACGGGGACTGCGCCTCGTGCGGCCGCCCGATCGGGGCCGCCCGCCTCGCCGCCCGGCCCACGGCCGAGCTCTGCATCGACTGCGCCCGTCTGGCGGAGTCGCGCATCCGCTGACGCCCCGCGAGGCGAGCCTGCGGCGCGCCCTCCGCCTGAAGGCCCCTACAGATCCCGGCGTGCGGAAACCCGGTTTCTCCTGCGAGCATTGACATCCGGTCGCGTCCCTCGAACAGGTCTGACGGACCACCCCCTCCCCCCCCCCTGCTCGAAAGGCACTCCTGCGATGACCGAGACGTCGACCGCCCGATCGACCGGCGCCCCTCCCGCCCCCGACAAGCGCGCCTGGCGCTCGCTGATCGTCCTGCTCGCGGGCATGTTCATCGCCCTGCTCGACACGACGATCGTGAACGTGGCGCTGCCCACCATCCGCACCACGCTCGACGCCTCCGAGTCGACGCTCTCCTGGATCATCTCCGGCTACGCCCTCGCGTTCGGCCTCGCCCTCATCCCCGCCGGCCGCCTCGGCGACCGCTTCGGGCACAAGTGGGTCTTCGTCAGCGGCATCGCCCTCTTCACCGTCGCCAGCTTCGCGTGCGGACTGGCCGCGGACGACACCCAGCTCGTCATCGCCCGCATCGTGCAGGGCCTGGCGGGCGGCGTCTTCGTCCCGGCGGTCAACGCCTACATCCAGCTCCTCTTCCGCGGCCCCTCGCGCGGCAAGGCCTTCGCGGTGATGGGCGCGGTCCTCGGCGTCTCGTCGGCGCTCGGCCCGATCATCGGCGGCCTGATCATCCAGGCCTTCGGCGACGAGAACGGCTGGCGCCTGGTCTTCTGGGTGAACCTGCCCATCGGCGTCGCGACCCTGATCGCCGCCGCGGTCCTCCTCCCCGCCCGCCGCGACCTCGAGGCCGGCGACCGCGCCCCGAGCGGAGGCGTCGACTGGCTCGGCCTCGTCCTCGTCTCCGGCGGCCTGGTCGCCCTGCTCGTCCCGCTCATCCAGGGCGAGGACGAGGGCTGGCCGCTGTGGACCTTCCTCTCGATCGCCGGCGGAGTCCTGCTCCTCGCCGCGTTCGGCGCCTGGGAGGTCCTCCACGTCCGCCGCGGCCGCGCTCCCCTGGTGCCGCCGTCGCTGTTCCGCCACCCGGCCTTCACCGGAGGCGTGATCCTCGCGCTGGTCTACTTCGCGGCCTTCACCAGCATCTTCTTCACCATCTCGCTGCTCTGGCAGTCGGGCCTCGGCCACACCGCGCTCGAGTCGGGCCTGGTGTCGATCCCCTTCGCGATCGGCAGCATCATCAGCTCCTCGCAGAGCAACCGGATGACCGCGCGCCTGGGGCGCAACGTCCTGGTGATGGGCAGCGGACTCCTCGCCATCGGGCTCGGCTGGGTCTGGCTGGTGCTGCTGACCGCGACCCCGGACTCGATCAGCAACTGGCAGCTCCTGCCGCCGCTGCTGATCGCGGGCCTCGGCAACGGCTTCTTCATCGCCCCGAACGTGCAGTTCATCGTCTCGACCGTCGACCCGCAGGACGCGGGCGCGGCGAGCGGCGTGATCTCGGCGATCCAGCGCATCGGCTCGGCCGTGGGCATCGCGGTCATCGGCAGCGTGCTGTTCGGGAGCCTCGTCATCACGGGTCCGGACACGGTCGCCTCGGGCTTCCTCGACGCCGCGGCTCCCGCGATGCTCCTCAGCACCCTGATGGCGGTCGCCGCCTTCGCGCTGGTGTTCGTGCTGCCGAAGTCGGTCTCGCGCCGGGGCTGAGGGCCCCTGCCCGGTCGCCGCACGCCGGCGGCCGGGCGCGCGGGACGTCCGCCGCTTCAGCGCGGCGGGCGCCTTCCGACTGATCCGCGGGTGGCCCCGGAGCCTACGCCCGAGTGGCCGCCGCGGCCTTCGCCGCCGCCGGCAGCGCGTCCACGATCCGCCCGATCGCCGCGTCGTCGTGCGCGGCCGAGACGAACCAGGCCTCGTACACCGACGGCGGCAGCGAGACGCCCGCGTCGAGCATCGCGTGGAAGAACGCCGGGTAGCGGAACGACTCCTGCGCCTGGACCTCGGCGTAGTCGCGCACCGGCCGGCCCAGGTCCGTGAACATGAAGCTGAAGAGGCTCCCGGCCGTCTGCACCGTGTGCGCGACGCCCTCGGCCGTCAGCGCCGCCGACACCTCGCGCTGGAGGGTCAGCGCCGTGGCGTCCAGCGAGGCGTAGACCGCGTCGTCGGCCAGCTGCAGCGTCCGGATGCCCGCGGCCACCGCGACCGGGTTCCCGGAGAGGGTGCCCGCCTGGTACACCGGCCCGAGCGGTGCCAGGTGGTCCATGACGTCCGCACGGCCGCCGAGAGCCGCGACCGGCATCCCTCCGCCGATGACCTTGCCGAAGGTGTAGAGGTCGGCCCGGTACGGAGCCTCGGCGCCGCGGTTCTCGAGCCCCCACCAGCCGCCGGCGCTCACCCGGAAGCCGGTCAGCACCTCGTCCATGATCAGCATCGATCCGTTCGCGTGCACGAGCTCGGCGAGGGCCGCGTTGAAGCCCGGGTCCGGAGCGACGACGCCCATGTTGGCGGCCGCGGCCTCGGTGATGACCGCCGCGATGTCGGCGCCGCGCTCGGCCAGGACCGCGCGCACCGCCTCGAGGTCGTTGTACGGCAGCACGATCGTCTGGGCCGCGGTCACGGCCGTGACGCCGGCGGAGGCGGGCAGCGAGAGGGTCGCGAGACCGGAGCCGGCATCGGCGAGCAGCCCGTCGGAGTGGCCGTGGTAGTGGCCGGAGAACTTGATCAGCAGGTCGCGGCCGGTGACGCCGCGGGCGAGGCGGATCGCCGTCATCGTCGCCTCGGTGCCGGTGGAGACCAGGCGGAGCTTCTCGATCGGCGAGACTCCCCCGGCCGTGATCCGCGCCTCGACCAGCTCGGCGAGATCCGTCTCGGCGGGAGTGGACGCGCCGAACGAGAGACCGCGGGCGGCCGCCTCCTGCACCGCCGCGACGACCTCGGGGTGCGCGTGCCCGAGGACGGCAGGGCCCCATGAGCAGACGAGGTCGACGTACTCGCGCCCGTCCGCGTCCGTGATGTACGGGCCGGCGGCCGAGACCATGAAGCGCGGGGTCCCGCCGACCGAGCGGAACGCTCTGACGGGCGAGTTGACGCCTCCGGGGATCGCGTGCCGGGCACGCTCGTACAGGGTGTCGTTCGCCGAGGTGGTCACCCCTCCAGGGTACGCGCGCCGCCCGGCGCCCTCGCGCCGGAGGAGCGCTTTCGGACGAGACGCCGAGGCTCGCTCCCGGGAGGAGGAGCGGCTACTTCAGCAGGTCGCGGGCGATCTCGACGGCCCAGTAGGTGAGAACCGCGTCGGCCCCCGCGCGGAGGATCCCCGTGACCGACTCCAGGATCGCGGGCTCGCGCGAGATCCAGCCGTTCGCGGCGGCGGCCTCGATCATCGCGTACTCCCCCGACACCTGGTACGCCCAGACCGGCACGTCCGAGACGGAGGCGACGTCCGAGAGCACGTCGAGGTAGCTCATGGCCGGCTTCACCATCACCACGTCGGCGCCCTCGGCGAGGTCGAGGGTCGCCTCGCGCAGGCCCTCGCGGCGGTTCGCCGGGTCCTGCTGGTAGGTGCGGCGATCGCCCTCGAGCGTGGACTGCACGGCCTCGCGGAACGGACCGTAGAAGCTGGAGGCGTACTTCGCCGAGTACGCGAGGATCGCGGTGTCCAGGTGCCCGGCGCCGTCGAGAGCGGCGCGGATCGCTCCGACCTGGCCGTCCATCATCCCCGAGAGCCCGAGCAGGTGGGAGCCGGCCTCGGCCTGGGCGAGCGCCATCTCCTCGTAGCGGAGGAGCGTGGCGTCGTTGTCGACGCGCCCGCGGTCGTCGAGGACACCGCAGTGGCCGTGGTCGGTGAACTCGTCCAGGCACAGGTCGGTCTGCACGACCAGCGCGTCGCCGACCTCCTCCACGACGACCCGCGTCCCGGCGTTGAGCACGCCGTCGGGGTCGGTCGCACCGGAGCCGACCGCGTCGCGCGTGGTCGGCACGCCGAACAGCATCACACCGCCGATCCCCGCCTCGGCCGCCTCCGTCACCGCTCCGCGGACGCTGTCCAGCGAGTGGTGCATCACCCCCGGCATCGACCCGATCGGCCGGGCCTCGGTGATCCCCTCGGCCACGAAGAGGGGCAGGATCAGCTGCGCCGGGTGGATGCGCGTCTCCTGGACGAGACGGCGGAGTGCGGGGGACGTGCGGAGGCGGCGCGGGCGGATGGCAGTCATGTCCTCCAGCGTAATCCCGCCCCGCCGAGCACCCCCCGGGAGCGCGGACGCCCCACCCCGTGGAGGTGCTCCGGACGCAGGACGTCAGCCGAGAGGCGGGTCCCCGGCCTGTGGGGCGAGGCCCGCCCCTCCCGGCCGACGTCGCGCCGGAGAGGCGGCTCAGCGGGGAGCGCGCTCCGTGGCGACGGCGGCGACCGCGTCGATGAGGGAGGAGGCCGAGCGCTCGTCGGCGACGACGTCGACGCGCAGGCCGAAGGCGCGGGCGTCCTTCGCGGTCTGCGGCCCGATCGCGGCGACGAGGATCGACTCGGGCACCGGGCCGAGCTGCTTCTGGACCTGCTCCGCCACGCTGCCCGAGGTGACGAGGATCGCGTGCACGGCTCCGCCGGCGACATCCGCCACGACGCGCTCCTCCACCGGGACACCGACCGTGCGGTAGGCGACCACGGAGCGCACGTCGTGCCCGATGCGGGTGAGGCCCTCGGTGAGCAGCGGCTTGGCGATCTCGGACCGCAGCGTCAGCACGCGCAGGGGGTGTCGGCCGCCGGTGGCCTCCTCCCACTCGGCCAGGAGGCCGCGGGCGGAGTTGTCCTCGGAGGGGACGAGGTCGACGGAGTACCCGGCGGCGACGAGCGCGGCCGCCGTGGTCTCGCCGACCGCCGCCACCTTGGTGCTCGCGGGCACGGTGGTGCGCAGGAGGGAGAGGACATCGACCGTGGTGGCGCTCGTGACGGTCATCCAGTCGAAGGCGCCGGCCTCGAGGTCGGCGAGGGCCTGCTCGAGCGCGGGGAAGTCGTCGGTCGGCGCGAAGTTGATCATCGGAGCGACGACGGGCGAGGCTCCCTTGGCTCGGAGAGCGGCGGCGACACCGTCCCCCCACGGGCCTCCGCGGGGGACGAGGATGCGCCACCCCTGCAACGGCTTCTCCCACTGGGAGTAGGCGGCGGGGACGATCACGAAGGGGCTCCCAGGGGTGCGAGTTCGGCGGCACCCGCACCGAGAAGCGCGTCAGCGAGCAGAGAGCCGCAACGGAACGCGGCTTCGACGACGGGCAGTTCGCGACCACCATACTGCGGATCCGCCCGGTGTCGACCACCGCCGACCGAACCGTTATCGACCGGTTCCGCGACCTCCCGTGCGAGGGACGCCGCGCCGTCGACGGCGAAGACCACGCCGTGCAGGACGACGCGGTCCTCCTCGACGACCGCGGAGGCCCCGATCGGAGCGGCGCACCCGGCCTCGAGGGAGGCGAGGAGCGACCGCTCGGCCGTGATCGCCGCGCGGGTCGGCACGTGCTCGACCGCTGCGAGAGCGGCGCGAAGCTCCTCCGACGGCTCCTCGTCGCGCACCTCGATGGCCAGCGCTCCCTGACCGGGGGCGTGCGGGGAGACGTCGAAGCCGAGCACCTCGGTGATCGCGTCGACCCGGCCGAGGCGGCGCAGGCCGGACAGGGCGAGCACGATCGCGTCCAGCGGCGAGTCGCTGCCGGGCAGCACCCTCCGGAGCCGGGTGTCGATGTTGCCGCGGATGTCCACGATCTCGAGGTCCGGACGGGCGGCCAGCAGCGCCGCGCGCCGGCGGGGCGAGCCCGTGCCCACGCGGGCTCCGACCGGCAGGGTCGCCAGGGTGAGCCCGTCGCGGGCGCAGAGCGCGTCGCGCGGGTCCTCCCGCTCGGGGACCGCTCCGAGCAGCAGGCCCTCCACCGCAGCGGTGGGCAGGTCCTTCAGCGAGTGCACGATCGCATCGCAGCGCCCGGCGAGCAGCGCGTCGCGCAGGGCGCTGACGAACACGCCGGTGCCGCCGAGGGAGGCGAGCGAGCCGCGCATGCGGTCGCCGTCCGACTCGATGCGCACCAGCTCCACGGGGACCCCCGCGGCGGCCGACATCAGATCGGCCGTCATCCGGGTCTGCGCCACTGCGAGCGCGCTCGCGCGGGTGCCGACTCTGATGCTCACGACAGACGACTCCTCATCACGGTGCGACTCCCGCCAGGGCGGGCTTGAACCCCGCTCGCACGTTCTCGCAGCAGCCGGGGCGGCAGACGTCGTACCAGGGGCCGAGCGCCGTCATCGAGAGCCGGTCCTCCGTCGGCACGCCGTTGACGCGCTCGAGGACCAGGTCGATCAGGCCGGAGACGTAGACCGGGTCCGTGCCGGGGGTCGCGACGCGGAGCGCGACGAGACCGTGCTCCTCCGAGGTCTCGAGGGCCTCGTTGTCGAGGTCCCACATGACCTCCATGTGGTCGGACACGAAGCCGAGCGGGACGATCAGCAGCGCGCGGCGGCCGCGGGCCGGCAGCTCAGCGATGGCGTCGTTGATGTCCGGCTCGAGCCAGGGCTGGGTGGGCGGGCCGGAGCGCGACTGGTAGACCAGCTGCCAGGGCACGTCCTCGTCCGTGGCGGCGGCCATGACGACCTCGGCGACGGCGAGGTGCTGCGCCTCGTAGGCGCCGCCCGGTCCGAACTCGTGCACGTCGACGACGGTGCCGTCGTCGTGGCGCTCGTGGGGTCCGCTGCGCTCGGCGTCGGCCATGGGGATCGAGTGCGTCGAGAACAGCACCTCCACCTCGGACGTGACATCGAGGTCGGGCATCCGCTCGCGCAGCTCGTCGAGCCCGTCGTGGACGGCCTTGATGAACGGCATGACGAAGCCGGGGTGGTCGAAGAACTGGCGCACCTTGTCGATCCGCAGCCCGCCCTCGAGGCCGGTCGCGTCGAGCGCCGCCGCGTAGTCCTCGCGGTACTGCCTGCAGGACGAGAAGGAGGAGTACGCGCTGGTGGCGATGGCGAGCAGGTTGGTGAACCCGCGCTCCTTCGCCTCGGCGACGGCCTCGCTCATGTAGGGCGCCCAGTTGCGGTTGCCCCAGAGCACGGGGAGGTCGATGCCGCGGTTCGCGAGCTCGGCCTCGAGCGCCTTCTTCAGCGCACGGTTCTGCGCGTTGATCGGGCTGACGCCGCCGAAGTGGCGGTAGTGGTGGGCGACCTCCTCGAGGCGCTCCTCCGGGATGCCGCGGCCGCGGGTGACGTTGCGGAGGAACGGGATGACGTCGTCCTGACCCTCGGGCCCGCCGAAGCCGGCGAGGAGGATCGCGTCGTACGCCACGGGGACCTCGACGTGCTCGGGGCCGGACGCCGCCGCGGGGGTGGCCCCGCGGACGAGGATCGGCTCGCTTGTCGTGTCGCTCATCGGAGCACCTCGGCGATCTGGTCGGCGTCGATGCGCCGTCCTGTGTAGAAGGGGACTTCCTCGCGCACGTGGCGGCGGGCCTCGGTGGCGCGCAGGTCGCGCATGAGGTCGACGAGGTTGACGAGCTCCTCGTCCTCGAGGGCGAGGATCCACTCGTAGTCGCCGAGTGAGAACGAGGCGACCGTGTTGGTCAGGACGGAGCGGAACCGCGAGCCCTGGCGCCCGTGCTGGGCGAGCATCGCGCGGCGCTCCTCCTCGGGGAGGATGTACCACTCGTAGGAGCGGACGAAGGGGTAGACCGTGAGCCAGCGGGCCGGCGCCTTCCCGCGCATGTAGGCGGGGAGGTGGTTCGAGCTGAACTCGGCGTCGCGGTGCACGCCCATCGCGTTCCACGTCGGCAGGAGGCCGACCAGCAGCTCCGTGCGCCGCAGCTCGCGGTAGGCCCGCTGCAGCTCCTCGGGCGCCGGGCCCGTGAGCCACAGCATGATGTCGGCGTCCGCGCGCAGGGCCGAGACGTCGTAGGTGCCGCGGACGGTCACGCCCTCGCCCTCGAGCTGGGCGACGAGGTGCTCGTACTGCTTCACCGCGGGATCCACGGCGTCGCTGGAGAGGGTGAACGGACGTGCGGGATCCCTGCGGAGAACCGCCCAGAGCGTGTATCCCAGGGCCTGATCGGAGTGATCCTGATCGGCGGGGGGCTGCGGCGCCGGAGCGGCGGCGCTCGTGTCGGGGGCGGACTGAACGGGACCCGCCGTGCCGGCGGTCTGATCGGTCATTGATCCATCATCCCTCCGCTCGTGCCGATGCACAAAAGCGGCGGGGGCTCTGGCGCCGGAGGGCCCGGGACGCTAGCGCCCCGGGCCCTCCGGCACTCAGTCCTCGATGATCTGCTTCGCGACGCCCCAGACGACGAGGCCCACGGCGGCGGCGGCGCCGACCGCTCCGGCGATCAGCGCGGAGGGGTTCTGGCGGCGCACGACCTGGAGCTTGCGCTCGATCGTCCGCTGGGCGGTACGCACCTTGCGCGGCACGTTGACCTTGTACTCGATCGCGTCGAGGGTCGCGGCGAGCTCGGAGCGGGCGCGCTCGATGTCGGCCTTCAGCTGGCCGGGCTTCAGCTCGGCCGGGTCGACGAAGCGGGGCGTGGTGCTGCTGACGGATCGCTCAGTTGTCATAGCTGCCCACTCCCTTGAACGCCTGGACGTCCTTCTTGATGCTGTCGATCGAGTCCTGCGGCACCGGCGGCACGGCCTTCTTGATGGTGCGCACGCCGACGAGGGCGAGGATCACGGCCACCAGGAGGAAGAAGACCGTCACGATCAGCGCCGACAGCCAAGCCGGCAGCCAGGAGGCGATGCCGATGATCGCGAAGGCGACCAGCGTCGCCCACGCGGTCAGGAGGAGGAAGGCTGCGACCGCGAACAGGCCGACGGCCAGACCCGCGCTCTTCGCCTTGCCCGCCAGCTCGTTCTTCAGCGAGGCGACCTCGGCCTTGACGAGCTCGATCACGAGGCCGGGCAGGTCGCTGACCAGCTCCCCCAGTGATCGGGCGTTCTTGGGATTGCGTTCGTTCACCACGGGAGCTCCTCGAGGGTGGGACGTGCCGGCCGGCGCGCGCCTGGCACGGCCGGAGGGATGAGCACTAGGCCCTGCTGGTGGAGGTGGACGTCGTCGACCCGCCGGAGCCGGCCGACGCCGCGGCCTCGTCGACCTTCGAGGCCGCCTTGCGGGCAGCCGCCGACGCCTCCGCGTCGCTCGCCCCCTGGGCCTTCCTGCCGCCGGACACGGCCTTGACGACCACCGAGCGCACGACCTCGTACGCCTTGTCCGAGACGCTGCTCAGCTGGGTCTTCGCGGCACCGCCGACGGCGCCCGCGACGTCCTGCACCGGCTGGGTCCGCCAGAAGCGGCCTGCCGCCGAGGCGATCTGCTCATACCGCTTGCGGCCGGCACGTGCTCCCAGCACGTACCCGGCTGCGGCTCCTGCCACGAAAAGAATCTTGCCCTTCACGCCTACTCCTCGTCCTGGGTCGCTCTCGCGATCGTCCACGCGGTCGGTGACCACTCGTGCCGGGGCACGCCGCACGCTCGCGCGGATGCCTGGGCCTAAGAGTAGCCGTCGGCGTCGCGGGCGTCGCTCGGCAGCCCGACTCCTTGACGCACCAGTCGGCGCCGGATAAGGGCGGCCGTCTCGGCGGCGTGCGGGAGCACCGAGGCGAGGCCCGTGCCCGCGATCCAGGTGCCGGTCACGGCGACTCCCTCGATCGGGAGGAGCGCCTCGCGGAACGCCTCCAGGTGCGCGCGGCGGCCCAGCGCCGCGGCGGGCCGGACGTTGGCCCAGCGCACCCGGGCGGAGTCGACGAGCGACGCCGGATCGAGGGCGAGTCCGAGCAGCGTCGAGGCGTCGAGCAGGGCGATCGCGGCCGCCTCGGCATCGGTGCGCCCCTCGAGCGGCGGGCGCTCGCCCGGGCGCCCGTAGGAGAGGCGCAGCACGTGGCGGCCGGGAGGGAGGGAGGCGGCCAGCCAGTCCCACTTCGCGGTCGCGTGCGTGATCGCCTTGGCCGTGACGTCGGTGGCGGTGGGCGCCACGAGCACGCCGGAGCCGCGGGGGGCTGCGTCCAGGCGGGCGTCGTCGAGGACCAGGGTCACCAGCTCGACGGAGTCGTGAAGCGCCTCGTCGGCGCGCTCCGCGACGGCGGGAGCGAGGCCGGCGAGCAGCGCCCGGGCGTCGCGCTCCGGGGTCGAGACGATCACCGCTCGGGCGCTCAGAGCGCCGTCGGCGAGGGTCAGGACGAAGTCCCCGTCGGAGCCCTCGAGCCGCTGCACGGAGGCGCCGGTGCGGATCTCGCCGGAGAGGTAGTCGATCCGCTGGACCAGCGCGGCGACCAGGCGGTGCATCCCGCCTTCGAGCCCGCGGACCGCGACTCCGGCCGGGAGGTTCGCGCGGAGGGCGGCCACGGCCCGGGCGAGGGAGCCCGCGCGGGTGAGCGCGCCGTTCAGTCCGGGTGCGGCCAGGTCGACGTCGATGTCGTCCGGCCGGCTCGAGTAGACGCCGGAGACGACCGGCGCGACCAGGTCCTCGAGCACGCGCTCGCCCATCCGGGTGCGCACCAGCTCGGCGAGGGAGTGCGCGCGGCCGATGCGCAGCACCGGCATCAGGGTGTCGAGCCAGGCGCGCCAGGCGCCGCGGCGGCCGATCGCCCGCACGACGTCGGGGGCGAGCGGCGTGCCGGGGATGCCGAGGATGCCGGCCCGGGGCGACGGCACGGAGCGGCCGCCCGAGAGGTGCAGCCACGAGCCGTGCGTCCGGGGCTCGACGATCGACTCGGCGAGCGGGACGCCGTCGAGGGTCAGCGCGGCGAGCGCCCGCTCGACGTGGCCGCCGCGGGTGGCGAAGCTCTCGGCGCCCGCGTCGAGCGCGGCTCCGGCCAGGGCGAGCGGAGAGACGGAGCCGCCGACCCGCTCCCCCGCCTCGAGCACCACGACGCGCAGGCCGATGCGCAGGCACTCCGCGGCGGCGGCGAGCCCCGCCACTCCGCCGCCGACGACCGCGACGTCGTACGACGCCGCGTCGCGGGGGCGCTCCTCGCTCACGGCCGCCAGGCGTGCACGAACGCGACGAGGCGTGTGAGCACGTCGGGGTCGGTCTCGGGCGGCACGCCGTGGCCGAGGTTGAGCACGTGCGCGGGGGCGCTCAGGCCCCGGCGGAGCACGTCGTCGACGTGGGACTCGAGGACCTCCCACGGCGCGGTCAGCAGCGCCGGGTCGACGTTGCCCTGCACCGGCACGAAGCCGCCGAGGCGGTGGTTGGCCTCGTCGAGCGGGATCCGGTAGTCGACGCCCACCACGTCCGCGCCGATGCCGTGCATCGCTCCGAGCAGCTCGCCGGTGCCGACGCCGAAGTGCACGATCGGGACGTTGCGGCGCGTCTCCCCGTGGTCGAATGCGAGGTCGCGCACGTGGACGAGGGCGCGCGCGGAGGCGGGAGCGACGTGGGTCGTGTAGTCCGAGAGCGAGAGCGCCCCGGCCCAGGAGTCGAAGAGCTGCGCGGCGCTGGCCCCTGCGAGCACCTGCGCGCGGAGGAAGCGGCCGGTGACCTCGGCGGTCCACTCCATCAGCTGGGCCCAGGCGGCGGGGTCGGCGTGCATCATCGTCCGCGCGCGCAGGTGGTCCTTAGACGGGCCGCCCTCCACCAGGTAGGCGGCCAGGGTGAAGGGAGCGCCGGCGAAGCCGATGAGCGGGGTGTCGCCGAGGCCCGCGACGGTGCGGCGCACGCCCTCGCGGATGGGCTCGAGCGTCTCGTCGAGCACGGACGGGTCGATCGAGGCGAGCTCGGCGACGTCGGCGGCCGTGCGCACCGGCTTCTCAAGCACCGGACCGCGCCCGGGGACGATGTCGACGCCGACGCCCGCGAGCCGCAGCGGGATCACGATGTCGCTGAAGAAGATGGCCGCGTCCACTCCGTGGCGCCGCACCGGCTGCAGGGTGATCTCGCTCGCCAGCGCCGGGTCGAGGCAGGCGTCGAGCATCTTCGTGTCGGTGCGCAGGGCCCGGTACTCCGGGAGGCTGCGGCCGGCCTGGCGCATGAACCAGACGGGCGTCCTCTCGCCCCGCTCGGAGCGGTAGGCGCGCAGGAGCAGCGAGTCGGCCGTGCGGCCGGCGGAGAGGGGGTGCAGCGGATCGAGCAGGCCGTCGGTGGGGGAGGTCACCGCGGCATTATTCCAGGCGCATCCGTGCATTCCTCCCCAGTCCGGGACCCCGCCCCGCAGAGCGCGGGTAGACTGACGTGGTGCTTCTGTGTCTGACGGCGTCGCACAAGAACGCCAGCTTCGATCTCCTCGAGAAGCTCTCCGTCGACTCCTCCGCCGTGACCGCGGCCCTCTCCGAGGGGATCGACTTCGTCTCCGGAGCCGTCGTCGTCGCGACCTGCAACCGCTTCGAGGCCTATCTCGACATCGAGGAGCCGCTGACCGCCGCGCAGGCCGTCGCCGTCGAGGCCGCCACCGCCGCCGTCAGCGCCGCGACCGGCGTCGAGCAGGACGAGCTGCGCGGGAGCGTCGACGTCGTCTCGGGCGACCGGGTGGCCGAGCACCTCTTCGCCGTCTCCAGCGGGCTCGAGTCCGTCGTGGTCGGCGAGGGCGAGATCGCGGGCCAGGTCCGCCGGTCCCTCGAGGAGGCGCGCCGCCTCGGCACCACCTCCTCCGAGCTCGAGCGGCTGTTCCAGCGCGCCTCGCAGACCTCGCGCGGCATCAAGAACCGCACCGGCCTCGGCAGCGCCGGCCGCTCGATCGTGCGCCTCGCGCTCGACCTGGCCGCGAGCCGCGTCACCGACTGGCGGGCCGCCCGCGTCCTCCTCGTCGGCACCGGCAGCTACGCGCGGGCGACCGTCGCGGCCCTGCGCGACCGCGGAGTGGTCGACATCGCCGTGCACTCCCCCTCCGGCCGCGCCGAGGGCTTCGCCGCCCGCCGCTCGCTCCGGCCCATCGCCGCCTCCGATCTCGCGCTCGAGGCGGTCTCGGCCGACATCGTCATCACCTGCACCACGACCCAGGAGCCGGTGCTCGACGCCGCCCTGCTCGCCGCCGGGCGCCTCCAGGGCTTCTCCCGCGAGCGCCAGCTCGTGATCGACCTGGGCCTGCCGCGCAACGTCGCCTCCGACGTCACCTCGGTCGCCGGCGTCGAGCTCCTCGACCTCGAGACGATCAGCCTGCACGCACCTCTCGACGTGCTCGACGCGTCGCAGCAGGCGCGCGCGCTCGTCGACAAGGCGGCCCGGAAGTTCTCGGACGTCGCCGACGAGAAGAGCCTCACTCCGGCCGTCGTCGCCCTGCGCGCCCACGTGTTCGACGCGCTCGACGCCGAGATCGAGCGGGCCCGCTCGCGCGGCGACGAGGACGGCCGCACCGAGCAGGCGCTCCGCCACCTCGCCGGCGTGCTGCTGCACACCCCGAGCGTCCGCGCCCGCGACTACGCGCGCGCCGGAGCCCAGGAGGCGTACCTCACCGGGCTCGAGGCCCTCTTCGGCGTCGAGGTCCCGGCCGAGCCCGCCGCCGCCGCGCGCCCCGACGCGGACGCCGCCACCGCGTGAGCCTCCGGCTCCCCTTCGATGCGGAGCCGCTGCGCTCCGCGCCGCTGCTCACCGAGCGCCTGCTCCTGCGTCCCCTCGGACCGGAGGACGCCGAGGACCACGCGCGCTACCAGGGCGACGCCGACGCCGTCCGGTTCCTCCGCTGGCCGGTGCGCACCCCCGAGGAGTCGCGGGCGCACCTGCAGCGCCGCCTCCCCTCGACACGGCTCGCCGCCGACGGCGACGTGGCCGTGCTGGCGATCGTCCCCCGGGAGGGCGTCCTCGCCGGGCGGATGATCGGCGACCTCACGCTCATCGCGACGTCCGTCGAGCAGGAGGCGGTCGAGATCGGCTGGGTGCTGCACCCGGAGGCGCAGGGGCGCGGCTACGCGACCGAGGCCGCCCGGGCGCTGCTCGACCTCGCGTTCGACACCCTCGGCGCGCACCGCGTGATCGCGCAGCTCGACGCTCGGAACACCGCCTCCGCCCGCCTCTGCGAGCGCCTCGGGATGCGCCTCGAGGCGCACCACCGGGAGGACGAGTTCTGCAAGGGCGAGTGGACCTCGACCCTCGTCTTCGCCCTGCTCGCCCGCGAGCGCTGACCGCAGGGCCGGCTGGACCGCGCCCGGCGGGACGCCGCCGGCCCGTCCGGTCGGCGGCGTCCCGGGAGGAGTGTCAGGCCCCGCGGAGCCCGGTGAAGAGGTACGACTCGAGCTGCTCGAGCGGGATGCGCTCCTGCTTCATCGTGTCGCGGTCGCGGACGGTCACGGCGTCGTCCTCGAGCGAGTCGAAGTCGACGGTCACGCAGTACGGGGTGCCGATCTCGTCCTGGCGGCGGTAGCGGCGGCCGATCGCTCCGGAGTCGTCGAAGTCGACGTTCCAGAGCTGGCGCAGCTGGTCGGCGACGCGGCGCGCGAGCGGCGAGAGTGCCTCGTTGCGCGAGAGCGGCAGCACGGCCACCTTCACCGGCGCCAGGCGTGGGTCGAGGTGCAGCACGGTCCGCGTCTCGACCTTGCCCTTGGCGTTCGGCGGCAGCTCCTGCTCCTCGTAGGCGTCGACGAGGAACGCCATGAGCGCGCGGGTGAGACCGAACGACGGCTCGATCACGAACGGCACGTAGCGCTCGTTCTTGTTCTGGTCGAAGAACGAGAGGTCCTTGCCCGAGTGCTCGATGTGCGTCTTGAGGTCGTAGTCGGTGCGGTTCGCGACTCCCATCAGCTCGCCCCACTCGCCCGAGGCGAAGCTGAAGCGGTACTCGATGTCGACGGTGCGCTTGGAGTAGTGGGAGAGCTTGTCCTTCGGGTGCTCGTACTGCCGGATGTTCTCGGGGTTCATCCCGAGCCCGACGAACCAGTCCCAGGCGAGCTGCATCCAGGTCTCCTGCCACTCCTCGTCCGTGCCGGGCTCGACGAAGAACTCGAGCTCCATCTGCTCGAACTCGCGGGTGCGGAAGATGAAGTTGCCGGGGGTGATCTCGTTGCGGAACGCCTTGCCGATCTGGCCGATGCCGAAGGGCGGCTTGCGACGGGCGCTCTGCAGCACGTTCGCGAAGTTGGTGAAGATGCCCTGGGCGGTCTCGGGACGCAGGTAGTGAAGCCCCGACTCGTCGTCGACGACGCCGAGGTAGGTCTTCATCAGGCCCGAGAACTGCTTGATCTCGGTCCACTGGCCGACCTTGTCGGGGTGCTCCGGGTCCGGGATGTCGGCGAGGCCGTTCACGGGCGGGTGGCCGTTGACCTCCTCGTACTTCTCGAAGAGGTGGTCGGCGCGGTAGCGCTTGTGGGTGATCAGCGACTCGGTCAGCGGGTCCGAGAAGACGCCGACGTGTCCCGAGGCGTGCCAGATCGCCGTGGGCAGGATGACCGCGGAGTCCAGGCCGACGACGTCGCCCCGGCCCTGCACGAAGGTCTTCCACCACTGGCGCTTGATGTTCTCCTTGAACTCCACGCCGAGCGGCCCGTAGTCCCACGCGGAGCGGGTGCCCCCGTAGATCTCACCCGAGGGGAAGACGAATCCCCTGTGCTGCGCGAGGGTGATGACTTTGTCGAGGGTGGTGGGTTCTGCCACGGGTTGCTCCTCAGCTGTTCGGGCGCACGGGGCCCCGGCGCGCGCCGGCTGCGCGCGTCCTTCTGGTGTGCCCCCATGGTAGCCGCGGGGGCGCCGCGACGGTCCGCCCGCGGCGGGCATGATGAGCGGATGAGCACCCTCCCGCCGATCGTCGTGTCCGCCGTCGCCGTCCTCCGCGACCGGCACGTCCTGATGGTCACGGCGCGGGGCCGCGACGTCCTCTACCTCCCCGGCGGCAAGGTCGACGAGGGCGAGAGCGGGATCGAGGCGGCGGCCCGCGAGGCCCGCGAGGAGCTCGGCGCCGTCGCGCTCGGCCTCGAGCCCCTGTTCACCGTCCGCACCCAGGCGCACGGCGAGCCGGAGGGGCGGGAGGTCCACATGAGCGTCTTCGCCGCCGAGCTCGACCGCGAGGCGCGCCCGAGCGGCGAGATCGACTCGCTGCACTGGGTCGACGGCTCCGATGCGGGCCGCTGCCCGCCCGCCGGGGTCGAGACCCTCCGGCTGCTGCGCGCTCTCGATCTCGTCGACTGACCCTCCGGCGCCGGGCCGACCGCGGGGCGGCTAGCCTCGTGGCGTGGAGACGAGACGGCGTGCACGGGACCGGTCGAGCGCGGAGGAGCCGGACCGGCTCGAGCCGGTCCGGCTGGAGGCGGCCGTGCCCATCCTGCGGATCTTCTCGGTCGCCAAGGCGGGCGAGTTCTACGTCGACTACCTCGGCTTCGAGGTGGACTGGGAGCACCGCGCCGCGCTCGACGCCCCCCTCTACCTGCAGGTGTCGCGCTCGGGGCTCCGCCTGCACCTCAGCGAGCACCACCGCGACGGCAGTCCCGGCGCCGCCGTGCACGTCGCCCTCCGCGGAGTCCGCGAGCTGCACGCCGAGCTCGACGCGAAGGCGTACCCCTACCTCAACCCGCGGATCACCCGCACCCCGTTCGGCTTCGCGCTCGACGTGATCGATCCGTTCGGCAACCAGCTGCGCTTCGCGGAGCCGGCCCCGGTGCCGCGCCTGCCCTGATCGGTCCGCGTGCGGGTGCTTGTACAACCTGAGCGCCGACTGATCAACCGTTCACCGGCCGTCCATGCACTTCGGAGTCCCATCCTTTAGCGTGGCTCCGATGGCTTCACGGGGGACGATCGAGCGGCCGGACACGGCCCGGGCAACGGGACGGCAGCGCCGACCGCGGCTCCGCTTCATGGAGGCCGCACCGCTGGCGACGGGCCTGCTGGGCTCGATCGCGATCCTCCTCGGCTCGCTCGGTGTGGGCTACCTGCCCGCCGGCTCGCCCATCCGCGACTGGCCTCTCGTCGCCTCGATCCGCGCCACGGGCTGGCTCACCGAGTCCAGCGGCGCCCTCGTCGTGGGCGGCGGGATGCTGCTGCTGATCGCGTGGCTCCGCCTGCGCACGGTCGCGCTCGCGGCGGGTCCCGGCACCGTCCGCACCATCGTGGTGGCGGCCCTCGCCTGGACCGCTCCGCTCCTCGTGACGGTGCCGCTGTTCAGCCACGACATGTTCTCCTACGTGGCGCAGGGTCGCCTGATGACCCAGGGCATCGACCCCTACACCCACGGCGTCGCGACGCTCCCCGGCTGGTTCGACCTCGGCGTCGACCCGCTCTGGGCCGACACGCCCACGCCCTACGGGCCCCTCTACCTCCTGATCGAGCGCACCGCGGTGCAGTTCGCGGGCTACGGCGCACCCGAGCTCTCGATCGCGATGCTCCGCGCCGTGTCGGTCGCCGGCGTGGCCGTCATGGCCGTCTACGCGCTCCGCCTGGCGCGCCTGCGCGGCCTCTCGGTCCCGCTCACCGCCTGGACGATCGTCGCCAACCCGCTGACCCTCGTGCTCTTCGTCGTCGCCGGCCACAACGACTCCGTGATGCTGGCGCTCATCCTCGCGTCGCTCTACTACGCCCAGACCGACCGGCGCATCGCCGCCGTCGTGCTGATGGCCGGAGCGATCGCGATCAAGCCGATCGCCGTGATCGCGCTCCCCGTGCTCGCGCTGCTGTGGCTGCGCCACGACGCGACGTGGCGCGAGCGCGCCCGCGGCTGGCTCTGGACGGGCGCCGGAGCGCTCGGCCTCGTGGTCGCCGTCGGGCTGCTCGCGGGCGTCGGGGTCGGCTGGGTCGCGGCGATGGTCGTGCCCGGCTCGATCCTGCACTGGTACGCGCCGATGTCGTTCGTCACGGTCTCGGTCTCCCGCGCCGTCGAGTTCACCGGTCACGACCCCGCCGCGGCGATCGCCGTGGTCAAGATCCTCGCGCTCGGGCTCGCCGGCCTGATCGCTGCGCGCCTCATGCTGTCGCGGCGCTCCATCGATCCGCTCGCCCGCCTGTCCGGTGCGCTGCTCGCGTTCGTGACGGCGTCGACCGCCATCCACCCCTGGTACGCCCTCTGGATCCTGCCGATCGCCGCGCTCGCGCGCCCGTGGAGCCGCTCCCACGTGCACCTGGCGGTCTACGCGTCGATCTTCCTCATGTGCGTCACGCTCGCCGAGCCGATCGACGGCGGAGGCGGCACGATGGACCAGATCCCGGCGCGGGTCGCGACGATCGCCGCGATCGCCGTGGTCGGGATGTACGTCCTCCTCGGCTACACGGACGAGGAGCGGGTCGAGGGCCTGCCCCTCGTGCGCGCGCTGCCGTTCGGCTCCGTGATCCTCGCCCGCCTCAGCGGCGGCCGCCTGGTCGACGCCCGGATGGCCGCGACGCGCCTGCGCGACTAGCCGGAGCCGCGGCTCAGGAGTCGGACTCGTCGCTCCGACGGCGAGTGCGGCGGTCGAGCGCGGCCTGCGCCGTCTCGGCGGCCGAGTCCGGGGAGCCGACCGGCCCGGTGGGACCGGCGAGGGTGCTCGAGAGCGACGACAGCCAGCCGGAGTCGTCGCGGCCGGCGTTCAGCGCATCCGAGAAGAGGGGGAGGTCGCTGCGGGTGGCGTGGATCGCGTAGGACTCGCGGGAGAACCCGTTGTCGGGGACGACGGGCGTCCTGCGGGACGCGCGCGTGGCGTCCGGCGCCTGCTCCTGTCGCGAGGCGTCCGACGCCTGCTCCTGGGGGACCTGCTCCTGGGCGGCCTGCTCCCGGCGGGCGTCGCGCTCGTCGCGCGGGGTGCTGCTGTCGTGGTCCACGGCGGTCCTCCTGCTCTCCGCCCCGAGCGGAGGGACGGGCGCCGTGATGACGGGGCGGCGCCCGGTCAGGCTACCCCTCGTTCAGGGTGTGGCGTCGTCGGCGGCCCCTGATCGTGGCGCGGGGCGCCAGACGACCAGCTCGGTCCGGCGCTGCGCGCGCGTGCCGTGGCGCAGAGTGACCACGTCCCCCTCGAGTCCGGCGGCGAACACGCGGCGGCCCGGCCGGTTCAGGAGCTCGTCGGCGAGGGCCGACTCCAGCTCGCGCACCCGCTGCGAGAGCGACTGCACCTGGTTCTCGAGCTGCAGGATGCGCGCGATGCCCTCGAGAGAGACGCCCTCGGAGGAGAGCCGGGCGACCTCGCGCAGCTGCACCACGTCGCGCATCGAGTAGCGGCGCGACTTGCCCGCGGTGCGGGTCGGGCTCACGAGCCCGAGCCGGTCGTACTGCCGGAGCGTCTGCGGGTGCATCCCCGCCAGCTCGGCGGCGACGGCGATCGCGAAGACGGGCGTGTTCTCGTCCATGTCTCCTCCTCCGACCGGTCGCGCCGATCCGGTGCTAGTAGCGGGCCTTCTCCAGGATGTCCTCGCGCGGGTCCTCGTCCGGCTCGGCGGCGGCGTAGGCCTCGAGGGCCTCACGGGCGGCGGCGGACAGGTGGCTCGGGACGGCGACCTGCAGGACGGCGAGCAGGTCGCCCGTGCCCTTGGGGGTCGTGACGCCGCGGCCCTTGACGCGCAGGACGCGGCCGCTCGGGGTGCCTGCGGCGACCCGGAGCTTGACGGGCTCGCCGCCGAGGGTCGGCACCTCGATCGTCGCGCCGAAGACGGCCTCGACGAAGGTCACGGGGACCGTCACGCGCAGGTTCAGCCCGTCGCGCTCGAACACCGGATGCTTGCGGACCGAGACGGTGAGCACCAGGTCGCCGGGATCGCCGCCGTCCGGGCTGGGGCGGCCCTTGCCGCGGACGCGGATCTTCTGGTCGTCGGCCACGCCGGCCGGGATGCGCACCGAGAGGGTGCGCCCGTCGCCGGTCTGCAGCTGGACGGTGTCACCCCGGGTCGCGGTGCGGAAGTCGATGGTGGTGCTGGCGGTGACGTCGGCGCCCTTCTGCGGGCCGCCGAAGCCGCGGTAGCCGCCGCTGGGCTGGCCGAAGCGGCTGCCTCCGCCGCCGAACATGCCGCCGAGGATGTCCTCGAAGCCGGGCGGCGGGCCCTGCTGGGTGCTGTAGGAGGTGCGCCCGCCCTGGCCGAACATGCCGCCGAAGACGTCGTCGAACCCTCCGGGCTGGCCTCCCGCGGTGAAGCGCGCTCCGCCCCCCATGGCGCGGATCTGGTCGTACTCCTTGCGCTGCTCGGCGTCCGAGAGCACGGTGTACGCCTCGCTGATCTCCTTGAAGCGCGCCTCGGCCTTCGCGTCCCCCGGGTTGGAGTCGGGGTGGAACTGGCGGGCGAGCTTGCGGTAGGTCTTCTTCAGGTCCGCGGCGGAGACGTCCTTGGACACGCCGAGGACCTTGTAGAAGTCCTTGTCGAACCAATCCTGGCTGGCCATGTGCCTCTTCCTGTGTCGAATGCGGCGAGGGACCCCGCCCCGGTCCGGCAGCGTGCTGCCGAGCGGGGCGGGGTCCTCCGCGGTGGTGGTGCCGGTGGCGGGGTCAGTCGGCGGGGACTGCCACGACCACCTTGGCGGCCCGCAGCAGCGAGCCTCCGAGGTAGTAGCCCGCCTCGACGACGTCCGCGACCGTGGAAGTCTCGGCGCCGGGGGTGGGCTGCTGGAAGATCGCCTCGTGGATGTTCGGGTCGAACAGGTCGCCCACGGCGCCGGTCTTCACCAGGCCGAGCTTCTCCACTCCGCCGCGCAGCTTCTGCGCGATCGCCGTGAAGGGCCCGCCCTCGGCGAGGTCGCCGTGCTTCTCGGCGCGGTCGAGGTCGTCGAGCACGGGGAGGATGACCTTCACCGCGTCGCCGATCGCCCGCTCCTTGTCGACCTGGCGGTTGGCCTCGGTGCGCTTGCGGTAGTTCGCGTACTCCGCGGTCACCCGCTGGAGGTCGGCGAGGTGCTCGGCCGCGAGCGTCTCGGCGCTGGACTGTCCCGAGAGGAACGAGAGGTCGGCGTCCGAGAGGCTGGTCTCGACGTCGGGCCCCTCGGCCTCGATGAGGCCCTCCTGGTCCTGGGCGTCCTGGGCCGCCTCGGCTCCCGCCTCGCCGCCGGTGGCCGGCTGCTCCTCGGGGAGGTCCTGGGGCTCGTTCTCGGCTGCCATGGCTACTTCGTGTCCTTCGGCTCGTCCTCATCGATGACCTCGGCGTCGACGATGTCCTCGTCGTCCTTCTTGTCACCGTCGGCCGGAGCTTCCGCGGGGGCGCTCTGCGCGGCCTGGTCCTGGGAGTAGATCGCCTGGCCGATCTTGGTCTGCGAGGCGTTGAGGGCGTCGAACGCGGTCTTGACGGCCGCGTCGTCGTCGCCGGCGAGCGCGGTCTTCAGCGCGTCGACGTCTCCCTGCACCTCGGACTTGACGTCCTCGGGCAGCTTGTCCTCGTTGTCCTTGATCAGCTTGTCGATCGAGTACGCCAGGGTCTCGGCGTTGTTGCGGATCTCGGCGGCCTCGCGGCGGGCCTTGTCCTCGGCGGCGTGCTCCTCGGCCTCGCGGACCATGCGGTCGATGTCGTCCTTGGGCAGCGACGAGCCGCCCGTGATCGTCATCGACTGCTCCTTGCCGGTGCCCTTGTCCTTCGCGGACACGTGGACGATGCCGTTGGCGTCGATGTCGAAGGTGACCTCGACCTGCGGGATGCCGCGCGGGGCCGGCGCGATGCCGGTCAGCTCGAACGTGCCCAGGTTCTTGTTGTCGCGGGTGAACTCGCGCTCGCCCTGGAAGACCTGGATCGCGACGGACGGCTGGTTGTCGTCGGCCGTGGTGAAGGTCTCGGACCTCTTGGTCGGGATCGCGGTGTTGCGCTCGATGAGCTTGGTCATGATCCCGCCCTTGGTCTCGATGCCCAGCGAGAGCGGGGTCACGTCGATCAGGAGGACGTCCTTGCGCTCGCCCTTGAGGACGCCGGCCTGCAGCGCAGCGCCGACGGCGACGACCTCGTCCGGGTTGACGCCCTTGTTGGGCTCCTTGCCGCCGGTGAGCTTCTTGACGAGCTCGGCCACGGCCGGCATGCGGGTCGAGCCGCCGACGAGGACCACGTGAGCGATGTCCTCGACCTTGACGCCCGCCTCGGCGATGACGTCGGTGAAGGGCTTGCGGGTGCGCTCGATCAGGTCGCTGGTGAGCTCCTCGAACTTGGCGCGGGTGAGCGTCTCGTCGAGGTTCGCCGGGCCGTTCTCGGTGAGCGAGAGGTAGGGCAGCTGGATGCTGGTCGAGGTGCTCGAGGAGAGCTCCTTCTTCGCCTGCTCCGCGGCCTCCTTGAGGCGCTGGCGAGCGATCTTGTCCTTCGAGACGTCGACGCCGGTCGAGTCCTTGAAGCGCTTGACCAGGTGGTCGACGACGCGCTGGTCCCAGTCGTCGCCGCCGAGGCGGTTGTCGCCCGAGGTCGCGCGGACCTGGATGGTCGAGAAGTCGTCGTCCTTGCCCACCTCGAGGAGGGAGACGTCGAACGTTCCGCCGCCGAGGTCGAAGACGAGGATCAGCTCGTCCTCCTTGCCCTTGTCGAGGCCGTAGGCCAGCGCGGCCGCGGTGGGCTCGTTGATGATGCGCAGGACGTTGAGGCCGGCGATCTCGCCGGCGTCCTTGGTCGCCTGGCGCTCGGCGTCGTTGAAGTAGGCCGGGACGGTGATGACCGCGTCGGTCACCTTGTCGCCCAGGTACTGCTCCGCGTCGCGCTTGAGCTTGCCCAGGATGCGGGCCGAGATCTCCTGCGGGGTGTACTTCTTGTCCTCGACGCCGAAGGTCCAGTCGGTGCCCATGTGGCGCTTGACCGACGCGATGGTGCGGTCGACGTTGGTGACGGCCTGGCGCTTCGCGGTCTCGCCGACGAGCACCTCCCCGTCCTTGGTGAACGCCACGACGGACGGCGTGGTGCGGAAGCCCTCGGCGTTGGCGATGACGGTGGGCTCGCCTCCCTCGAGGACGGCCACGACAGAGTTGGTGGTTCCCAGGTCGATGCCTACGGCACGGGACATATGCGTTGTTCTCCTTCGCGATCGGCGTCGCGCGGGCGGCTGCCGGTCAGTTGACGGGTGGTGCGGAATCCTCTGCGGGAGTTGAGCCCCGCACGCTCAAGTTTACGCATCCGTCGTCTCGCGTCAAGTCCGGAGGCAAGAAGTTGAGTCGCATCGGCTCAACTCTCAGACTCGCGGGTCCCGCCGCTTCCGGCCGTTCACCTCCTCCCCCTACGGTGGGCCCATGACGACGCGCACCGGCCGCTGGCCCGTCCTCGCCTGGGGCCTGTGGGACTGGGGCGGATCGGCCTTCAACGCGGTGGTGACTACCTTCGTCTTCACCGTCTACCTGACCACCGACGGGCTCTTCGGCACCTCGAGCGGAGTCTCGGCCGCGCTCGGCTGGTCCCTCGCCGCCGCCGGCGTGGTCGTCGCCGTGATCGCGCCGATCACCGGCCGCCGGGCCGACCTCGGCGGGCGCCGCCGGCTCTGGCTGGGGATCCACTCCGCCGTCGTCGTCCTCTGCATCCTGCTGATGTTCCTCGTGCGCCCCGACCCGGCCCTCCTCTGGCTGGGACTCGGACTGCTCGCGGTCGGCACGGTCTTCTTCGAGTTCGCGAGCGTCAACTACAACGCGATGCTCCTCCAGGTCTCGACCCGGGCGACCATCGGCCGCGTCTCCGGCTTCGGGTGGGGCATGGGCTACGTCGGCGGGATCGTCCTGCTGCTGATCGTGTACTTCGGCTTCATCTCGCCCGAGGTCGGGCTCTTCGGAGTGACGGGGGACGACGGCCTCGACGTGCGCGTCTCGATCCTGGTCGCCGGCGTGTGGTTCGCCGTCTTCGCCCTCCCGGTGCTGGTCGCGGTGCCGGAGACGCCGGCACAGGCGAGCCGGGCGGAGCGCGTCGGCGTGATCGCCTCCTACCGCGCGCTCTTCGCGCAGGTCGCCGCCCTCTGGCGCGAGAGCCGCAGCACCGTGGCCTTCCTCATCGCCAGCGCGGTGTTCCGCGACGGGCTCACCGGGGTCTTCACCTTCGGCGGCGTGCTGGCGCAGGGCACCTTCGGCTTCGACGCCGGCGAGGTGATCCTGTTCGCCATCGCCGCGAACGTCGTGGCCGGAGTGGCGACCATCTCGGTCGGCGCGCTCGACGACCGCATCGGCCCCAAGGCCGTGATCGTCGCCTCGCTCATCGGCCTGGTCGTCTGCGGCACCGCCGTCTTCGTCCTGCACGACGGGGGGAGCACGGTGTTCTGGATCTTCGGCCTGCTGCTGTGCCTGTTCGTCGGCCCGGCGCAGTCGGCGAGCCGCAGCTACCTCGCCCGCCTCATCCCGGAGGGACGCGAGGGCGAGATCTTCGGCCTCTACGCGACCACCGGGCGGGCGGCCTCGTTCCTCGCGCCCGCCGCCTTCGCAGCCGCCGTCTCGATCGCCGCGGCCGTCTCGGGCAGCGGCGAGGCGAACGTGCAGTACTGGGGCATCCTCGGGCTCGTCCTCGTCCTCGCCGTGGGGCTGGTGCTGCTCCTGCCGGTGCGCCGCCCGCCGGCCACCGCCCCCGTCGTGCCGGAGCCGCGGCTCGCTCCGCCCGCCCGCCGGGACTGACGAGGCCCGGCCCGCGGAGACGCTGGCGAGGCCCCTCCCCGCGCGCCGCCGGCCGCGGATCAGACCGTGGCGATCCAGAACACGATCAGCAGGAGCGTGACGAGGAAGCCGGTCAGGAAGTTCAGCGCGAGGAAGCGCTTCCAGCCCGCGTTCGCCCGCTCAGCCTCGGCGTCCTCGAGCGACCGGTACGGCCAGATGCTCACCGCGTACGGCACCGCGAGGATCGCCGCGAGGGTCCCCGGCCAGGGCAGCAGGAGCAGGAGCAGGCCGCTCGCGACGTAGGCGGCGATGGCGAAGCGCGTGGTCGCCTTCGCTCCGATCACGGTCGCGATCGAGCCGATGCCGCCCGCGCGGTCGGCCAGGATGTCCTGCACCGCGCCGAAGGCGTGGCTCGCGATCCCCCAGAGGAAGAACGCCACGAGGAGCGCCACCAGAGGTCCGGTGACCACGGTGCCCGCGAGGGCGATCCCGTAGACGGCCGGGCTGACGAAGTGGGTCGCCGAGGTCAGCGAGTCGACGAACGGGCGCTCCTTGAAGCGGAGCCCCGGCGCACTGTAGGCGATCACGGCGAAGACGCTGATCGCGAGGACCAGCCACGAGACCGGTGACCCGAGCAGCACGAGCGCCACCAGGAACGGCACGTTCGTGGCCACCGCCGCGATCAGCGTCGCGCGGTGCTCGCTCCGGTCGAGCACGGCGCCCTCGACGCCGCCCTTGCGGGGGTTCCGCAGGTCGGACTCGTAGTCGAAGACGTCGTTGATCCCGTACATCGCGAGGTTGTAGGGGATGAGGAAGTAGATCGTGCCGAGCACGAAGGCGAGGTCGATCTCGCGGGTGGTCAGCAGGTACGCCGCCGCGAACGGGTAGGCGGTGTTGACCCAGCTCAGCGGGCGGCTCGAGACGAACAGCGCGCGCAGCCGGTTCACGGCTCGCTCCGACGACGCGAGGGCAGGAGCACCCAGAGCGCCGGGAGGGCGAGGGCCGCGGCGATCGCGTAGGCGAAGTCCTCGATCGGAGCGACGCCGATCCGGATCCCCGAGATCAGGTCGTCGTCGTAGGCGACCAGCAGGCCCACTCCGATCATGATGTTGTCGAAGACGGCGGTCATCACCAGCAGCACGGCGAGGGTGCCGAGGACGGCGGGCAGGCGCAGGACGCGTCGGCGCAGCGCGAGCAGCAGCAGCACCAGCACCAGCGCGAGGAACACGGCGTTGAGGAGGAGGTAGGTCACGCGCGCGCCTCCGCCCGCCGGGCGACCCGCTGCGAGAGGAAGCCGTGCACGTCCATCGTCAGGTAGCAGAGCAGGGTGAGGAAGAGGACCTCCTCGACCGGGAGCTCCGGCGCGATCTGCAGGCCGGTCATGTAGGAGGTCTCTCCGCGGAAGAAGACACCCAGGCCGATCCCCACGAGGTCCCAGACCAGGAAGAACGCGACTCCCACGGGCAGCACGATCGCCGCGCGTCGCGCGTCCGCCCAGAAGAACAGCCGGAAGCGGCGGTCGAGCACGATCATCCCGGTGATCGAGACGAGGAGCGCGAGCAGGTAGAGGATCCCCACGCCTACTCCCCCACGGCGACGGGCGCGACCGGAGCGGACGGCGCCTCCCGCACGGGCAGCGGCTCGGTCGACACGTCGCCGCGCACGCGCTTGAGCATGACCTCGGCGCTGATGATGCACATCGGCAGGCCGATGCCGGGGATCGTGGAGCTGCCGGCGAAGAGCAGTCCGTCGACGTGCCTGCTGACGTTCCCGGCCCGGAAGAAGGCGCTCTGCGAGAGGACATGGGCCGGTCCGAGCATCGAGCCGCGCCAGGCGCCGAGGTCGCTCTCGAAGTCGGCCGGGCCGATCGTGCGGCGGACGACGATCCGCTCGGCCAGGTCGGTCGCGCCGGTCCAGGACGCGATCTGCGCGATGGCCTGGTCGGCGATGGCCTCGACGCGCGCGTCGCCCGCGCCGTCGACTCCGCCGTGGCCGATCGAGGTGTCGGCCGGGATCGGCACGAGCACGAACAGGTTCTCGTGCCCCTCCGGAGCCGTGCTCGCGTCGGTCGCGCTCGGGCGGCAGACGTAGATCGACGCGGGGTCGGGCACGGTCGGGTGCTCGCCGAAGATCTTGTCGAAGTTGTCGCGCCAGTCCTTCGTGAAGAGCAGGGTGTGGTGCTCGAGCTCGGGCAGCTCCCCGCGCACGCCCAGGAGGACGAGGACGGCGCTCGGGCCGGGCTCGCGCTTCTCCCAGTAGGCGGGCGGGTAGGTCCGCAGCTCCTCGGGGAGGAGCGACTGCTCGGTGGTGAAGAGGTCGGAGGCGTTGACGACCAGGTCGGCGGGGATCCGCTCCGTGCCGTCGGGGCCCGTGAACTCGACTCCGACGACCTCGGCGCCGCGGCGTCGGCCGCGGGGCGAGCGGGTGGTGAGGATCCGCGTCGCGGGCGAGGACGTGCGGACGGTGACGCCGGCCTCCTCGGCGACGTCGGCGACCGCCTCGATCAGCTTCGTGAATCCGCCCATCGGGTAGAGCACGCCGTCGGCGAGGTCGAGGTGGCTCATCAGGTGGTACATGCTCGGCGCGGCGAACGGCGAGGAGCCGAGGAAGACGGCCGGGTAGCCGAGGATCTGGCGCAGCCGGTTGTCGGTGACCGCCGTCGCCGCGAACGTGTCGAGCGGAGTGAGCAGCAGGCGGCCGAGCCTCCCGGTCCGGCTGAGCACGTCGCGGCGCAGCAGCGGGAGGAAGGACGAGAAGCTCGTGTAGAGGAAGCGGCGCTTGGCCATCTCGTAGGTGTCGCGCGCGGAGTCGAGGTACGCGCGCATCCGCTCGCCCGCTCCGGGCTCGATGCTCTCGAAGAGCGCGAGGTTCGACTCGAGGTCGGCGAGCACGTCGATCGGCTCGTCGACGCCCTCGCTGTAGACCCGGTAGCCGGGGTCGAGCGTGACGAGGTCGAGGCGCTCCTCGGCGCTGGTGCCCATGAGGCGGAAGAAGTGGTCGAACACCTCGGGCATCAGGTACCAGGAGGGACCGGTGTCGAAGCGGAAGCCCTCGTGCTCCCACGAGCCGGCGCGGCCGCCGACGGCCTCGCGCGCCTCCAGGAGGGTCACGTCGTAGCCGTCGCGCGCGAGCAGCGCGGCGGAGGCGAGTCCGCCGATCCCCCCGCCGATGACGACGGCGCGGTGCGGGCCGGTCCTCGAGCGGGTCGCGCGGACGGGGCCGGGGCCCAGGCGCGGGCCGAGCGTCGACACGGCCGCCTTGGCCGCGAGCGCCGCCTTGGCGGCCGTGGGCACGCTGACGCGGGCGCGGAGGAGCTCCTCGGCGGGCGTCGCGCGGATCCGGTCGGCCAGGGCGGCGAAGAGGGAGTGGGCCAGCAGGACCGCGCGCCGACTCGAGCGCGGGAGCTCGGCCACGATGGCTGCGGCCTCGGCGAGGTCGTCGTCGAGGTCGGCGAGCAGCGAGGCCTTGTCGCGCTCGGAGAACGCCCGCGGGTCGACTCCGGGGAAGTAGCTGCGGCCGAGGCCGTCGACGTCGGCGGCGAGATCGCGGAGGAAGTTGACCTTCTGGAACGCGGCCCCCAGGCGGCGCGCTCCGGCCACGAGCCGCGCGCGGGCGGCCTCGGAGACGAGCCCCGCGTCCGGCGCCGCGAGGAACACGTGCAGGCACATCAGCCCGACGACCTCGGCGGAGCCGTAGACGTAGGCCTCGAAGGACTCGGGGGTGTGCTCGGTCTCGCGGAGGTCGGCGCGCATCGACGCGAAGAACGGCCGGGTGAGCTCGGTGCCGAATCCGGTCGCCCGCGCGGTCCGAGCGAAGGCGTGGATCACGAGGTTGGAGCTGTAGCCGGAGGCGAGCGCGCGCTCGGTCTCGGCCTCGAAGGCGTCGAGGGACTCCTCCACCGCGGCCCGATCGAGACGGGCCTCCTCGGCGACGCCGTCGACGATCTCGTCGGCGACGCGCACGAGGGCGTAGACGTCCTCCACCCGCTCGCGGACGCCCGGGGCGAGCAGACGCGTGGCCAGCCCGAAGGAGGTGGAGTAGCGGCGGATCACCTGCGCGGACGACTCGTGCGCGACGCGGTCGTACAGTTCGCTCTGGCGGCTCATCGTGCCACCGTACGGGGGCTCGGCCGGGCGGAGCGCATCGTCGCACGCATCCGCGCGTGGCGGACAGCGCTCATCGGGTGCGCCCGACCACGCTGGCCACGAGCGGGCGGACCTCGTTGCGGAAGGCCTCCGACACCGCGGGCGTCTCCAGCGCCGCCCAGGCGCGGTCTGCGAACTGGTTCGCGAGCCCCTCGGCGTAGCTGCGGGCGCCGCACTCCTCGAGGATGCCGCGCACCTTCTCCGCGGTCTCGGGCGCGAGGTGCTCGTCGCCGATCAGCGCCTCGATGTCGGGCCAGCAGTCCGTGCCGGCCGCGTGGGCGATGAGGACGGTGCGCTTGCCCTCGCGGAGGTCGCCCAGCGTGGTCTTGCCGGTCTGCCCCTCGGAGCCGAAGACCCCGAGCAGGTCGTCGACGATCTGGTAGGCGATGCCGATCCAGCGGCCGAACTCGCCGAGGGCGTCCACCGCGGCGTCCGAGGCCCCGGCGAGGATCGCTCCGGCCTGCAGCGGCGCCTCGAACGAGTAGACGGCCGTCTTGAGGCGCTCCATCTCGAGCACCTCGTCGACCGAGGGCATGCCCGGCATGAGGGAGAAGTCCACGTCGGCCAGCTCGCCCGCGGCGGAGGCGAAGACGGCCTCGTCGAGCAGGGTGAGCAGGCGGGCCCGCACGCCGTCGGAGGCGCCGACGCCCTCGACGAGGCGGTGGGCGCCGGTGAGGGCGAGGTCCCCGGCGATCACGGCCACCGAGGTGCCGCGGTGCTCGGCGATCGGGATGGAGAGGCCCGCGGTCGTCGCCTCGTCGCGGTAGCTGCCCGAGACGTTCGGGCCGCCGCGGCGCACGAAGTCGCGGTCGATCACGTCGTCGTGCACGATCAGCGCGGTGTGCAGAAGCTCGAACGCCGCGCCGAGGTGGGCGGCGGCCTCCGGATCCTGGCCGCCGTGAGCCTCGTACGCCGAGATCACCATCAGCGGGCGGAAGCGCTTGCCGCCGCGGGTGTTGGCCTCCAGCGTCTGCCAGAGGGTCAGGTAGCGGGGTCCGAGACGCACCGCCCGGGACCTCGCCAACGAGAAGAACCTGTCCAGGACGGCATCGACGTGCTCCTGCCTCAACCGGGACAGAACCACGGGGTCGCGCGTATCCACGTGGGAAGGCTAACAAAGGAGAGAACCAGGACGATAAGCCGGCTGATGTGTTGCGGCGTGCTTGACTTGCGGGTATGACTTCGCCAGCCGCCACTGTGCAGACGGACCGGATCGAGCAGGTGGTCCTCCTCGACGAGGCCGGGAACGCCGTGGGGGTCGCCGACAAGGCGACCGTGCACGACACGGCCACTCCCCTGCACCTCGCGTTCTCCTGCCACGTCTTCTCCCCGGACGGCGCGCTTCTGGTGACCCGCCGCGCACTCGAGAAGCGCACCTGGCCGGGCGTCTGGACCAACTCCTTCTGCGGGCACCCCGCCCCGGGCGAGCGGATCGAGGACGCCGTCGTCCGCCGGGCCGAGCGCGAGCTCGGCGCCCGGCTGGCCACGCTGGAGGTCGCCCTGCCGGACTTCCGCTACCGCGCGGTCGACGCGTCCGGCGTCGTCGAGAACGAGATCTGCCCCGTCTACACGGCGACGCTGTCGAGCCGCGACGCCCTCGATCCGCGCCTCGACGAGGTCATGGACTACGAGTGGGTCGACGCCGAGGCGACGCTCGCCGCCGTCCGCTCGACCCCCTGGGCGTTCTCCCCCTGGCTCGTGCTGCAGCTCCCCCGCCTGCTGGGCTGACCCCCGCGCCCTGATCCCTGCGCCGGAGTCAGTCGGTGTAGACGTCCGTGCGGTGGAAGTTGAGCGCCGACCGCGACGCGGTCGGACCGCGCTGGCCCTGGTACCGCGAGCTGTACTCCGCCGAGCCGTAGGGCTTCTCGGCGGGCGAGCTGAGGCGGAAGAAGCACATCTGGCCGATCTTCATCCCCGGCCAGAGCGTGATGGGGAGCGTCGCGACGTTGCTGAGCTCGAGGGTGACGTGGCCGGTGAAGCCCGGATCGATGAACCCGGCGGTCGAGTGGGTCAGCAGTCCGAGCCGTCCGAGCGAGCTCTTGCCCTCGAGGCGCGCCGCGATGTCGTCCGGCAGCGACACCTCCTCGTAGGTCGAGCCGAGCACGAACTCTCCCGGGTGGAGGATGAACGGCTCGCCCTGCGGCGTCTCGACCAGGCGGGTCAGCTCGGGCTGGTCCTCGGCCGGATCGATGTACGGGTAGCGGTGGTTGTCGAACAACCGGAAGAAGCGGTCGAGGCGCACATCGACGGACGACGGCTGCAGCATCGACGGATCGTGCGGGGCGAGCCCCACGCGGCCGGAGGCGAGTTCGAGCGAGATGTCGCGGTCGGAGAGGAGCACGCTGCGATCCTAGGGCGTGGCGCGACCCCGGGGCGTGGGCCGGCTCCGGGCCTTGCTACGATGTCCTGGTGCGCCCGAGCGGCGCCGCGCGAGTGTAGTTCAATGGTAGAACTTCTGCTTCCCAAGCAGATGGCGCGGGTTCGATTCCCGTCACTCGCTCTCCTCTCCCCTCGTCTGCGGCCGGTCCTCCGGCCCGATGCGAGCGGCTCCTCCTCCGGCGCTGCAGCGGCGTCCGTCAGCGCAGCGGCGTCCGGCAGCCCCGCGGTGTCCGTCAGCCCAGCAGCGGCAGCCGCCCGACGATCCTGTCGATCCGGTTCCTCGGCCCCACCAGGCTGACCGCGAGGTACTGCAGCTCGTCGGAGCCGCTCGCCGCCACCGCCTCCCGGTACTCGTCGTACACCCGGGTGGCCTGCGCCGACGCGGGCGTGTCGGCGACGAACGTCCCGTCGTGCGCCTCGGCCTTCGCGCGGATCGCGAGCAGGGTCGCCGCGTCGGCGGCGAGGACCGTGCAGCCGGCCCACGGCAGACCGGGATGCAGCGATCCGGACGCGTCGGCGGGGCTCGGTCCGAGCAGCCCCGCGACGTGCGCGGCCGTCGCGGCGCCCACGCAGATCGCGGCGTTCACGGCGCGGCCGGCGGGGAGGGACTCGTCGACGACGACCACCCACTTGAGGCGGGCCGAGCGGGTGGGCGCGGCGGTGTCGATCTCGTCGGGGTGGAAGCCGACGGCGTCGGGGGCGGGGATGGTCATGATGCTCCTCGGTTCGTGCGCAGTGACGTCACGAACAGTAGGCAGGAGGGGTCCCCTGCGGCAGGATCTCCGTATGAACGACCAGCAGAACGGCCCAGGAGCGGCACTCGACGAACTCGACGTCCGGATCCTGCAGGTCCTGCAGTCGGATGCACGGATCACGAACCGTGACCTCGCAGCCGCCGTGCACGTCTCGCCGACCACCGCCCTCGACCGCACGAGGAGCCTCCGGCGCCGCGGCGTGATCACCGGCGCGACGCTCACTCTCGACTTCGCGGCCCTCGGGTGCGGCGTGCAGGCGCTGATCGCGGTCCGCATCCGTCCGCCGTCGCGCGAGATCATCGAGGCCTTCCGCGACTGGGTCGCCGGCCTCGACGAGACGGTCGGCGTGTTCGTCACCTCCGGCTCGGAGGACTTCATCATCCACGTCGCCGTCCGCGACAACCAGGACCTCTACGCCTTCGTCATCGACGAGCTGACGCAGCGCCGCGAGGTCGCCGACGTGCGCACCTCGGTCGTCTACGAGCACTTGCGCGAGCAGGTCGTCCTGCCGCTGAAGCCGCACGGCCGCGCGGAGCGGTGAGGCGCCCGCGCGGCGTTTCGACGCGACACGCCGGGCGGATCCGCGGCAGCGCGCGGGATCGCGGGACGCAGAGGGCAGGGTGGAGGGGTGACAGAGCTCGTCCAGATCCCGTCGCCGGGCGTCGCCCTCGAGTACGGGCACCCCGGCCGGCCCGTGGTGGTCGTGCTGCACGACGTGTTCGGGCGCCTGCCGTGGCTGGAGCCGTTCGCCGAGGCCGTGGCGAAGCACGGCTACCACGTGCTCGTGCCCGACCTCTACGACGGCTGGGCCACGCTCGCCCCGGAGGACGCGCGCGACCTCGCCGCGATGGCCGCGCAGGACCGCACCCTCGCCGCCGTCGCCGAGGCGGTCGGCACCGGAGTCGCGGCCGGGGCGCCGCGCAGCGCCGTCATCGGCTTCGGCTTCGGCGGCCGCCTCGGGCTGCTCGCCGCGGGCACCGGGCTCGTGGACGCGGTGGTCGCGTACTACGCCACCCTCGGTGGGGAGGAGCACGTGCTGGTCCCGTGCCCCACCCTCCTGCACTACGCGCAGAGCGACGAGTGGCCCGCGGGCGACGACCCGGAGTCGTTCGTCGGGCGGCTGAAGGAGTCGGGGACGCCGGTCACGGCGCACACCTACCCGGACACGCAGCGGCACTTCGCGAACGGCAACCTGCGCGACGCGGTCAGCCCCGCCTCCGCGGCGCTCGCCTACGCGCGGACGCTCTCGTTCCTCAATCCCCAGCTCATCGACACCTGAGCTCAGCCCTGCACGTCGTGCAGGTGGTGCTGGACGTCGTGCAGGTAGTAGCGGGCGATCGTGTCGACCGTGAACGCCGCGCCGTCGCTGCGGCGGCCTCGGCGCTGCCACTGGGCACCGGCGACGGAGTCGAACACCTCGGCGATGCGCTCGGCCGCCTCGACCAGCTCGCGGCCGACCGTCGCGGGGTCCTGCTGGTCGTAGCGCTCCTCCACGGCGGTGACGTCCTGGTCCCAGTTGGGGTAGAGCGGGTCGTCGCCGGCGAGCATCAGCTGCACACGGGTGCGGTAGATGCGGTGCACGTCGCGCACGTGCGCGGCGTACTCGAGCGGCGACCAGGTCTCGTCGTCGGGCCGGCCCGCCGCGTCGTCGCGGTCGAGCACGTAGGGCCAGGCGGCGGCGTTCTCGCGGATGAGCTCGGCGACCTCGTCGGCGTCGACGAGCGAGGCGTCGAAACCGCACTCGAGGCACGGGCGCTCGAGGACCCAGGTCCAGTCCTTGGTGTCGGGAGTGATCGGCATGGCACCAGAGTAGGGCGCCGCCGGATCAGCAGCGCGTCGGGGTCCCCTGCACGGCGCCGCGCTCGCCGTCGGCCGTCCACGGGAGCTGGGGCAGGCCCTCGGCTCCCGCCGCGGCTCCCTGCTCGACCGCGATGGCGGCCAGGGTGCGGGCGACCGTCGCGGCGAAGTCCCCGCCGGGCGTCGAGCTGTTGATCGAGACGGCCACGGTCAGGCCCGAGACCGGGTCGGAGTACGCCGCGGTGACGAAGCCGGGCGCGAGGCCCGAGAAGCCGCGGAGGGGTCCCGCCTCGTGCCCGCCGAGCCCGGCGCGGAGGTAGTCGGCGCGGCCCTGGCCCTGGACGACCGGGTCCCGCCACATGGCGTCGTCCGCGGGATCGGCCGCGAGACCCGTCGCCAGCCGCCGGAGGTCCTCCAGATCGGTCAGTGCTCCGCCGGCGGCGCCGAGGGCGGACGGGGACGCGGCGGTGACGTCGAGGCGCACGTCGCAGCGCTTCTCCCCGGTCGCCGGGTCGAGCGCGACCGCATAGCCGCGGGGGGACGGAGCGGGCAGGTCGACCTCGGAGGCGCCGGGCAGCTCCGTGCTCCGCAGCCCGTACCGCGGCACCACGTACTGGTCGTAGAGCTCCCCGATGCTCCGACCGGTCACCTGCGCGGCGACGATGCCGGCGAGCAGCGGACCGGTGGCGGAGTCGGACCACGCCGCTCCAGGCTCGGCCGAGGCGCCGCGCACCTGGGCCGCGGCGAGCAGCTCGAGCGTCGGCCACTGCCGCGGGGGGTTCTGGAGCACGGTCGGCCAGAGCGCCGAGCGGAAGTCGGCCAGGCCGGAGGTGTGCGCGCAGAGCTCGCGCAGCGTGAGGCCGTCGATGCCGGGCAGGGAGCGCAGCGTCTCGCCGACGTCGGCGTCGAGGTCGACCCGGCCGGAGTCGGCGAGGGCGAGGACCACGTCGCAGGTCATCGCCTCGGTGCCGCCGGTGCCGAGCCGCAGGTGCGCGTCGGTGGTGAGGGCGGTGGTGCGCTCGTCCGACTCCCAGCCGACCGCGCCCTCCCAGCTGCCGCCCCACGGCGACCAGACCCCGGCGACCGCTCCGGTCGCGCCGGCGACGCCGACCGTCTCGTCGAGGAACCCCGACAGGGCGGAGGCGAGCTCCTCCGACGCCGCCTGCGCGGGCGCCTCCGCCACGCGCGAGGCGGCGGCGGGCGTGCAGCCGGCCAGTGCGAGCACGAGGACCGGGACGACGAGCAGTCCCGTCCGCGTCCGTCTGCGAGATCCCATGCCGTGCGACTCCCCCGTCGTCTGCGAACGGCACCACTGTACGGGGGCTCCGTCGGGCCGGAGAGGGCCGCTGAGCGCGCGATCGCGATTCGTGTCCTGACCGTGACCGGCGGAGTCCACCCCGTTCCCAAACCGGCAGGCGCCGGGTTACGAAGAGAGGGAGTACAGCGCAGAGGCGCTGCTCGAAGGAGGTAAGAGACCATGCGCAGATCCCCCAATCGACTGCTGGCGACTCTCTTCGGAGCCGTCTACGTCGTCGTCGGGCTCCTCGGCTTCGTCGTGACCGGAGGCGTGCAGTTCCTCTCGACCGAAGGCGGGCTCCTGCTCGGCGTCTTCGAGGTGAACCCGCTGCACAACATCGCCCACCTGCTCATCGGAGGCGCGCTGCTGATCGCGGGCCTGTCGACCGTCGCCGCGGCGAAGACCGTCAACGTGACCGTCGGAGCGGTGTACCTGCTGCTCGGCATCGTCGGCTTCTTCCTGGTCGACACCGCCCTGAACGTGCTGGCGCTGAACACCGCCGACCACTTCCTCCACCTGGCCAGCGCGCTGGTGCTCCTGGGAGTCGGACTCGGCACCGAGAAGACGGCGAGGACGCGCACCGCCGCCACCGCCTGACCCGGGCGGCACCCGCCGCCCCCCTCTACTCCGTCCGCCGTGGGCCCGCCGTTTTCCGCGGCGGACGGACTGAACGGCCCCGGACGACACGATGCGGTGTGTCGATCCGGGGCCTCCTCTTCTTCCTCGATCCAGCGAAGGAGCCGCCATGATCACCGTGGCCCGCTGCAACGCCGCTTTCGCCGGACTCGGCGCCGGGCTCGTCCACCTCTCGCTCGCCGCCGGCGGCGAGGGTGTGCAGGCCCCGGTGATCGGAGCGCTCGGTGCTGTCGAGATCCTCTGGGCGGTCCTCGTCCTGGCGCGCGGCCGGATCGTCGCTCCGCGCTCCGCGCTGGTCGTCGCGGTCGCCTCCCTGGCGGCGTTCGCCCTCGCTCTGGCCCTCGGCGCACTCGCCGAGCCCCTCCCCGCGCTGGCCGCCGCGGCCCTCCAACTGATCGCGGTCGCCGTGGTGGCCGTCTCGCTCCGCTCTCCGCGCGTCGAGGAGAAGGCCGTCTCGCCGTCGCGAGCTCTCGTCGGACTCCTGGCCGGCGCGCTCACCGTCTCCGCCCTCGCCACCCCCGCCATGGCCGCCTCCTCGGGCGGTACGGGCGACATGGGCGGGATGATGCACTCCGTCGTCGACGGCGGACACGGGCACTGACGCCCTCTGGTCCCGGCGGCCCCGCTCGGCTAAGGTAAGGCAGACCTCAGTCGTCGAGGGAGGCCACCGTGTCGAACGTCATCCCGTTCTCCGAGGCCCTGCGCCTGCGCATCGGGCAGTCCGGCGCGGACGACGAGGGCGCCGCCTTCATGACCTCGCTGATGACCGGCTCCGGCAGCCGCGACGACTACATCGCGCTCATCTCGCAGCACTACTTCGTCTACGAGGCCCTCGAGGCCGTGGCGGAGGACATGGCCGGCGATCCGGTCGCGGAGCCCTTCCTCTCGGCCAAGCTCACCCGGCTCCCCGCGATCGCGGAGGACCTGCGCTTCCTCGTCGGCGAGGACTGGCGGGAGCGCATCCGCCCGCTGCCCTCGACCAGCGCCTACGTCGACCGGATCCGCACCGTGGCCTCGGGCTGGAGCGGCGGCTTCGTCGCCCACCACTACACGCGCTACCTCGGCGACCTCTCCGGCTGCGCGATCGTCCGCGGGCTGCTGCAGCGGCGGTTCGGCTTCGAGACCAACGGCGTCGGCTTCTTCCTCTTCGGCGAGATCGCCGCACCGTCGGCCTTCCGCGCCACCTACCGCGAGCAGCTCGACGCCGCGGGCTGGGACGAGGAGGAGCGGGAGCGGGTCATCGCGGAGGTCGCGGAGGCGTACCGGCTGACGACGGAGCTGTTCCGCGATCTCGCCCGGACCTGCGCGGCGGCCTGAGGGCCTGCTCCGACCTCCTCCGCGGGGCGTCAGTCCGCGGACGCCTCCGCGACGGCGGCCGGCTCGGCTCGCCGTTCGGACATGAAGCGCAGCACGTCCTTGTCGACGATGATGTCGCTCGGCCGGAGCGGCCGCGTCAGGTAGAGCCCCTCGAGGCTCGTGATGCGGCTGAGCGCCACGTAGGTCTGCCCGGGGGCGAAGGCGCGCTGCCCGAGGTCGACCACGGCGGAGTCGTAGGTCTTGCCCTGCGACTTGTGGATCGTGACCGCCCACGCCAGGCGGAGCGGGAACTGCGCGAACTCGGCGACGATCTCGCGGGTGAGCTTCTTCGTCGCGGCGGAGTAGGAGTAGCGGTAGCGCTCCCAGGTCGCGGGCTCGACCTCGTGGACCTCGCCGTCCACCTCGACCCACACCGTTCCCGCGACCTTCGTCACCCGGCCGATCGTGCCGTTCACCCAGCGCTGCTCGGAGTCGTTGCGCAGGAACATCACGTGCGCGCCGATCTTGAGCTCGAGGTTCTGGTCCGCTGGATAGGCGCGCCCGCCGAAGTCGCCGCTGATCTCGGCCGACGCGGTCTTCAGCGGGCCCTTCAGCCGCGCGAGCGCCGCCTGGTTGATGCGGTTGACCGTGTCGTTGCGGGTCGCGAGCGTGATCGCGTCGTCCGCCGGAGGCGTCCGCGCGCCCGCGGCGTTCAGCACGTCGGCGATCTCCTTCGTCACCATGCCGAAGCGGACCGCGTTGAGCATCCACTTGAAGCGCTCATCGCTCTGCCGGTGGATCCGGCCGAGCTCGACGATCCGCAGCGGCGCCTCGTGCCAAACGAGGGCGTCGAAGAACCACAGCGAGCGGTAGCGGTCGGCGAAGTAGGCGCGCTCCTCCGGATCGCCGGGAACGGGTGCGAGCTGGAACGGGTCGCCGAAGAGGACGACCTGCACGCCCCCGAACGGCTCGGAGCGCCGCTGCCGCGCCTGCCGGAGGCTGCGGTCGATCCCGTCGAGCAGGTCGGCGTTGACCATGGAGATCTCGTCGATGACGAGCGTGTCGATGGTGTTGAGGAGCTTGCGCAGCTCGGGCGGCTGGTCGAGGTCGGAGTCGGCGATGACGCCGATCGGCAGTCGGAAGAGCGAGTGGATGGTCTGGCCGCCGACGTTCAGCGCCGCGACGCCGGTGGGGGCGCAGATGACGATCTGCTTGTCGGTGTTCCAGCTCAGGTGGTTGAGCAGGGTGGACTTGCCCGTGCCCGCGCGACCCGTGACGAACAGGTGCTCGCGCGTGTTCTCGATGAGGTCGAAGACCCGCTGCTGCTCGTCGGAGAGGGTCGGCTGAGTCACCGCTCCACTGTACCCGCGGGCCGCCAGGACCCCGGGGCCCGGGCGCGGATCAGCCGCGCTTCTGGAGGGCGGCCAGGCGGTCGTTGTAGGCCGTGAGCTCGGCCTCTCCGGTGCGGTCGGCCTGGCGGTCGCGGCGCTTGGTCTCGCGGGCGTCGGAGCGGCTCCACATCATCGCGACGACGATCGCGAGCGCGAGGGTGGGGATCTCGCCGATGCTCCACGCGATGCCGCCGGCCGCCTGCTGATCGGCGAGCGCGGAGGTGCCCCAGCCCATCGCTCCGTACCAGTCGGCGAGGAGCAGCCCCTCCCCCGTCATCAGTGCGAGGCCGAAGAAGGCGTGGAACGCCATGGTGCCCAGCAGCAGCAGGAGGCGCATCGCGTAGGGCACGCGGTGCACGCTCGGGTCCACTCCGATCAGGACGCTGACGAAGAGGTAGCCGGTGATCAGGAAGTGGACGATCATCCACTCGTGGCCGATGTGGTCCGTGGTGGCCCAGCGGAACAGCGGGGAGTAGTAGAAGCCCCAGAGCGACCCGACGAACAGCAGCGCGGCGACGATCGGGTGCGAGATCGCGGTGGCGAAGCGCGAGTGCACGGCGAGCAGCACCCACTCGCGGGCACCGCGGGAGCCGTCGGTGCGGCGGGCGGCGGCGCGGGCGATGAGCGTGACCGGTGCCGCCGGGACGAGCAGCAGCGGCACCGCCATGGTGAGGACCATGTGCGAGAGCATGTGGGCGCTGAACAGGTACTTCTCGTACGCGTTCACCCCGCCGTTCGTGATGTAGGCCAGGAGGAGCATGCCCGCGATCCAGAGGATCGTGCGGTGCAGGGGCCAGCGGTCACCCCGGCGGTGCAGGCGCACCACTCCGGCGACGTAGAACGCGATGGCGAAGGAGCAGACCAGGAGCCAGACCAGGTCGATGTTCCAGAGCGTGAGGAAGTTCATCGCGCTCGCGGGCGGCGGCAGGGGCTCGCCCGTCAGCAGCTGGGCCGGGGTCGGATCCGTGAGCTGGCTCGCGGCGATCTGGTCGACCGGGGTCGCGGTGCGCGCGAGAGCCGCGGCGACTCCGGACGCGATCCCCATGAAGGCGATCTCGGCGCCGACGAGCCACCAGAAGCTGCGGCCGCCGACACCGCCGGCCTTCCGCATCCGCTCGATGAGGTAGCGGCGCTGCAGAACGCCGAACAGGCCCAGCGCGACCAGCGCCGCGACCTTGACCAGCACGAGGATCCCGTAGCCGGTCAGCAGGTTGTCGAGAGTGGCGAGCCGGAGCTCGGCGCTGACGTACCCGGACGCCGCGACCACGACGAAGCTCACCAGCGCGAGGCTGGAGTAGCGCTCGATCACGGGCAGCAGGCGGGAGCCGCCGAGCAGGGGCCGCAGGGCGATGACGGTGATGAGGCCGCCCAGCCAGATCGCCGCGAAGACGAGGTGCAGGCCCAGCGCCGTGACGGCGGCGTCGTGCCCGCTCGCTCCCGCCGCGTGCCCCTGCTGCGCCATCGGCAGCAGCGTGAGCAGGGCCAGGCCCGTGACGAAGACGAGCGCGGTCTGGTTGCGGACGGCGAAGCAGAGGACAGTGACGACGGCCGCGAGCAAAGTCGTGATGAGCCAGGCCTGGCCGACCTCGATGCTGCCGATGAAGTAGCTGAGCTTGGTGCCGAAGTCGCGGTCGAGGCTCAGGGGCGTCTGCGTGACGTTGAGGAAGGTGAGGAACCCGGTCACCGCGCTGGCCGCCGCGAAGAAGGCGGCGCTGGCGGCGGCGACGTCGAGGGCGATCGAGAACTCGGTGCGCGGCTCGGGCGCGGCCTCGGCGGGCGCGGGGCGCGCGGGGGCGACCGCGGTGCGCGTCGATCCGGCGCGGGAGGAGGACTGGCCGCCGCGCGAGGACTGGCCGCCGCGCGAGGAGGCGTGAGCGGTCGAGGCGCGGGACGAGGACTGGGCGTCGCGGGCGGCGGCGGCGCGGGGGCTCAGCGCGAACAGCGTCAGCACGAGCGAGCCGATCATGCCCGCGGCGCCGAGATTGACGGCCAGCTTGGCGATCGGGAGGCCGTAGCGGACCACGGGGCCGGGATCGTTCAGCAGCGGAGCCGCGGCTCCCCCGCCGAAGGCCAGGGCCGCGAGGAGGGCGACGAGCGCTGCGGCGACGAGCACGAGCGCAGGGCCGACGATCCGGACGGTTCGATTCACCGGTCCAGCCTACGTTCCGCGGCTGATCGGCAGCCGCGTCCGCGGACGATCGGCGGCCGCGTCCGCGGACGACGACGGCCCCGGCGCAGTGCCGGGGCCGTGTCGGAGGGCGCGACTACTTCGCGGCGGCCTTGAGCTTGGTGCCCGCGGAGACCTTGACCGAGTGGCCGGCGGCGATCTGGATGGTCTCGCCGGTCTGCGGGTTGCGGCCGGTGCGCGCGGCGCGGGAGGTGCGCTCGACGGCGATCCAGCCGGGGATGGTGACCTTCACGTCGTTCGACACGGAGTCGGCGAGGGTGGTGAAGAGCGAGTCGAGGACGCCGTTGACGGCGGCCTGGCTCTGGCCGGAGTCGGCGGCGATCTTCGCGACGAGCTCGGTGCGGTTGAGCGACTTGTCAGCCATGGAGTGTCCTCCCAGGACGTTCTCGCTGTCGGAACAGCTGGTTTCGATGGATCGTCCTCGGCCGGGGACGGACGTCCTCAACCGGTCGGACCGTCGGTAACCTACCAGCCCCGCCCCGGATCTCCGGCGATTCCGGCCTCGAGACGCCCGGAACGACGCCGATCGCGCCGGTCGGTCCCTCCACAGGAGGCGCTCGGCGCCCCTCGTCCACCGATCCGCCGATCGCCTCTCCGCGCCGCCCGCGGCCTGACGAGGATCGGCTCATGACGACGACAGCACTCCTCCCCCTACCCGCTCCGGCCGACGCGGCCCTCCCCCGGCCGCCCCGGCGGCACCCTCCCGCCCACCGGCCGTACGAGCCCGGTCTCGCCGCGCTCGCGCTGGGCCTGCTCGCGCTCGCGTCCTCCGTGCATCCGCTCTGGGCCCTCCCCGCCGTCGCCGTGGCGGTCGCCGCGGTGATCGCGTCCGTGCGGGCGCTGCGGTGGGCGGGCGAGCGGAGGAGCGCGGTGGCCGGGCTCGCCTGCGCGGCTCTCGCACTGCTCGTCTGCTCCGTCACGGCACCCGCCTCCGTGCGGGCGGGCCTGGCCGTGCTGGCCTGGATCACCGCCCTGCGGCCCGGCCCGTGAGCGGGCGCGGCTCCGGTCCAGCCCGCCTCGCTACAGTGACGGCGGCCCGCGCCCGAGCGGGCCGGGAGGACGGCCACGATGGCTCAGACGGACGGTTGGATCTCGACGGCGATCTGGTGGCACGTCTACCCGCTCGGCTTCACGGGCGCCGAGGCGAGCGCCTCGGAGGGTCCGGGTCCGGACGACGAGCCGCAGCACCGCCTCCGCGCCCTGCTCCCCTGGCTCGACGACCTGCTGGCGCTGGGCTGCAACGGGCTGCTGCTCGGGCCGGTCTTCGCCTCCTCCACCCACGGCTACGACACGGTCGACCACTTCCGGATCGATCCCCGCCTCGGCGACGAGGCAGACCTCGACGCGCTGATCGCCGCGTGCCGCGAGCGCGGGATCCGGGTGCTGCTCGACGGGGTCTTCAACCACGTGGGACGGGAGCACCCCTGGTGGCGTGCCGCCGTCGCGGCCGGCGAGGGCTCCCCCGAGGCGGCGCGCTTCTCCCGCAGCGAGCGGTCGCAGGAGGTCGACGGCCTCCGCGTCGACGTGTTCGAGGGGCACGACGCCCTGGTCGAGCTCGACAACGGGAACCCCGAGGTCGCGGAGCACGTGTCCTCCGTGCTCGCGCACTGGCTCGAGCGGGGCATCGACGGCTGGCGGCTCGACGCGGCGTACGCGGTCGCGCCGGCGGCCTGGCACGCGGCGATCGACCCGGTGCGGCAGCGCTTCCCCGACGCGTGGTTCGTCGGCGAGGTCATCCACGGCGACTACACCGGCTACGTGCGGGAGTCGGGGCTCGACTCGGTCACGCAGTACGAGCTCTGGAAGGCCGTCCGCAACTCCCTCGAGGAGGCGAACCTCTTCGAGCTGGCCTGGTCCCTGAAGCGCCACGACGACTTCGTCCGCGAGTTCCTGCCCCTGACCTTCGTCGGCAACCACGACGTGACCCGGATCGCCAGCGCCGTCAGCGACGAGCGCCACCACGGCCACGCCACGGCGATCCTCGGCTTCGTCGCCGGCGTGCCGAGCATCTACTCCGGCGACGAGCGGGGCCTGCGCGGCGTCAAGGAGGAGCGGATCGGCGGCGACGACGCGATCCGCCCGGAGTTCCCGGCCGATCCCGCCGAGTGGCCGGGCGGGGAGGCCTACCGGGCCCACCAGGAGGTCGTCGCGTTCCGCCGACGGAACCCGTGGCTGGTCGGCGCGAGCACCCGCACGGTCGACCTCTCCAACACCGCCGTGATGCTCGTGGCGGAGGGCCCTGGGGGACGCACCGCGCGGCTCGCGCTGAACATCGGCGACGAGACGGCGACCGTCGGCGGCGTCCAGGTCGCTCCCCACTCCTGGTCGCTGCACGACTGACCCGGCGCGCAGGCGGCCAGGCAGTGCGCGACGGAGCGTCGACCTTCAGGGGCCTGTCCTCTACGCTCGGGCGCATGCCGAGACCTGCACGAGGACCCTCCGACGGACGAGCCGACTCGATCGACGACGCCGGGATGCCGGCGTCCGGACTCGAGCAGGCGTTCGCCGCCCCCGTCGACCCGGAGAGCGACCCCGGACCGGGCGAGAGGAGCGGCCTCTCGAGCCGCATCGCCCAGGAGCTGCTCGAGGACGGCTTCGGCCTCGACGCGAGCGACGAGGAGGCCCCGTCCCGCGCCGTCGAGATCGACGATCCCTCCCGCGCCGTCGGTGACGATCCCGCCCACCCCGTGCACGGCTCGATGTCCGGCGAGTTCGAGCGCCGCTGAGCCCGGCCGCCCTCGGTCGGTCGTCGTCGGCCCTGCTCCGCCCTCCGGCCGTCGTCACCCCGCCGGTACCGCGCCGCCCGCCGCCGGAGCCGGGTCCGGGCCGCCCGCCTGCAGCTCGGCGAGGAACCCGGGCCGGAGCACGCGCGCCTCGATCGACGCGGCTCCCGAGGTCCAGCCGTCGCCGAGCGGACGCTCGGGCGTGAGGAGCACGTGGCCCGGCGTCCCTGCTCGGCCGAGGACGGCGGCGACGCGGCCCTCCGGATCGTAGAGGGCGTGGTCGACGAGCGGCCCGTAGACGGCGTGCACCGCGAAGTCCTCGCGGCTGCCGAGAAGGACGGGCAGCAGCTCCTCGCCCGGGCGCAGGCCGTGGGGCCACCAGCGGAAGCGCTCGACGAGCTCGTGGCAGGCGGCGCACGAAGGCGAGAAGAAGACGAGGTGCGTCGCCGGGCGGGACAGCTCCTCGAGCGTCAGGAGCTCGCCGGCCACCGTGACGAACGCGAGGTCGGCGGCCGAGAGGTCGCCCTCATGCGCGGGCCCCGGCGCGGACTCCCTGTCGGCTGCGGACAGGCGGGCGGCCGCCCGGACGCGAGCGGCCGTCGACGCCGCACGGCGGTCGCGCACCAGCACGAGCGAGACCGCGGCGAGAGCGGCGGCGAGCCCGGACGCCGCCGCCGAGGCACCGCCGCCGCCGAGCAGCGCGGCCGGAGCGAGCCCGCCGAGCGCCCCGGCGACCGCCAGCGCGAGCAGCACCGCGTTCCTCGCGACGGTGCGTCCGGTCATCCGCGCCGAGCCCAGACCGCCGAAGCACTCGCAGTCGACGTCCTCCGCCGCGCGGACCGCGCGGACGGCGACGACGAGGAACACGGCGTCGAGGAGCGCCACCGGCACGAGGGCGGTACGGTGCGCCGGAGCGGGCGCCAGCACCACCGCGGCGCCCAGCGCGATCTCGACGACGGGGAAGGCGGCCGCGAACCAGCCGCGGCGCCGGAGGAGGAGGGGGACCCCGAGCGCCTCGAGGGTCGCCCGGAACCGCTCCGCGCGGCCGAGCTTCAGGGCACCGCTGACGACGAGCACCGCGCCCGCGCACCACCCGGCGATCGCGAGAACCGCCTCCAGCATCCGTCGCCCTCCTCGCTCGGCATCGACCCGCGCGACGCTACCGGCGCGGACCGGCCTCCCGCGGCCGAGGCGGGGAACGGGGCGGAGACGGCGCGATCCGGCGCGTTCCGCCCTCCGGACGAGCCGTTGCCGGTGCATCCGGTGCCCCGATCCGGCCAGGCGCGGCGCCCCCGGGCTCTCTCCCGGTCCCGGACGGCCGCTCAGCCGTACACTGCGAGAGGATCGGAGGGGTCATGCGGGGACGGCGAGCGCGCGACGAGCGGCACGGCACGGCGACGACCCCGCCTGCGGACGCCGCTCCCCCGGCAGCGGTCCCGGCTCCGGCCCTCGCGGACTCGCCGGACGACGCCTCGAGCGACGTCTCGACCGGGATGCGGATCGCCGCCGCCTGGTCGTGGCGCTTCCTCGCCGTCGCCGGGCTCCTCTACCTCCTCGTGCGCCTCGTCTCGCTGCTGCCCGTGATCGTCGTGCCGGTGCTGATCGCGCTGCTGCTCACCGCGCTCCTCACCCCGCTGCGGAACCGGCTCGAGCGCCTGCGGCTCCCCCGCCCGCTCGCGGTCCTGGTCTCGATCGTCCTGATGCTCCTCCTGCTGACCGGCCTCGTCGGGCTGGTGATCGTGCAGTCGCGCTCCGGCTTCAGCGGAGTGGGGCAGCGCGCTCTCGACGCGGTCGACGGCGTCGAGGCGTGGCTGCGGAGCCCGCCGCTGTCGTTCTCGGACGTCCAGCTCTCGGACTGGGCGCAGCGCGCGGTCGACTGGGCCGACGCGCAGGCGTCGACGATCGCGTCCGGGGCCCTCGCCGTCGGCTCCCAGCTGGCCGAGGTCTTCGCCGGAACCCTCCTCACCCTGTTCTCGCTGATCTTCCTGCTCCTCGACGGCCGCCGCATCTGGCACTGGTTCCTCCGCCTCCTCCCCCGCCGCGCTCCATCGCCGGGCGGGCGCGGCGGCGCCGCCGGCTGGCGGACCCTCAGCCAGTTCGTGATCGCGCAGCTCGGCGTCGCCGGGATCAACGCCGTCGGCATCGGCATCGGCGCGCTCGCGCTGCAGCTGCCGCTCGTCGTGCCGATCGCGATCGTGGTGTTCCTCGGCTCGTTCGTCCCTATCCTCGGCGCGATCGTGACCGGTGCGCTCGCCGCACTGGTCGCGCTGCTGTTCAGCGGGCCCGTCGCCGCGCTGGTGATGGTCGGCGTCGTGATCCTGGTGCACCTGCTCGAGGGGCACGTGCTGCAGCCGCTCATCCTCGGGACCGCCGTGAAGGTGCATCCGCTCGCCGTGGTGCTCGGAGTCGCGACCGGGCTCGAGGTGGCCGGGCTCGCCGGGGCGCTGTTCGCGGTGCCGACCATCGCGACGCTGAACGCGGCGGTCACCGCCATGCGGGCGCGCACGCCCGGAGCGGAGTGAGCGCGTTCGATCCGGCCGCCCGACCCGGATCGACGGTGCTGCCCGCCCTCGCCTGCCCGGTCTGCGGCGGCGCGCTCGCCCCCGACGCGCTCCCCCGCCCCTCCTCGCTCCGCTGCCCCCTCGGGCACAGCGCCGACCTCGCGCGCCAGGGCTACGCCTCGCTGCTGCGCGGGAGGCACGCGACCTCGGGCGACACCGCGGCGATGGTGCAGGCCCGCGCCGACCTGCTCGGCTCCGGCCACTACCGGGTGATCCAGGACGCGGTCGCCGCGGCCGTCCCCGCCGGCGCGCGGCTCGTGGTCGACCTCGGCTGCGGCACCGGGGCGTACCTCGCGGCCGCGCTCGAGGCGCATCCGGCGGCGGACGGGCTGGGCCTGGACCTCTCGGCCCCGGCCGCCCGCCGCGCCGCCCGCGCGCACCCCCGGGCGGCGATCGCGACCGCGGACCTCTGGCAGCCCCTCCCGCTGGCCGACGCCTCCGCCGACGCGCTGCTCACCGTCTTCGCGCCGCGGAACGCCCCGGAGATGCGGCGGGTGCTCCGTCCGGGCGGCGTCGCCGTCGTCGTCACTCCGCGCGAGAGGCACCTGCACGAGATCCGCGAGCGGTTCGGGATGCTCGGCATCGACGCCGGCAAGGCGGAGCGGCTCGACGAGCAGCTGGCGGGGTTCGCGCTCGAGGAGCGCATCGAGCTCGACACGACGGTGCTGATGAGCGTCGACGAGCTGCGCGCCGAGGTGCTGATGGGGCCGAGTGCCCACCACGTGGATCCCGAGGCGCTGGACGCTCGGCTCGCGGCGGTGGAGGGGACGACCGCGGTGACGGTCGCGGTCACCGTGTCGCGCTTCGTGCGCGCGGAGTAGCGGCGGGCGCGCCGCCGGCCCCGCGTCAGTACGTCTCGCGCAGGCGCTCCTGGTCGACCACCGCTTCGCGGTCCGCGAGGCGGCGCAGGCCCGCGAGGGGCTGGGCCATCCGGTGGTTGCCGCGGAGGACCGGCTCGGCCCGGTCGAGGAAGGCCCAGTACCCGGCGGTCACCGGGCAGGCGTTCTCGCCCAGGCGCACCTTCGGGTCGAAGCGGCAGCCGCCGCAGTAGTCGGACATCCGGTTGATGTAGGCGCCGCCCGAGGCGTACGGCTTCGTCGCGACGACGCCGCCGTCGGCGTGCTGGGACATCCCGATCACGTTCGCCGGCATCACCCACTCCGTGCCGTCGACGAAGACGTCCACGAACCAGTCGTTGAGCTCCGCCGGATCCCACCCCCGCTGCAGTCCCCAGTTGCCGAGCACCATCAGGCGCTGGATGTGGTGCGCCCAGCCGTGCCGGTGCACGTCGTCGAGCGTCTCGTGCAGGCAGTTCGCCTCGATGCCGCTCGGGTCGAGAGCGAGCAGCTCCGCGGGCAGCGGTGTGGAGGCGCCGAGCGCACGGCTGCGGTTCCGGTACTCCGGCCCGAGGTGCCAGAACAGGTTCCAGACGTAGTCGCGCCAGCCGAGGATCTGGCGGATGAACCCCTCCGTCGCCGCGATCGGCGCGCCCCCGGCGGCGTACTCCGCCTCGGCCGCCTCGACGACCGTCCGCGGATCGAGCACGCCGAGGTTCATCGGGGCGCTGAGCAGCGAGTGCGCCATCGTCCAGTCGCCCGAGAGCATCGCGTCCTCGTAGGTCCCGAAGTCGCCCAGCCGCGACGACACGAAGTCGGCGAGCGCCGCCTCTGCCTCGGCGGGCGTCGCGGCGAAGCGGCGCGGACCGTCGGCGCCGACCAGGCGGACCGCCCCCTCGGCCTCCCAGCGCGCGAGGTCGGCGCGCACCTCCTCGTCGATGTCGTCCTCCTCCGGCCACCACGGGTCGGGCAGGCCGAGCCGGGAGGCGCCCTTGGGCGGAGGCTGGCGGTTGTCGTGGTCGTAGTTCCAGCGGCCGCCCTCGGGCTGGTCGCCGCGCATCAGCACGCCGGTGCGCTCGCGGCTCCACCGGTAGAAGTCCTCCAGCAGCAGGCGCTTGCCCGAGCGGGAGAGCGCCCACTCGCGGAAGTCCTCCTCGGCCGTGATGAAGCCGCGGCTGGGCAGAACGCTCATGCCGAGCCTGCGGGCGAGGCGGCGGCCGCCGCGGGTGGGCGGGTCGATCACCTCGAGGTCGTCGCGCCCGGCGAGGGCCTCGCCGAAGGTCTCGGAGCGGACGTACTCGGCGCGGTCCCCGAGCTCGCGGGCGCGGTGGCGGAGCGCCGACAGCAGCAGTTGCGCCTTGGCGCGGTGCATCGGGCGGCGCCCGAACGCCGATCGGGCCTCGACCAGCAGCATCGGACCGCCGTCGTCGAAGGCCGGTCCGAGCTGGCCGATGACGCTCCAGCGGGTGCGAGGGGGTCTGTTCATCCTCGGAGGCTAGGCGGGCGGATCCGGCGCCGGTAGGAGTTGCGCGGCACGGATGTGCAGCCGCCACGTCTTGCACCCCCGCCCCCGATGCAGAAGTCTCGGAGCGAGCGCGGCCGATCCGACCGCGCACCGACGCGACGAAGCGAGGAGGCCGCCATGGCCCACCACGACCACGACAACGAGCACCACGAGGGTCACGAGCACCACGACCACCACGAGGGTCACGACGAGCACACCGCCGGCCACGGCCGTCACGTCGCCGAGGGCACGAGCACCGAGGACACCGAGGGCGGCGAGTACACCTCGACGGAGGGCGTCTCGCACACCGCCGGCGAGGCCGAGGGCAGCTACGTCGACACCTCGGCGAACGAGCAGAGCACCGCCGACAAGGGCAGCTACGTCGACACCAGCGCCGCGGGCACCTCCGCCGAGGGCGAGGGCGAGTACACCGACCGCGACGAGTGACCCGCGCCCGGGCGCCGCGCGTCCCGCCGGGACACCGCGCTCCCGCCGGTGTCCCGGCGGGGAGCCGGCGCCTCGGCGGGACGCGGTGGTCCGCCGGCGCTTCAGGCGGGCTTCAGCGGGGCCGCGGCTAGCCTGGGCTCGCGCGGACCCCCGCGCGCCGAGCCCGGGGAGGCCGCCATCCGCATCCTGGTCGTCGACGACGAGATCAACCTGCTCCGTGCCCTCGAGACGGGCCTGGAGGCCGAGGGCTTCGCCGTGGACACCGCCACCACCGGCACCGACGCCCTCTGGTACGCGCAGGAGGCCGACTACGCCGCCATCGTCCTCGACCTGATGCTCCCGGACGTCAGCGGCTTCCGCGTCTGCGAGCGGCTGCGCGCCGAAGAGGACTGGACCCCGATCCTGATGCTCACCGCGAAGGACGGCGACCTCGACCAGGTCGAGGCCCTAGACACCGGCGCCGACGACTACCTCACCAAGCCGTTCTCGTTCCCGGTGCTCGTCGCGCGGCTGCGCGCCCTCATCCGCCGTGGAGCCGCCGAGCGGCCCACAGTGCGCGTCGTCGGCGATCTCGTGCTGGATCCGGCGTCCCGGACCGTCGAGCGGGGCGGAGTCGCCGTGCCGCTGACCGCGCGCGAGTTCAGCGTCCTCGAGTACTTCGTCTCACGGGCGGGCGAGGTCGTCTCCAAGCGCGACGTCCTCGGAGCCGTCTGGGACTTCGACTACGACGGCGACCCGAACATCGTCGAGGTCTACGTCCGCACCCTGCGCAACAAGATCGACCGGCCCTTCGGCCGCGACACCCTCCGCACCCGGCGCGGGGCGGGCTACACGCTGGTGGCCGGGTGAGCCGCCGGAGCCTGCGGACCCGCATCACCGCGGCCGCGACCGCCGTGGTGGCCGCCGCCGCGCTCCTCGGGAGCGTGCTCTTCGTCCTGGTCCTCTCCTCCGTGCTCGCCTCGAGCGCCGCCTCCGCCGCCGACGCCGAGGCGGAGCGGGTCGCTGCGCTGGTCGAGCAGGGCGGCCCGGAGGCCGTCCGTGGCTCGGAGGGACTGGTCCAGCTCGTGGTCGACGGGCGGGTCGCCGCCGCGGGCGAGGACGCGGAGGACCTCCCTCCGCTCGCGCTGGCCGAGAGCGACGACCCGGTCACGGTCGACGTGGACGACGAGGGGCCGGTGGTGGTCGCCGCCCGCGAGCTCGACGACGACTCCCTCGTCGTGGTCGGCGTGCCCGACGAGGGCCGCGAGGAGGCGGTGTCCACGACGATCGGGCTGCTCGCGGTCGCCGTCCCGCTGCTGATCGCGCTGGTGGCGGTGGTGTGCGCCGTCGTCGTCGGCCGGGCGCTGCGCCCCGTGGAGCGGATGCGCGAGGAGGCCGAGGCGGTCACCTCCTCCGCCCTGGACCGCCGGATCGCCGCTCCCGGCTCCGGCGACGAGGTCGACCGGCTGGCGCACACCCTCAACCGGATGCTCGATCGGCTGCAGAGCGGGCAGGAGCGGCAGCGGCGCTTCGTCTCGGACGCCTCGCACGAGCTGCGCTCCCCCGTCGCGGCGCTGCGCCAGACCGCGGAGGTGGCGCTCGCGCACCCGGACCGGCTCGACTCCGCCCGGCTGGCGAGGACGGTCGCGGAGGAGTCGGTGCGGCTCGGCGGGCTGATCGAGGGCCTGCTGCTGCTCGCCCGGGCGGACGAGGCGCGCCTGGCCGTGGCGGCGGCTCCCGTGGACCTCGACGACCTCGCCCTCGGCGAGGTGCGGCGCCTGCGCGACTCCGGAGCCCGGGTCGACGCGAGCGGGATCTCGCCCGTGCAGGCGGTGGCCGACGAGGCCCTGCTCTCGCGGGCGCTGCGGAACCTGGTCGACAACGCGGTGCGGCACCGCTCCTCGCAGCTGGCGCTCTCGACCCGGATCGACGGAGCGGAGGCGGTGCTCGCGGTGGACGACGACGGGCCGGGCATCCCGGCGGCGGAGCGCGAGCGGGTGCTCGAGCGCTTCGTCCGCCTCGACGAGGGCCGGGCGCGCGACGCCGGAGGGTCGGGCCTCGGCCTGGCGATCGTCGCCGGGATCGCCCGGGCGCACGGCGGACGGGTCGTCGTCGGCGACTCGGCGCTGGGCGGCGCCCGGGTCGAGGTGCGGGTGCCGCTCGTCCGCTGAGCGGGCGCTTCAGGCCTGCTTCAGCGCCCGACCGCGAGAGTGCTGGAGGCGTCGACGAGCGGCGCCGGGACGGAGCCATCGTGCAGAAGAAGACGAAGATCATCGCCGGGATCGCCGGAGCGGTCGTGCTGATCGGAGCCGGGACGGGCATCGCCTACGCGGCGACCGACGGCTTCGAGGGATCCGACTCCCTCACCGGCAGCGACCTGGACCGCGCGAGCGAGGCCGCGCTCGCCGAGATCGGCGGCGGGACCGTCACCTCGGCCGAGCGCGACGACGACGGCGCCACCGGCTACGAGCTGGACCTGACCGACCGCGACGGCCTCGAGTACGAGGTGCGCCTCGACGACTCCTTCGCCGTCGTGTCCGTCGACCCCGACGACCGCGCCCTCCAGGCCGGCTCCGGCGACGACGGCGTGCCTGCCGGCGACCCGACCGCGGCCGCCGTTGACCCGGACGACCTCACCGGCGACGACCTCGCCCGCGCGAGCGAGGCGGCGCTGGGCGCCGTCGGCTCCGGGACCGTCACCGAGGCCGAGCGCAGCGACGACGCCGACCACGCCTTCGAGGTGGAGGTCACCCGCGAGGACGGCACGGACGTGGACGTCGAGCTCGACGCGGCGTTCGCCGTGCTCTCGACGCAGGAGTAGCGCTCTAGCGGCCGCCGGGGCCCTTCGCGGCCCCGGGCGCGGCACCGCTGCCCGCGGGGGCGCCGACGCCGGTCGCCGCACCGCGAGCGCCCGGGCCGTTGCCGCCCGCGTTGCCGTTGCCGTTGCCGTTGCCGGGAGCGTTCCCGCTGTTCCCGGGTGCGCCGCCGCTGTTCCCCGGAGCGTCCCCGCTGTTCCCCGGAGCGTCGCCGCCGTTCCCCGGAGCGTCCTCGCCGGGAGCGGCCGGGGTCTCCTCCGCGGGCTCCTCCGGCTCGGTCGGCGTCTCCTCCGGCTCCGACTCCTCGGGCGAGGGGGCGGGGTCGTCCTCGATCTCGACGGGGGCCGGCGTGTCGTCCGGCTCCTCCTCGACCGGGGTCGTCTCCTCGGGAGCCGGGGCGGTCGTCTCGGCCGGCGCCGGCTCCGGGGCTCCCGCGATCAGGGCCTCGAGGTCGCCGCGGACGACGTCGACCTGCGCCTGCACCGTCGCTGCGCGGTCGGAGCTGACCGAGCCCTCGGCGAGCGCGGCGTCGAGCGCCGACTGCAGCGAGGCGAGCTCGGTGAGAGCGCCCTGGTAGTCGTCGGCCGATGCCTTCTCGGCGACGGCCACCACCGCGTCGTCGAGGGTCTGGGCGGTGCCCTCGTCGATGCCCTGCGGCGCGGAGGAGCATCCGCTCAGCAGCAGGACCGAGGCGAGCACGGCGCCGGCGGCGCGCAGTCGGAGGCCCCTCACGAGCGGATGCTCTCGCGCAGCTGACGGAGGTGGTCGCCCAGCTCGCCGTCCACCTGCGGCAGAGGCGACTGGGGACCGTCGATCAGGATGATCGCGAGCCCGACGGCGACCGCGACCAGCGCGAGCACCAGCACGATCAGCCACGGGCTCGGGCCGCGGCGCTGCGGAGGAGCGGCCGCGGGGCGGAGCGGCGCCGGAGCGGTCTGCGGTGCCGGAGCGATCCGCTCGGTCGCGGTGAAGCGCTGCGTCGGAGCGATCGCCTCCGTGGCCGGGTTGGCGTCGGCCGCGAGCCGGCGGGTCGGATCGAGCGCCTCCGCCCGCGTGATCGGCTCGGTCTCGGCGAGCGGCTCCGTCGACATCACCTGGGTGGCGGGGACGTCGGGCACGACGATGGCCGCCGGCGGGGAGTCGCGCCGCGGATCGATCAGCCGGCGCGCCGACTCCGCCACCTGCAGCGCGGCGGGACGCTCGCCGGGCTCGCGCCGCGTCATCGCGGTCAGGAGCGAGGTCCAGCCGCTGCCGAGCGACTCCGAGACCTCGGGGTCGCGGAGCAGGCGGGCGAGCGTGACCTCGATCGCCGAACCCGTGAACGGGCGGCGACCGGTCAGCGACTCCAGGAGCACCAGGCCGAGGGAGTAGATGTCGCTCGCCGAGGTGACCGGGTCGCCGTGCGCCTGCTCGGGGCTGAGGTAGGCGGCGGTGCCGATGAGGGTGCCGGGCGCGGTGATCCGCGTCGCGTCGATGAGGGAGGCGATGCCGAAGTCGGCCAGCTTCGGGCGGAACTCGCGGCTGGTCAGCGGGCTCGGGACGAGCAGCACGTTCGACGGCTTCACGTCGCGGTGCACGACTCCGGCCGCGTGGACCGTGTGCAGGGCCTCGCCGAGGTCGCCCGCCATCGAGGCGACGTCGTTCGGCGCGACCGGGCCCTCGGCGAGCCGCTCGGACAGGCTCGGGCCCTCGGCGAGCTCCATCACCATGTAGGCCTGGCCGTTGGTGTCGTCGCCGCCGTCGTGCGCATCGTAGAGGGTGACGAGGGCGGGGTGGTTGAGGGCCGCGAGCAGCCGGATCTCGGACGCCTTGCGCTGCAGGTCCTGCGCGTCGTCGATGCCGGGGGCGAACATCTTCAGCGCGACGGAGCGGCCGAGGACGCCGTCTCGCGCCCGGTAGACCGTGGCCATGCCGCCGCGGCCGATGAGCTCCTCGATCGTGTACCGGCCGTCGACCGTCGTCCCGACGATGCGGGTGTCGCCTGTCCGGTGGGATGCCACGGGTCCTCCTCGCGGTCGGCGGCGGGTGTGCCGCGCCCCCCGGTGCGACCGTCGACCCAGGGTAGTACGTCGACCCTGCACGCCGCCCTCCCCCGGCCGGGCTGTCAAGCGGGTGCCCCCGCGCGCGCCCCGACGTAGCGTCGGAGGTCCCGACGAAAGGCGACGACATGGACCAGGACCGCACGGAGCAGGACGACCAGGGCTCGACCATCGGCAAGCCGGACGGGGCGGCGCCCGCCACCTCCTCCGAGAGCGAGACCATCGAGAAGGACATCTCGGAGTCGCCCGGCAGCGAGCGCGAGACCGAGGCCAAGCAGGACTCGGACCCGGCGGAGAGCCGCACCGAGGTCTCCGGCTCGGCCGAGGTGAAGGCCGTGCCCGGCACGGGCGGCCCGGACGACGTGGGCGACGTCGAGGTCGACCCCGACGAGGTCTCGCTGAACGGCAAGCCGTTCCCGGGTCACGCCGGCACGAAGTAGGACGCCCGGGAGGGGCGGGGCCGCGGCTCCGCCCCTCCCGTGCTCTCCGGTCCACCCACCACCGGTCGTCCGCCCTCGCCCCGAGGTTCCGCAGACCGCGCGGAGCGTCCCGCGCCTACCGAGCGAACGGCGTCAGGCGATCGGCGTCAGCAGGCCCGGGTCGCGGCGGTCGACCGTGCGGGAGTTGTTCACGCGGCGGTCGACCGGGTGGGCCGTGACGGTCGAGGCCATCGCGACGGACGCCCGGTCGAGGGTGGCGAGCATCTCCTCGGCGGAGGCGAGCGGAGCCGGGTCGAGCCAGGCGTCGCGCACGTCGGGCGTGAGGAACACGGGCATCCGGTCGTGCACCTCGCCGGAGGCGTCGCGCGCCTCGCGGGTGATGATCGTGAAGGAGACGCGCCAGTCGTCGCCCTCCTTGCGGGCCGTGTAGAGGCCGGCCGCGGCGAGGATCGGCTCCTCGCCCTGCAGGAACCAGGGCTGCTTGCCGTCGGCGCGGGTCTCCCACTCGTAGTACCCGCGCATCGGCACGATCGCGCGCTGCTTGGCGAACGCCCCGCGGAACAGGCCGTTCGTCGCGACCGACTCGAGGCGCGCGTTGATCGGCGAGGGCCCCCTGCCCTTCGACCAGGACGGGGTGAAGCCCCAGGACGCGAGCTCCAGCTCGCGCTCCCGCTCGCCGTCGTGGAGCCGCTCGCGCACGATCGGCGCGACGTCGGTGGGAGCGACGCTGTAGTCGGGCGCCCAGTCCTCGGCGCGCCCGCCCGCGGCGACGAACTCGCGGATCAGCTCATCGGTCTCGGAGTCCATCGCGAAGCGGCCGCACATGCGGGACAGGCTACGCCGCACCTCCGACGCCGCGCGAGGCGCGCGGTGCGACCACCCGGGACTTCGCGGACCAGAAGCGCATCAGCGCGCCGGCGAGGATCGAGCCCAGCGCACCTGCGGCGAGGTCGCCGAGCGTGTCCTCGTATCCGACGAAGATCGAGGAGTCGATGAAGCGGTGCCCCGCCCACTCGCCCCACTCCCACAGGACGCCCGCCGTCGTCCCGAAGCAGGCGCAGAGCACGACCGCCGGGAGCAGCGGCCCGCGATCGCCCGCGACGGCCGGCACGACTCCGGCCCGCGCGGCGACGATGTAGGCCACCGCGGCGATCAGCCCGTTGAGCACGCAGTGCACGACCAGGTCCCACTGCGGCCAGGCCTCGTAGAGGCCGAGGACGCTGCTCCAGGACGCCACGAGCAGCGCGAGCCCGAAGAGGGCGTCGAGCGCCGGACGGATGCCGAGGAAGCGCGGCAGCACCAGCCCGATCGCCGCGAGCGCGAGCACCGCCACGTCGACCAGGTCCCAGCCGATCGCGGCCGCCACGATGCTCGCCGCCCCGATCGCGCGGATGCCGTCGGCCGTCCACTCCCCGCGGGTGCGCGGGGGCTCGAGGAAGGTCTCGACGAGGGCGGAGCCGCTCACGGGCTCGTGAAGCGCAGCACGGCCTGGACCGGCTCGTGGTCGGAGGGCGCCGCTCCCCCGTAGCGGACGGCGTTGATCCCGGCGGAGACCACCTCGAACGCGCCCTCGCTGACGAGCAGCCAGTCGATCCGCTTGCCCGGCGCCGGCGCGCGGTAGTTCGAGAAGGTGCTCCACGAGTGGGTGAGGTGCTTCTCCGCCGTCTCCCACGCGTCCGCGAGGCGGCCCTCCTCGAGGATCGTCCGGTAGGGGACGGTGTCGACGTCGGTGTTGGTGTCGCCCATCACGATCGCGGGGCGTCCGAGCTCGAGGACGCGGCGAGCGATCAGCTCGGCGGAGCGCTGGCGCGAGCGCCGCGAGATGTGGTCGAAGTGGGTCGAGATCACGGTGAGCTCGCGGCTGGTCGCGTGATCGGTCAGCTCCGCGATCACGGCGGTGCGCGGGATGCGGTTGCCCCAGCTGCGCGAGCCGGCGACGTCCGGGGTGTCCGAGAGGGCGATCTGGGTCCAGTGCCGGACGGCGTAGCGGCTGCGGTCGACGAAGAGCATCACGCGCTCGCCGCCGCGGTCCGCGTCCCGGCCGAAGCCCATCGCCTCGAAGGAGGAGCCCAGCGCCTCGTGCACGGCGGCCGACTGGTCCGGCAGCGCCTCCTGCACGGCGAGGATCGAGGGGCGCTCCTGCTCCAGCACCCGCTGGACGAGCGGGCGGCGCCGGTCCCACTGGTCGACGGCGCGGGAGGTGAGGCGCGGCATGCGGCGGCGGATGTTGTAGGTCATCACGTGCAGATCAGGCGCCTCGGTCGGGCCGATCAGAGGCGTCGCGTCGGTCATCACTCCACCCTACGGGGGCGGATCGAGGTGCCACGGAGGCTTGCGGTGACCGCTCCCGGCCGCTCTACTTCGGACATGCCCCTCTCCCAGGACCTCTCCGCTCTCGCCGACGAGCGCTTCGTCTCGCTCACCACGTTCCGGAAGTCCGGGGACGCCGTCTCGACCCCGGTCTGGATCGCCCGCGACGGCGACGAGCTGATCGTCACCACTCCCCGCCGCAGCGGCAAGGTGAAGCGCCTCCGCAACGACGCGCGGGTGACCCTCGTCCCCTGCGACCGCCGCGGCCGCGTCTCCGACTACGCGGTGCCGGTCGAGGCCGCCGCGGAGATCGACGCCGACCCCGGCGAGGTGGGGCGCCTGGGCCGCGTGTTCCTGGCGAAGTACCGGCTCGAGTACCGCGTGTTCCTCCTGATCGAGGGCCTGGTCACCCGCGCCGACCGCACCCGCGTGATGCTCCGCGTCTCCGACCGCTGACCCGGCACCGCCCTACACCCCCGGAGGCTCCCGCCGGAAGGCCTGGGGGCCGCCGGACCCGGGGTCTACCGTGGGGCGATCGCCGGTGCCCCTGCGCGCTTCCCGCGCGCGCTCCGGCGGCAGTCAGAAGGAGCACGCAATGAGCATCGGAGCAGGGATCTTCCTCCTCGTCGTCGGCGCGGTCCTCGCCTTCGCGGTGGACGTGCAGGTGTCCGGGATCGACCTGAAGCTGGTCGGCTACATCCTCATGGCGGCCGGAGCGGTCGGCCTGATCCTCGGGCTGGTCCTGCTGACGCGCCGCCGCCAGGCCGTCTCGACCACGCGCTCGGCCGTCGACCCGGCCAGCGGCGAGCAGGTCACCCGCCGCTCGAGCGAGAGCGACGGCCCGCTGATCTGATCGGCGGAACGACGAAGGGCGGGACCTCGCGGTCCCGCCCTTCGTCGTTCACGGCCCTACTCGGCGGGCTCGTCCGGCTCGCCGCCGGAGACGGTGTCGGTGTCGCCGCCACCGGAGGAGGTGTCCGTCCCGGTGCCGTCGGGGAGGTCCTCGGTCTTCTCGGTGTCCTCACCCGTGGTGCGGTCGGTGCTCATGGCGCTCTCCCTTCGCGTCGGCGACCTGCCGACCCTCCCACTCTGCTCCGCCCGCGCCTCGCGGGGCAGGGGGTAGCGGAGGCGGAGGCCGGCGTGGAATGCGCCTACTCCTCGACGACGATGGTGGTGATGACCGGGTTCCGGCGGTGGCGGCGGGTCAGCCAGCGGCCGAGGGTGCGCGTGATCAGCGCCTCCATGGCCTCGAGCTCGACCGGCTTGCCCGCGGCCTGCAGGACGGCGTCGTCGATCGCCTTGCTCGCGTTGGCCTTCCAGCCCGGCTCCTCGACGAAGCCGCGGGTGAAGAACTCGACCGGCTCGCCGAGCGTGCCGCGGTCGAGGTCGGCGATGGCGAGGACCGTGATGGCCCCCTCCTCGGCGAGGACGATGCGGTCGTTCATCGCGTCCTCGGTGGCGACGCCCATCGTGGTGCCGTCGACCAGGATCTGGTCGGCCGGGATGCGCCCGCTGATGCGCGAGCGGCCCTTCACCAGGTCGATCGAGACGCCGTCCTCGATGACGAAGACGTCCTTCTCGTCGATCCCGGTGCGGGTCGCGATCGCCGCGTTCGCGGTGAGGTGGCGCCACTCGCCGTGCACGGGGAGCACCGCGGTGGGGCGGAGGATGTTGTAGCAGTAGGCGAGCTCGCCCGCGCTGGCGTGACCCGAGACGTGCACCTTGGCGTTGCCCTTGTGCACGACGGTGGCGCCCCAGCGGGTGAAGGCGTTGATGATCCGGTAGATCGCGTTCTCGTTGCCGGGGATCAGCGAGCTGGCCAGCAGCACGGTGTCGCCGGGGCCGATGTCGATGATGTGGTCCTTGTTGGCCATGCGCGAGAGCGCCGCCATCGGCTCGCCCTGCGAACCGGTGCAGATCATCACGATCTCGGTCGCGGGGAGCTTCTCGAGCACCTTCATATCGACGACGAGGCCGGCCGGGATCTTGAGGTAGCCCAGGTCGGCGGCGATGCCCATGTTGCGGACCATCGAGCGGCCGACGAAGGCGACCTTGCGGCCGTGGCGCTGCGCGGCGTCGAGGACCTGCTGGATGCGGTGCACGTGGCTCGCGAAGCTGGACACGACGATGCGGCGCGGCGCGGTGCGGAACACCTGGTCGATCGCGGGGGCGAGGTCGCCCTCCGAGATCGCGAAGCCGGGGACGTCGGCGTTCGTGGAGTCGACCAGGAACAGGTCGACTCCCTCGTCGCCGAGGCGCGCGAAGCCGGGGAGGTCGGTGGTGCGCCCGTCGAGCGGGAACTGGTCCATCTTGAAGTCGCCCGTGTGCAGCACGAGGCCGGCCTCGGTGCGGATCGCGACGGCGAGCCCGTCCGGGATGGAGTGGTTCACGGCGAGGAACTCGAGGTCGAAGACGCCGGCGTCGATCCGGTCGCCCTCCTTCACCGGGCGCGTGCGCGGCGTGATGCGGTGCTCCTGCAGCTTCGCGCTGATCAGCGCGAGGGTGAAGGTCGAGGCGATGATCGGGATGTCGCCGCGCTCCTTGAGGAGGTACGGCACGCCGCCGATGTGGTCCTCGTGGCCGTGGGTGAGGACGATGGCCTCGATGTCCTTCAGGCGCGAGCGGATCGCGGCGAAGTCGGGGAGGATCACGTCGATGCCGGGCTGGTTCTCCTCGGGGAAGAGGACGCCGCAGTCGACGATGAGCAGCTTGCCCTTGTGCTCGAAGACGGTCATGTTGCGGCCGATCTCGCCGAGGCCGCCGAGCGGGGTGATCCGCATGGCGCCCTTCTCGAGGGGCTTGGGCTTGGGGAGCTCGAGGTGGTGGCGGGCGGGCTTGGCGGTTCTGGCGTTTCTCATGCGGTTCTTCCGGGAGGGAGTGGCTGGACGCGGGCGCGCGGCGCAGGGTCCGACCGCGCGCCCGGTCGGGCCGCGGTGATGTGTCGCTCCGGCGCTGTGAGCGCTGTCGGGAGCGGGTGGAGGTGTGCGGGACGGGGCCGGGCGGGGCCGCTCTCAGCGGGCGGTGCCGTCCGTGCGGCGCGCTCTCGCGCACCGACCGTCCCGTACATCCTGCCAGCGTTCCCTGGGTCGCGGGTCCAGGAGGCGGGATCCGGGCCTCGCAGGCGCTCAGGCGCGCGCGTCCTCGACCTCTCGCCGACCCACCGCGTCCTGGCGGCTGCGGAGGAGCTGGCGGCCTGGCGCGCGTGACGGGCGCCGTTCGATGGCTTTACTGCGCTTCACTCGATCTGGATAAAGCACAGTAAGACTCCTGAACCGGCCCGTATGGATGCCGTCGACAATCCCTACACGCCGAATGCGGGAGCGCGACCGGGGATCCTCATCGGCAGAGACGAGCAGACCCAGGCGTTCCGCACCCTGCTGACGCGCCTGCGACGGGGCCGCACGAACCAGTCGATGATCATCACGGGGCTGCGGGGCGTCGGAAAGACGGTCCTTCTCAACGGCTTCCGGACGATCGCCCAGGAGGAGAACGGGGAAGTGATCGAGTTCGAGGCGGTCAAGCACGACGAGGGCCGGTTCCGCCAGGTGCTGGCATCCCAGCTCAAGGCGGCACTCCTCCGCCTGTCCCCCCGCGCGAGATGGACCGACCGCGGGAGGCACGCCGCCGCGGTCTTGAGCGCCTTCGCGGTGTCTGTCGGAGCGGACGGCGAGTGGTCCATCGGATGGGATGTACCGCCGGCAGAAGGAGTGGCCGATCATCGGGATCTCGGACTGGACCTGACGGACGTCCTCGTCGCTGTGGGTGAAGCGGCGGCCGAACAGGGCGAGGGGATCGTCCTGCTCATCGACGAGGTCCAGTACCTCGACTCACCGCAGCTCGAAGCGCTCATCCAAGCCATCCACAAGACCGTGCAGCGGAGCCTCCCCGTCACATTCGTCGGTGCCGGTCTTCCGCAGATCGCCGAGCTGGTGGGCGATGCGAGATCGTACGCCGAGCGGCTCTTCACCTTTCCGCGGATCGACTCGCTCGATCACGACGAAGCGGTAGCGGCTCTCCGAGAGCCGGCAGCGGCCGAGGGCGCGGTCTACGACGACGACGCTGTTGAACTCGTAGTCGAGATCACGACCGGATACCCCTCTTTCATCCAGGAACTGGGCTACCAGGTCTGGACGGTGGCTGAGAACGATCGCATCCACCGGGAGGACGTCGAACTGGCGAGGGAGGCCTACGAGGCGAAGCTGGACAGCTCCCTCTTCCGCGTGCGACTCGATCGGGCGAGTCCACTTCAGACCGCGTACATGCGAGCCATGGCGGAGCTCGGACCAGAGCCCCAGAAAGCGGGCGACGTCGCGGCGCTTCTGGAGCGCGCGTCCACTCAGCTCGGATCGGTCCGCGCGGAGCTGATCGGGATGGGGCTCCTGTTCACTCCCGAGCACGGGTACGCCGCGTTCACTGTTCCGGACTTCGACCGGTTCATGAAGCGTGCAGTCCCCGTCTTGGAGGTGCCTCCCGTCGTGAGCCGGGGAGCCCGTCGAGCACCCGCCACCGAGGTCTGAGCCAGGCCGCACCCGTTCACGGCCGCCCGGCGTCAGGACTCGTCGGCCTCGAAGCGCAGGGACCGGTCGGCCACCGGCAGCCCGGAGTCGCGCACGGCGGCCTCGATCGCGGCGTGCCCGCCGTCGGGCGCGACGATCCGCAGGCCGTCCTCGGTCGCCCAGTAGGCGGTGACGCCGTGCTCCTCGACGAGGGTCGTGAGCAGCGCGGCGGTCCGCTCCTGCTCGCCGGGACCGACGGTGATCGCGGCCCAGGGACCGGAGATCTCGACCGGGGCGCCCCGCTCCGCGCCCGCAGCGTCCCGCAGGTCCTCCGCCGCCCGGACGATCGGGAGCAGCGCGGGCAACCCGCCGGAGACGTCCTCGAAGGAGTCGAGGGCGAAGGACCCCTCGCGGAGCGACGCGTGCAGCTCCAGGTCGCGGCCGAGCCCGTCGATCCGCTCGAGCAGGGCCGACGCGTCGACAGCGGGAGCGGGGCACGCGGCGGTCGGCTCCTCCGCGCCCGCGAAGGAGAGGGTGTTCCCGCCTGCGGACGTCGCCCGGAACGACCACAGCACCGGATCCGCGTACTCGGTCGCACAGGCCGTCGCGAGGGCGTCGGCGAGCGCCGGCTCCTCGACCGCGACCCCGACCCAGGAGGTCGGCGGGCCGAACGCCGGCGCCTCGACCCAGCGCTCGGCGCCATCGAGGGAGACTCCGGGCACCGCGGCGACCTCGCTCGTCAGACGGTCGAAGCCGGCGTCGGGCCGTGCGAACGGCGTCTCGTCGATCGTCCAGACGAGGAGCGTCAGCCCGCCGGCGGCGAGGGCCGCGGCGAGGACGCCGGCGACGGGGAGGAGGAGGCGACGGGACACGCCCCCATCCTCGCTCCCCTCCTCCGCGGCGTCACGTGGACATCGGGTGAACGGACGGTGCGCCGGCGTCGACGGCTCCCGCCTCGATCGAGCGCATCATCCGGGTGTTCACGGGCGACGGGTGGACCGAGTCGACGCGGACGCCGGTGCCCGCGACCTCGAGGGCCGCGCTCCTGGTGAGCCCGGCGACCCCGCGCTTCGAGGCGACGGAGGGGCTGAGGCCCGGGGCGCCGTCGAGCCCGGCGACGGAGGAGGTGTTGATCACGCTGCCCCGCCCCTGCTCGATCATCCGCGGCAGCACGGAACGGAGCCGGTGCCGACCCGCTCCCAGCACGCTGGGCGGCGGCCGGCCGCCTGCCACGGGGGTCGACCTCCGCGGGGGGCAGGGGTTACCGGCGCAGTCCCGAGACGAGCGCGAGGAGCCCGTCCATCGACTCGACGACGAGGGGCGGGAGGTCGCCGCGCTCGGCGACGAAGGCGACCGCGAGCACGCCCGCTCCGGACGCGTCCGACTGCTCCCGCTCCGGCACAAGGCCCAGCGCGCGGGCCGCCGTCTCCGCTTGACTGGGGGCGACGCGCCGACCCTCGGCGCACCCGGGAGGCGACATGGCGAACCACCGTTTCGAGCTGCGGTCCGGCCGCGGGATGGGCGTCTCGGCGGCGGGCGATCCCGTCGCCGACCGGCTGGTGGTGTTCTGCCACCCCACTCCCGGAGCGGGCGGCTTCGACCCCGACCCGACCGTCACCGGTCCGTGGGGTCTGCACCTGCTGATCCTCGACCGCCCCGGCTACGGCGCCTCGGACCCGGTCGACGCCGCTCACGGCCGCGTCGAGGACCGCGCGGACGACCTCGCCGAGTACCTGCGCCGCTCCGAGCGCACCGCCCGCATGGTCGAGGGCGCCCGCTTCGGCAGCGTCGGCGTGGTCGGCTGGGGCTCCGGCGGCGCGTTCGCGCTCTCGCTCGCGGCCCGGCACCCCGACCTCGTGGACCGCCTCGCGCTGGTCGGCACCCCCGCGCCCCCGCAGGCCGGCGTGATCGTGCACCCCACCAGCGCGTGGGAGCGGCGCGAGACCCTCCGCGGGGAGGACGCCGACGCGATCGCCGCCGCCCTCCCGCAGACGCAGCCGGGCCTGGACGCGCTCGGGATCGACTCCGACGACCCGGTGCTCGCCACCCACGGCGGACTGCGCAACCGGCTGGAGCGGATGCTCGCCGAGGGCTGGCGGCAGGGCCCGAGCGGCGCCGCGACCGATCTCGCGGCGCTCCGCGACGGCTCCTGGGCCGACGACCTCGACCGGGTGACCGCCGAGACGCTCCTGGTCCACGGCGACGCGGACCCGGTGGCGAGCGCCGAGGACGGCCGCTGGTACCGCGGCCGCCTCGCCCGGGCCCGCACCGTGACGGTCGACGGAGCCGGCCGGCTGGCGCTGGTGCGTGAGTGGCGCCGGATCCTCGACCACGTCGCTCCGCTCGAGCGCGGGGCGGAGGGCCGATGAGCGGCCTGGGCGCGGGCCCGCTCGTGCTCGTGTCGGCGATGGCGGTCTCGGGAGTCGTGCACCTGGTGCACCCGCGGACCTTCGACGCGGTGGTCCCGCGAGGGATGCCCGGCTCGGCGCGCGGATGGGTCCTCGTCTCGGGAGCGGCGGAGCTGGTCTGCGCGGCCGCGACGCTGCACCCGCGGACCCGCGCGGTCGGCGGTCTCGCCTCCGCCACCCTGATGGCCGCCGTCCTCCCCGGCAACGTGCAGATGGCGCGGGACGCCCGTCGGCCGCGGACCCGGGTGATCACGCTGCTGCGCCTCCCGCTCCAGATCCCGCTCGTGCTCTGGGGTCTTCAGGCGGCACGCAGCCGCTGACGCAAGCCCGCGCGGGCGCGGATCGCCCGCTGCTACCGTCCAGGCATGACCGACCAGAGCGCGGACGACCGCCACGACCAGCTGACGAGCGCCCCGAAGGCGACGGAGGCCGACGCGGCCCCGCGCATCGAGGTCTCCACCACCGAGGCCGGCGACACCCGCATCGACATCCGCGAGGACGCCGCCGTGCGACCGGGCCGTGTCGACGAGAACGGCGACGAGCTCGACGAGAGCCGCGACGATGCCTGAGCGCCGCCGCGCCGCCCTCGTCTACAACCCCGTCAAGGTCGACCTGGAGTCCGTGAAGGCCGCGGTGAAGCGCGCCGAGGAGGCCGCCGGCTGGGAGGAGACGCTCTGGTACGAGACCTCCGTCGAGGACCCCGGAGCCGGTCAGACGAAGGAGGCCCTCGCCGCGGGCGCCGACGTCGTGATCGCGGCCGGCGGCGACGGGACGGTCCGCGTCGTGGCGGAGGCCCTCCGCGGCTCCGACGCCTCGCTCGCGCTGCTGCCCTCCGGCACCGGCAACCTGCTCGCCCGCAACCTGAACCTCACGCTCGACGACATCGACAACTCCCTGACCGTCGCGTTCTCCGGACAGGACCGGGCGATCGACCTCGGGATGATCGACATCGAGACCTCCACGGGCCGCGACCGCCACGCCTACGTCGTGATGGCGGGCCTCGGGATCGACGCGAAGATGCTCGCCAACACCGACGACGACCTCAAGAAGCGGGCCGGCTGGCTCGCCTACGTGGACGCGCTGCGGAAGGCCCTGCTCGACAAGAACCAGCTCGAGTTCCGCTACCGCCTCGACGGCTCGAGGACCCGCAAGGTGCGCGCGCACACGATCATCGTGGGCAACTGCGGCGCCCTGCCGGCGAACATCCTCCTGCTGCCGGACGCGGCCGTCGACGACGGCGAGTTCGACATCGTCCTGCTGCGCCCCGAGGGCTTCTTCGGCTGGGTGCAGATCATCTTCAAGGTGGTGTGGGAGAACGGCGTGCTCCGCCGCAGCGGCGTCGTCGGCAAGAAGCTGATGGGCCTGACCAAGGAGGTGTCGGCCCTGCGGTACGTGAAGGGCCGCGACCTCACGGTCCGCCTCGAGCACGCGCAGGAGATCGAGCTCGACGGCGACCCGTTCGGCTCGACCTCGGCGTTCCGCACCTGGATCGAGCCCGGCGGGCTGACGGTGCGCGTCCCGGCGTAGCGCCGGCGGCGGCCGGGCGGATCCGCCCGGTCCGCCTCCCGCCGGGAGAGAGGATCGTCATCCCTCCCGGCGGAGGCGTCTGCTCCGAGCAGGGCGGTGCAGTGCGGCTTCGGGTACCGCACCCCATGCACCTGCATGAACACGGCGACTGTAGTGCGGAATCCGTCGCCGCCGCAACGATCCGCGGGGCTCCGGCGGCTCGAATGGGTAATTCCACCGTGCGATGCTCCGTGACCGCGACGGATTCCGCAGCTGACTCGCCCCGGCAGGAGCGTGGTCGCCCGTCCGTCGATCGACGGGGCTTCTCCTCGGCACGGTGCCGACACGCGCACGAAACGCCCGCCCGCTAGCGTGCGGACATGACATTCCGTGCGTCAGCCGCGCTCAGCGCGCTTGTGGCCTCCTCCCTCCTCCTCGCACCCGCCGCCATCGCCTCCCCCGCCGCCCGCGCGGGCGCCGTCGACGGGGGCACCAGCGCCGGCGATCCCTACTTCCCCGGCCTCGGCAGCAGCGGCTTCGACGCCCTCACCTACAGCCTCGTCCTGAAGTACGATCCGGCGACCCGGGCCCTCGGCGGCAGGGCCGTGGTCACCCTCGCGCCCCAGAAGGACCTGCGCTCGCTCTCCTTCGACCTGACCGGGCTCACCGTCTCGAAGGTCACCGTCAACGCCGGGGGCGCCCGGTTCTCGCAATCGGGGGACGAGCTGACCGTCACGCCCGCGCGGACCCTCCGGAAGGGCCTGCCCGCACTGGTGAGCATCGACTACGCCGGGACCACCGGGAACCCCGTCGACGGCACCGGGGCCCCCTTCGGCTGGTGGTCGACGGACGACGGCGCCCTGGTCGCCAGCGAGCCGGACGGCGCCTCGACCTGGTACCCCGTCAACGACTCGCCCGCCGACAAGGCGCGCTACACCTTCAGCATCACGGTCCCGGAGGGCCGGACGGTGGTCGCGAACGGCCTGCCGGTCGGCTCCCCCACCACGTCGAAGGGGTGGACGACCTCCCGCTGGGTCGAGACCAGCCCGATGGCGAGCTACCTCGCCATGGTGAACATCGGCGACTACGACCTGGTCCGCTCCACCCAGGGCGGCGTGACGACCATCGACGCGATCGACCGGGACATCACCGGCGACACCCGCGCCCGCACCGAGGCGGCCCTCGCGAAGCAGGGCGCGATCATCGACTACTTCTCCTCCGTCTTCGGCCCGTACCCGTTCCGCTCGGCCGGAGCCGTGGTCGACGACGAGCGGATCGGCTACGCCCTCGAGACCCAGGGCCGCTCGTTCTACTCCGGCGGCGCGGACGAGTCGACCGTCGCGCACGAGACCGCGCACCAGTGGTACGGCGACAGCGTCACGCCGGAGACCTGGTCCGACATCTGGCTGAACGAGGGCTTCGCGACCTACGCCGAGTGGCTCTGGGAGGAGCACACCGGCGGCGCGAGCGTCACCGAGTCCGCCGCCCGGGTCGCCGCCGCTCCCGCCGACGACCCGTTCTGGTCGACCGCCGTCGCCGACCCCGGAGCCGCGGGCCTCTTCGACGCGCCCGTCTACGCCCGCGGCGGCCTGACGCTCGTCGCCCTCCGCGACCGGATCGGCGCGGACGCGTTCGGCGTGCTGCTGAAGCGCTGGGCCTCCGAGAACCGCTACTCGAACGCGACGACCGCCGACTTCCAGGCCCTGGCCGAGAACGTCTCCGGCTCCGACCTGGCGGACTTCTTCGACGCCTGGCTGCGCACGCCGGAGAAGCCCGCCGGTCTCTGACCCCCGCATCGCCGCGGCGCGGGCGGGGTGTCAAGGAGGGACGGCAGGTCGGCCCGAGCCGATACCGTCCCTCCATGGGCTTCTTCGACCGCAACGACTCCTCGACCAGCGCCGCCGCGCCGCAGCCGAGCGCACCCGATCCGCAGCGGCGGGTCTGGAGCGACGGCCTCGGCCGGTTCGCCACCCGCTGCCTCCAGGTGGTCATCGTTCTCCTGCTGGCCTCGGTGCTCGTCTTCGCGATGACGCAGCTCACGCTGGTGCTCATCCCCGTGATGATCGCGCTCATCCTCGCCGCGGCGATCCACCCGGTCCTGGCGTGGATGCGGCGCAAGGGCGTGCCGTCGATCCTCGCGACCTGGCTGGCGCTGATCGGGCTGCTCGCGGTCCTCGGCGCGGTCGGCTGGCTGATCACGGTCGCGGTCCGCAACCAGTGGGACGAGCTGGTCAGCAGCGCCTCCGACGGCATCACCTCGCTGCAGGACTACGTGCAGCACCTGCCGTTCCAGATCACCGACGAGCAGATCGAGTCCGCCCGCCAGTCGGTCGTCGACTTCCTCACCTCCAGCTCGTTCGGCAACGGCGCGCTCGCGGGCGTCTCCGCAGCGGCGAACTTCATCACCGGCCTCGTGCTGATGATCGTGGTGCTCTTCTTCTTCATGAAGGACGGCCCGAAGATCTGGGAGTTCCTCCTGCGCCCCTTCACCGGCTCGGGCTACGAGCGCGCCAAGCGCGTCGGGCACAAGACGGTCGACGTGCTGGGCGGCTACGTCCGCGGAACGGCGACCGTCGCGGCGGTCGACGCGATCGGCATCGGCGTCGCGCTGGCGATCATCCAGGTGCCGCTGGCGATCCCGCTGGCCGTCATCGTCTTCCTCACCGCGTTCATCCCGATCGTCGGAGCCACGGCCGCCGGCATCCTCGCCGCTCTCGTCGCGCTGGTCGCCAACGGCCCGGTCGCCGCGCTGATCGTGATCCTGGTCGTCATCGGGGTCAACCAGCTCGAGGGCAACTTCCTCCAGCCGGTCGTGATGGCGCGCTCGCTGAAGCTGCATCCGCTGATCGTCCTGATCGCCCTGACCGTGGGCACCGTCCTCGCCGGCATCGTCGGCGCCGTGCTGGCCGTGCCGATCGCGGCCGTCGTCTGGGGCATCGTCTCGATCTGGAACGGGCCCTCCGACCCCGCCGAGCCCGCGCGGCAGAAGCGCGCCGAGACGGTCTAGGCCCCCGGGACCGTCGAGCGCGGGCCTAGCGCTCGACGATCCCGTCGCGCAGCGCCTGCCGGCGGAGCGAGATCTTCGTGCCGACGGCCAGCCCCTCCGCCCGGTACTTGCCCCGGGCGCTGCGCAGCGAGCTCCGCGCGGCGTCCTGGGTGATGCCGAGGAGCGTGGCGACCTGCTTCAGCGGCATCCCGTCGACGAAGAGGCGGACGATCTCCCGCTCGCGGTGCGTCAGGGTGCCCGGGCGGTCGGCCCCGAGCAGCTCCCGCGTCTGCGCCGTCAGGAAGCGCTCGTCGCGCGCCGCCGCTCGGATGGCCGCGAGGATCGTCTCGGTCCGCTCGCTCTTGACCACGTAGCCGCGCGCCCCGGCCTCGAGCGCCCGGTTGATCGTCCCCGGCTCGGAGTGCGTGCTGATGATGATCGTGGCGGCGCCGGCGGCCGCGATGATCCGGATCTTCATGGCGAGGTCGAGCTCGTCGCCGAGGTCGATGTCGAGCAGCACCACGTCGGTCGGGAAGGCCGGATGCGCGAGCAGGTCCGTCCAGGTGCCGACCGTCGCCGCCACGCGGATGTCCGTGCCCGAGCGGCGGATCCACTCCGCCAGCGCCGCCAGCAGGATCGGGTGGTCGTCGAGGATGGCCAGCGTGATCGCGGGCTCGTCGCTCATGTCGTCGCCCTCCTCCGGGGCCGGTGGGCGACGAGGATCCTCGTCGCGCCGTGGTCGGTCGTCGTGCGGTGCTCGCCGAGCTCGGTGAGGATGCCCCAGACCGAGCGGTCGAGGTCGCGGGCGCGGATGCCCGCGGCGACCAGGGCGAGCTCCACCCCGCCGCCCTGGCCCGGCTCCAGGCGGACGGCGAGCGGAGTCCTCCCCGCGGGGGCGGTGAGCAGCCAGAGCACCGAGAGCAGACGCGAGCGGTCGAGCGGGGCCAGCAGCGCCGCGGCCCCGCTCGGATCGTCGATCGCGACAGCGGAGGACAGCAGCGCCGACTCCTCCACCGCGATCCTCAGCCAGGTGCGGTCGTGGCTGCGGGCGAGCGCCTCGCGGAGCTCGTCTCCGAGCACCCGCGCCCGCTCGCCCAGCTCCTCGTCCAGCGGCACCGGCGTCCGGACCCGCTCGAGGAGCTCCTCGATGCGGCCGTCCACCTGCGAGAACTCGTCGTCCGCGGCGTGGACGGTGCCGTCGGCCAGGCTGCGGTCGAGCGTGCGCCGCACGTACTGGTCGAGCGAGGTGAGCACGACGACGCACACGGCCGCGGGCGCGACGGCGAGGAGGACGTTGCTCACCGCGAGGGCGGCGCCTCCGTCGCCGAGGAGCGCCTGGCCGACGAGGCCGAGCGCCGTGAGCCCGACCAGGACCACCAGAGCGAGGAACGAGCGCGAGAGTGGCTGGAAGGTGATCAGCGCGATCACGCCCGCGCCCACTCCCACGCAGACCGACGGGTAGTACATCGGAGCCGGTGTCGGCAGGGCGTGGTCGGCGAACTCGAGCAGCAGCGCGGCCACGTCCACAGCGAGGACGCCCGCGAAGGCCCGGCGTGGCAGCTCGCCGTGGCGGCGGAGGGCGATCGAGACCCCCACCGCGCTCGCGACGACGACCAGCAGCCAGGAGAGTCCGCTCAGCCAGGTCGCGGACCGCGCGTCGAGGGACCAGAGGTACGAGATCACTCCGCGGATGTCGAGCAGCACCGCCATCGTGAGGAAGCCCAGCCCGAGGTAGCTCCCGCTCAGGCGGTTCGGCCGGGTGAGGCGCTCGCGGATGCTCCACAGCGCGCCCGGGCTCCTGTCCGCCGCCCGGACCAGCTCCAGGAGCGTCCCCTCCTCCTGCCGCGACCCGCTCACAGCGGCACGCTCAGCAGCACGGTCGCGCCTGACCCGGGCGCCGAGAAGACCCGGACCGCGCCGCCCACCGCCTCGATCCGGCCGACGACCGACTCCGCGAGGCCGAGGCGCCCGGCCGCCACCGCGGCCGGGTCGAAACCGCGCCCCTCGTCCGAGACGACGACGCGGAGCGTGCCCGCCTCCTCCGCCACGCTCACGTGGGCCAGGGCCGCTCCGGAGTGGCGCCGCACGTTCTCGAGGCACTCCCCGGTCGCGCGCACCACGGCGTCGAGCACCTCCGGTCGGATCCGCGGCTGCGCACCGCCGTGCCAGCGCACCTCCACGCCCACCGCCGCCGACCGCCGACCGAGCGCGAGGAGCGCCTCCGGCACCCCGGCCGCCCCGTCCGGGTCCGGCTCCTCCACCGTCTTCAGGCCGCGCAGGAGGGCCAGGTCGGCGGCTGCCCGGTCGCGCAGCACCGGATCGGGCACGCCCTCCCCCCGGTGCGCCACCAGCGTCAGCGTCGCCAGGATCGTGTCGTGCATCAGCCGCGCGTCGGCGCGGTGCCGGGACTCGCTCTCGCTCGAGCGGCGCTCGGCGACGTGGGCGGTCCGGAGGCGGGCGGTGCCGACGTGCGCACGCGCGACGCTGCCCGCGAGCCACCGCGCGGCGGTCAGCAGCAGCGCCCAGCAGACGACGACCGAGATCAGGACGAAGGGAGCGCGCCCGGACGCGCCCGTCGCCGCCGCGCCGAGGGCGAGGACCGGGAGCAGCGCGAGGACCGCGGCCCACGGCATGCCCCGCCAGGAGCCGACGGCGAGCAGCGCGCACGGCAGCGCCATCGAGGCGAGCATCGTGATCCCGCCCAGAACGGCGCGGAGGGAGGCGTCGACGCCCGGCGAGAGGAAGGCGGCGAGTGCCGCGACGTCCAGCGCGGATCCCAGGATCACGGCCCTCGTCCCGGTCGCGACCGATCGGCCGGGCGCGAGCTGCACGAGCGCCGAGACGACCAGCAGCGCCAGGCTGGGCAGAACCGTGGTCAGCTGCGCGGGCGTCAGGGCGAGCAGGTGCAACGCGGAGGCGGCGGTCAGCACCCCGCCCGCCCGCCGGGCGCAGAGCACGCCGACCTCGCGCTGCTCGCGCAGCAGCACCGCGGCGTCGGCGGGCCGGGGAGGCAGGGGCACGGTGACCTCGGGAGGACGGGCTCCGGGCTCGTTCCGGGGCGACGGTGGCGGGGAGGCTGTGGCGGGGAGGCTGTGGCGGGGATCGGCGGCGGGGAACGGCGCGATCCGAGTCGTATCGTGGCACACCGCGACCCGCCCGGACAGCGGTTCCGGCCGCCTCGCGCACGCGGATCGGCGCGCCGTCTGACGCGGGCGGTCGCGCTCGGGGGCCGTGATCCCGTAGAGTCGAGACATCTCCTGGGCGATCGCCCGAATTCCACGGCTGAGAAGTCGCACGACGACGAAGAGACTCAGCCCCTGATAGAGACCGCACCGACCGAGAGCATCGTCCTCGGTCGTCCGGTTCGAACGCCCGCCTCGCACGCGGGTACCGCCCTTCACAGGACGCCGCGGAAGCCGCGCCGTTCCTCGTTCGACCCCCGCTCCACCGGCACGCCCGGTCCGCGGGACGTTCTCCCCCGCAGAGCCGCCCTCCCCCGGAGGCGCGAGCTCAGCCCCTAGACGACCCGGACGACTCCGGCAGACGCGTGTTTCACCCGCGGAGGCCGAGTCGAGCGGGTACCGCACACTCGTGCGGACTCTGACGACGCAGGCCCCGGTCGGCGTCATTAACACATAAGGAAAAGAAATGCCTACTGGCACCGTTAAGTGGTTCAACTCCGAAAAGGGCTTCGGCTTCATCGCTCCCGACGACGGAGGCGCCGACGTGTTCGCGCACTTCTCCGCCATCGCGAAGCAGGGCTACCGCGAGCTCGTCGAGAACCAGCACGTCGAGTACGACGTCGAGCAGGGCCGCAAGGGCCCGCAGGCCGCGAACATCCGCGGCGTCGGCGAGTAATCTCCGACTTCCGACGCCCCGTCGACCAGGATCCCCGGATCCGGTCGGCGGGGCGTCCGTCGTTGACGGGGTGATCCCGCCCTCGGCCGGCGGAGGCGAGAGCCGTGTCACCCCTCCGGGTCGCAGGATCGGTATCCTCTCCGTGGCGGCTCCCGAGCTCACGGAGCCCGCGACGCCGTCCGGGACTCCGGCGCGTCGGCACCACTTCACGGCGGAGACAATGGGACGACTGATCTACGGACCGCAATCACTCGAGATCGACTTCGAGGACCGGCTCCTCGCGCACCTCAAGGTCGCGATGTTCACCAAGATGCGGCGGAACGAGTCGTTCAGCCTCTCCTGGAGCGAGCCGGAATCGTCCGGCTACGGCCGCAGTTCCGTCTGGGTGCACCCGACGACTCCGCTGCACTTCCGGTTCCACGGCAGCAAGCGCCCGTCTCTGAACCGCCTGTGGATCGAGCAGTTCATCGCGAGCGCGAACAACACCGGCGAGATGACCGTGGTGCCGGAGCCGGCCGAGGGCTCCTGACCCGCGACGCTCCTCAGACCACGAGCGGCCGGGCCGTGTGCACGAGCTCCTCGTGCGGCAGGGCCCGGAGGCGCTCGGCGATCTCGGCACGGGCGCCCGCGTCGACCGACGCCCGGGCGTGCTCCTGCGGCCGCAGTGGCGTGAGGGTGACCAGGTCGGCGTGACCGGTCGCCAGGTCGAGCCGCTCGGGCAGGCCGGGGCTGCGCAGGCCCAGGAGGACACCGACGGTGCCCTGCTCATCGGTCCAGGCGGGCGGCGCCGCGACGTTCGCGAGCCGCGCCGTGTCGAGGGAGCTGCGGCAGCACACCCCCTGCAGGGCGGCCCGTCGGGCGGCCTCGTACAGCAGGCGGAAGTGCCAGTGGTTCCAGAGCTCGGCGGTGGGGACGCCGCGGACGGCGGACGTCTCGAGGCACAGCTCGAGGCCGAGACCGGTGCCGGGATGCGCGAGCCGGTCGAAGGGATCGCTCAGCCCGTCGGTCGCGAGCACCACGGAGGCGCCGCGGTCCACGCGCAGGAACGCACGGTGATCGGTGGGCCAGCGCGCGCCGCCGCGGACGCCCGGGTCCTCGGTCGAGACGACGACGGTGCGATCCAGCGCACCCACTCCGCGCCAGGCGTCGGCCCGGTCCTCCGCCACCGCCTCGGCCAGCGCCCGCCTCTCGTCCTCGGTCCATCGGACCTCACGAATGCGGTTCAGGAACAACGACATGGGACTCCCCGTCCGCGCGACCGGCGTGCCGCGCTCCCGGAACGCTACGGCGCTTACCCCTGCTCCTCCTCTGAGCAACCGGAACGCCAGCTGTGTGCGGTGTTCGTTCCCGCGGCGGTCCCCGCCCGCCGCGGCGCGGTCGGCTCCCAGGAAAGGCCGGGCAGGTGGAGCGGGTCGCGTCCGGCTACGCCGAAACGCTGGAACGCGTTTCGACGGTTCGCCTCCGGCGGTGTTCACTCCCGCGGCGGTCCCCGCCCGCCGCGGCGCGGTCGGCTCCCAGGAAAGGCCGGGCAGGTGGAGCGTGTCGCGTCCGGCTACGCCGAAACGCTGGAACGCGTTTCGACGGTTCGCCTCAGGCGGTGTTCGTTCCCGCGGCGGGCGGGGACCGCCGCGGGAAAAGGCTCAACCCAGCGGGTTGATGCCGTTGGTGCGCCAGCGCTCGTCGGCGAGCTGGCCGGGGGTGCCGACGCTCGCGTTCTCGCCCAGGGGCTCGCCGCCCTCGACCGCGTCGGCGCCGAGCGCGGTGCCGGCTCCCTCGGCGGTGCTGCCGGGGGGAAGCAGGCCCTCCTCATCCTCGCGGGGGCCGACCTCGTCCTCGGGGGTGTTCTCGGAGCCGCTCTCGCTCATCGGGTCGTAGCCGTGGTCCGGGTCGCGGCTCTCGTCGGCCGTCGTGTTCTCCTCGACCTCGGCGTCGGCGGGGCGGACGTCGTCGGCCTTCTCCGCATCGGTGGAAGGGGTGGCCTCGAAGCCTGCGAACTCGGGGCTGTCGTCTGCGCTCATGGCCGCCACGGTAGCACCGGGCCCGCGGGCACCGGAGGGGGTTCCGCCGGGCTCCCGCGACGCCTCCGCTCAGCGGCCACGCCCTAGGCTCGGGGGGCTGGCACGGACGACGGGAGCGACATGCGACGACTCGGGTACGACAGGTTCGGCGGGCCCGATCTGCTCTCGTGGCGGGAAGCGCCGGTGCCCATGCCGGGTCGCGGCGAGGTCCTGGTGCGCACGCGCGCGGCGAGCATCAACGCGACCGACGAGAAGATCCTGTCCGGCTCCGCGCGGATCATGGCCGTCGGCCGCTCCCGTCCCTACGGGTTCGGCCTCGACATCGCCGGCACCGTCGAGGCGCTCGGCCCGGGGTCGCACTCGGTCGCGATCGGCGACCGAGTGGTGGGGATGACCCGCGACGGCGACGCCTTCGCCGACGCGTCCATCGCCCGCAGCCGCTCGCTCGTCCCGATGCCCGACTCCCTCGGCTTCGTCGAGGCTGTCACGCTCGCGATGTCGGGCGGCACCGCGGTGGGCCTGGTGGACGCACTGCACGTGCACGCCGGCGAGCGCGTCCTCGTCAGCGGCGGCTCGGGAGCCATCGGCGATCCGACGATCCAGCTGCTGGTGCGGGCGGGCTGCACGGTCGCGGCCACCGGCTCGGCCGCCTCCGCCGACCTGCTCCGCTCGCTCGGCGCCGAGCCGCACGACTACCGCGCGCTCGACCTCGGGGTGCTGGGCGGCCGCTTCGACGTGGTCGTCGACGTCTCCGGCCACCTGCCGGTCGACGACGCGGCGATCCTCCTGGCCGAGGGCGGGCGCATCGCGACGCTGGTGCCGAGCGGTCCGGCGCTGGTCTCGCAGGCGACGGGCCTCGTCCGCCGCGACCACCCGCGGGTGCGCAACATGATCGTGGTGGCGACGGCGGAGCGGATCGGGCGCGCGGTCTCGCTCGCCACCTCCGGCGAGCTGCGGCCCCGGCCGGGCGCCGTGCATCCGCTGGGCGACGTCGTCGACGTGCTGTCGCGCCGAGCGACCGGCGCCGACCGCACGATCGGCAAGATCGTCTTCACCGCCGACGACTCGGCTCCGCTGAGCTGACCTTCGGCTCCTCCTCCTCTGCCGGGCGGCCGAGCGAGAGCGTGGCCAGGAAGCCGACGGCGAGGAACCCGGCGGCGGCGAAGGCCGCGTAGCGGGTGCCGTCCGAGAACGCCTCGCCCGCCGCCCGGGCCGCGTCGGCGGTGTCCGGTGAGGCGGCCAGCCCGGCGATCGCGGCGCCGGAGGAGTCGACCACCGCGGCGACGGTGCTCGCGACCTGCTCCGCGGGGAGGCCCTGCTGCTCGAGCGAGGTCGTGAGGACTCCCGCGGTCGAGGTGTAGAGGATCGTCCCGAGCACGGCGATGCCCAGCGCCGAGCCGATCTGCCGCGCGGTCGACTGCGTGCCCGAGCCCTGCCCGCTGAGCTCGACGGGCACGTCCCGGAGCACGACCCCGGTCAGCTGCGCCGTCGCGAGGCCGACGCCGAAGCCGTAGACGGCGAGGAACGGGACGAGGGCCCACCACGGGGTGGAGTCGGAGACGACCAGGCCGATGCCCGCGACGCCGACGATCTCGGCCGCGAGGCCCACCCGCACGATCAGCACCGGCGCGACCCTGTTGCCGAAGGCGCCGGCGAAGCCCGAGGCGACGAAGGAGCCGAGCGCGAGCGCGAGGAGCACCAGGCCGGTCTGCACGGCCGTGTAGCCGAGGACGCTCTGGAGCCAGATCGGCAGCGCCAGGATGATCCCGAACTCGCCGAGCGAGACGATCATCGCGGCGAGGTTGCCGTTGCGGAACGAAGCGAGGCGGAAGAGCCCGATCGCGAGCATCGCCGAGCGCCCGGCGCGCTCACGGGCCCGCGCCCAGAGGACGAAGGCGAGCCCGGCGAGCACCGCGACGGCGAACGCGATCGGGACCGGCGAGAGACCGAGCGGCCAGCTCCAGCCGCCGACGCTCAGCCGCTCGTCGACGCCCCACCAGCCGAGGGTGCGCCCCTCGATGAGGGCGAACACGAGGGAGGCGGAGGCGATGATCGAGAGCGCGGCGCCGACGAGGTCGACCCGCCGCCCGTCGGGCTGCCGCGACTCGTCGACGAACAGCAGCGCTCCGACCACGATGATCACGCCGAGCGGGATGTTGATGCCGAACGCCCAGCGCCAGGAGAAGTCGGTGGTGAGCCAGCCGCCGAGCAGCGGACCGACCGCGGTCATGCCGCCGATGGTCGAGCCCCAGACGGCGAAGGCGATGGCGCGCTCGCGCCCGCGGAAGGTGGCGTTGATCAGCGAGAGGGTCGTCGGCAGCACCATCGCTCCTCCGACGCCCTGCACGACCCGGGAGAGGATCAGCAGGTCGCCGGTCGGAGCGAGGGCCGCCGCGACGGAGGAGAGCGCGAAGAGCGAGACGCCGACGATCAGCATCCGGCGCCGGCCCCAGCGGTCGGCGAGAGTGCCGAAGACCAGCAGGAGCGCGGCGAACACGAGCGTGTACGACTCCTGCACCCACTGCACCTGGGTCGAGGTGATGCCGAGATCGGCGACGATCGACGGGATGGCGACGTTGACGATGGTCGAGTCGACGATGATCGTCGCCACTCCGAGGCTGATGACGACCAGCCCGATCCACTTGCGGTCGCGCACGACGCTCTCCTCCGACGATTTAGTAAGCCAGCTGACTATATGCCCGCGGAGGGCGCCGTGTCGAAGGGAGGGCCTGGAAGATTAGCGGGAGGCGGGCGCGGCGACAAGGGCGCGAAGCTCCCGGAGCCGCCCGGTCAGGATGGACGCATGCCCGCATCCCCCCGTTCCTTCCCGTATCCCCTCGGCGTCTCCCTCCGCGGCGACGCCGGCGCCGACGTCGCCGTCTACTCCGAGACCGCGGACAGCGTCGAGGTCTGCCTCTTCGACGAGTCCGGAGCAGAGACCCGCGTCGCCCTCACCGAGCGGACCGGCCACGTCTTCCACGGCCTCGTCCCCGAGATGGGCATCGGCACCCGCTACGGACTGCGCGTCGACGGCCCTTGGGACCCCGCCAACGGCCTCCGCCACAACGCCGCCAAGCTCCTCCTCGACCCGCACGCCACCGCGATCGAGGGCTCGTACACCTGGTCCGAGGACGTCTTCGGCCAGTTCTACGAGGACGCCGACTCCCGCAACGACGCCGACTCCGCGCACGCGGTCCCCCGCTGCGTCGTCACCGACCCCGACTCCTTCGACTGGAGCGGCGACACCGCGCCGCGCATCCCGCTCGAGGAGACCGTCGTCTACGAGGTGCACGTGAAGGGCTTCACGAAGCTGCACCCCGACGTGCCCGAGGACATCCGCGGCACCTACCGCGGCCTCGCTCACCCCGCCGCGATCAAGCACTTCACCGACCTGGGCGTGACCTCGGTCGAGCTGCTCCCCGTGCACCAGTTCGTGCAGGACTCGCACCTCGAGGAGAAGGGCCTGCGCAACTACTGGGGCTACAACTCCCTCGGCTTCTTCGCGCCGCACAACGAGTACTCGCACGCCGGGGACGACGGCTCGCAGGTCGACGAGTTCAAGGCCATGGTCAAGGCGTTCCACGAGGCCGGCCTCGAGGTCATCCTCGACGTGGTCTACAACCACACCGCCGAGGGCAACGACAAGGGCCCCACCCTCTCGTTCAAGGGCATCGACAACGGCTCCTACTACCGCCTGGTGGAGGAGGACCGCGCGAACTACTTCGACACCACCGGCACCGGCAACAGCCTCAACGTCGCGCACCCGGCCGCGCTCGGCCTGATCATGGACTCCCTGCGCTACTGGGTGACCGAGATGCACATCGACGGCTTCCGCTTCGACCTCGCCACCACCCTCACCCGCCAGACCGGTGAGGCCGAGGTGCACAGCGCCTTCCTCGACCTGATCGCGCAGGACCCGGTGCTCGCGCCCGTCAAGATGATCGCCGAGCCGTGGGACACCGCCGGCTACCAGGTCGGCGGCTTCCCCGCGGACTGGTCGGAGTGGAACGGGAAGTTCCGCGACGACGTGCGCGACTTCTGGAACGGCGCCGACTCGGTGCTCGGCACGACCGCGCAGCGCGTCCTCGGCTCTCCCGACGTGTACGAGGCCGACCGCCGCTCGCCGGTCTCCAGCATCAACTTCGTCACCGCGCACGACGGCTTCACCCTCGCCGACCTCACCGCGTACTCGCGCAAGCACAACGCGGCCAACGGCGAGGACAACAACGACGGCGAGAGCGACAACCGCTCCTCCAACAACGGCGCCGAGGGCCCGACCGAGAACGAGGCGGTCAACGAGCGCCGCGACCGCATGCGCCGCAACTTCCTCGCGACGCTGCTGCTCTCGGCCGGCGTGCCGATGATCCTGGGCGGCGACGAGATCGCCCGCACGCAGGGCGGCAACAACAACGCCTACTGCCAGGACGACGAGATCTCGTGGTTCGACTGGGAGAACGCGGACCGCGAGCTGCTCGCCTTCACCCGCGAGCTGATCGCCCTCCGCGCCGCGGAGCCGGCGCTGCGCCCGAAGTGGTTCCGCCGCGCCCCCGGCGACGGCGGCCCCGACACGGTCGACATCCTCCGCTCCGACGCGCAGGGCTTCGCCGACGAGGACTGGGACAACCCCGACGCCCGCTCGATCACCTTCGTGTTCGAGCACGAGGGCAGCGCGAGCTTCGCCCTGCTGCTGAACGCGGCGGAGAACGGCGTCGAGTTCACCGTCCCCGAGGCGCCCGGCGCCGAGTGGACGCTGGCCGCCTCGAGCGACCCGGAGCAGGTCGTCGAGGGCGAGGTCACCACGCTGATCGTCCGCGACGGCTCGTTCACGCTGCTGCGCTCGGCCTCCTGATGACCGGCCGGACCCCGCGGCTCCTCCGCTTCGGCGGGCGCATCGCGGGGTTCGGCACGTCCTCGGGCACGAGGATCGTGCTGGGCCTCTGGGAGGACACCCCCTTCGGCCCGTTCGCCGACGCGATGGTCGAGGACGGCGACGGCCACCGCCTCCTGATCGCACCGACCCGCGAGGTCGCGGACTTCATCGGGTCGACGTACGCGTTCGACGAGGTGCGGATCGCGCCGGTGTCGTGGCGGAGGATCGCGGGCGGCCTGTCCGTCGCGGCCGGACCGCTCGCGGTGCGACTGGAGCTCGGCGGTCTCACTGCGCTCGGCCGGCTGCTGCGGATCGTTCCGCGACCGCTCGCCGAGCACCCGGCATGGCTGACCGCGATCTCGCCGGTCGCCTCCCTGCTCGTCCGCGGGGTCAGCACGGCCGGGTCGGCCGGGCACGGACGCCGCGAGTACTACGGCGTGCGGGCGATCCGCCGCGTCGAGGGCGTCCACGCGGTGCTGGCGGAGGAGGACCTCGGCCCGTTGCGCCCGCTCTCGCCGCCCGTGCGGTTCGGCTTCTCGTCGGCGCCCGCCGCTCCGGCGATCGTCGACGTCACCACCACCATCGCGCTTCCGCGCGAGGGGACCACCGCGCTCCGGCGCGACCGAGAGAGAGGAGCCGCCTCGTGAAGAAGGGCGACAAGATCAGCTGGAACACCTCGCAGGGCGAGACCCACGGCGAGCTGGTCGAGAAGAAGACGAAGGAGTTCCAGTTCGAGGGGCAGAAGTTCAACGCCTCGGACGACGAGCCCTACTGGATCGTGCAGAGCGACAAGACCGACGCGAAGGCCGCGCACAAGGAGTCGTCGCTGACGAAGAAGTGAGCGGGCGCAGGCCGAGCGGCTGCGGACCGGGCTCCGGATCGACTCCGGGGCCCGGCCCGCGCCCGTCTCACGCGATGCGGATGAGCTTCTTGTTCACGAACTCCTCGAGGGCGGGGCGGCCCATCTCGCGGCCGGTGCCCGAGCGCTTCACGCCGCCGAAGGGCAGCTCGGCCGCGTCGCCGAGGACGAGGTTGATCCAGACCATCCCCGCGTCGATCCGGTCCGCCAGGCGCAGCGCCTGCTCCTGGTCGGTCGTGTAGAGGTAGGAGCCGAGGCCGTAGGGGGTGTCGTTCGCGAGGGCGATCGCCTCGTCCTCGTCGCGGACGCGGTAGAGCGCGGCGACGGGGCCGAAGAACTCCTCGCGGTAGGCGTCCATCTCGGGCGTGACGCCCTCGAGCACGGCGGGCGGGAAGAAGTTGCCGGTCACCTCGCCGCTGGCGCGGACGGTGGCCCCCTGCTCGCGCGCGGCCGCCAGCTGCGCCTCGAGTCGCTCCGTCGCGGCGGAGGAGGAGAGCGGGCCGAGGAGGGTGCCCTCCGCGAACGGATCGGCCGGCTGGGCGCGGGTGAACGCCTCCGTGAACTTCTCGGCGAACGCGTCGTACAGCTCGTCGATCACGATGAAGCGCTTCGCGGCGTTGCAGGACTGGCCGTTGTTGTCCAGGCGCGCGGCGACCGCGTCCTCGACCGCCTTGTCGAGGTCGTCGGTCGACAGGAGCACGAACGGGTCGGAGCCGCCGAGCTCGAGCACGACCTTCTTCAGGTGCCGGCCCGCGAGCTCCGCGACGGCCGCGCCGGCCCGCTCGGAACCGGTGACGGAGACGCCCTGGACCCGGGGGTCGGCGATGACGGTCGCGGCCTGCTCGTTCGTGGCGTAGAGGTTCACGTAGACGCCGGCGGGCGCACCCAGCTCCTCGGCCGCGGTGCGGAACATGTCGGCGATGGCGGCGGCCGACTCCGGGCACTGCGGCGCGTGCTTGAGCAGGATCGTGTTGCCCGCGACCACGTTCGGGCCGGCGAAGCGGGCCACCTGGTAGTAGGGGAAGTTCCACGGCATGATGCCCAGCAGCACGCCCAGCCCGGCGCGGCGGATCAGCGCGGAGCCGGTGCCCTCGGCGAGCTCGATCGGCTCGTCGGCGAGGAAGGCCTCGCCGTTCTCGGCGTAGTAGCGGTAGATGTCGGCGGCGAAGCCGACCTCGCCCTGCGCCTGGTCGAGTGGCTTGCCCATCTCGCGGACGATGATCGCCGCGAGCTCGTCGGCGCGCTCGACGTGCAGCTCTGACACGCGGGCGATCAGCGCCGCGCGGGTCGCGACGGGCACGGTTCGCGACCACGAGGAGTAGGCGTCCTGCGCCGAGCCGATCGCCGCGGTCAGCTCGGCGTCGCCGAGGGTCGGGTACTCGCGGAGGGTCTCCCCCGTGGCCGGGTCGATCACGGCGTAGTGGGTGCTCATGCGGGCTGTGCTCCTTCGCTGCGGGGGGCCGGTGCGGTCGCGCCGTCCTCGTCGATGATCTCCTGTGCCAGGCGCCTGCCGACGCGGATGGCGCCGTCGACGTGCTGGTAGCCCTCGGCGGCGAGGTCGCTCGTGCCGAAGCGGAGCGGACCCACCGGCTCCAGCTGCAGCGCGCCGTACCGGGTCAGCCCGCCCAGGTCGAAGCTCGCGGCGTACGCGCCCTGCGTCCACTCCTCGGACGCCCAGTCGCTCTCGTAGTAGACGACCGGATCGAGTGCGGCCGGGCCGAAGTAGGCGGCGAGCGAGTCGAGGATCGCGGCCTTCCGCTCCGCCTCGTCGAGCGCGAGCACGCGGTCGGCCTTCTCGTCCGAGACGAAGCCGACCAGGGTGCCGCGCTCCTCCCCGTGGTTCGAGTTGTCGTAGGCCTCGTGCACGAGCGAGTGCGGGCTGAACGCGGTGCCGGAGAGGCCGTCGGCGCGCCAGAAGGGCGTGGCGTAGGTGGCGTGCACCTTGATCACGAGGCCGAGCGACTGGTGCTGCAGGGCCTGCTGCCGCAGTCGCGGGAGCGGCGGGTCGAACGAGATGCGGCCGACGAGGTTCGGTGGCACGGCGACGATCGCGCGGCGGGCGCGGAGGACGACGCCGTCGGCGCGCACCTCGACCCCGTCGTCGCCGTGGCGGACGGAGCGGACCGGGTGCCCGAGCAGGACGCGCTCGGCGCCGAGGCGCTCGGCGAGCCGCTCCGGGACCTGCTGGAGGCCGCCGATCACGCGCTTGTCGAGGATGAAGTCAGCGTCGACCAGGTTGCTGAAGCTCCCCGCGCTCGCGGCCATGAGGAGCGCCTGGAGGAGGGAGAAGGCGTGCGCCGGCTTGGTGAGCATGGCGTCGGCGAGGAAGAGGGCGATGTTGGCCCGCGCCTCCTCGTCGTCGCTCTGCCGCTCCAGCCAGGCGGCGAAGGTGATGCGGTCGTAGTCTCGGGCGAGCGGATGCGTCCACGGCGCCGCCGGATCGGTCTCGGCCACGAGGCGGTCGAGCACCTCGATCAGGCGGGAGATCTCGGACTCGGTGCGCTCGCTCCCCGGGAAGATGTCGCCGGTGAAGCGGCGAGCGGAGCCGTCGGCGCCGATGTAGACGCTCTCGCCCTCGCGGTAGCGGGAGTAGGTGCCGAGGCCGAGCTCGTCGAGGGTCTCGAGGAGCGCCGTCTGGTCCGGCGAGACCCACTGGCCGCCGAGCTCGAGGAGCTGCCCGTCGACCACGCGGGTCTCGAGCCGCCCGCCCACGCGCTCGCGCGCCTCGACGACGACGACGTCGAGTCCGTGCTGCTGCAGCCGGAGCGCCGCGGTGAGTCCGGTGGCACCGGCTCCGATCACGACGACGTCGTGCTCGCTCGGGGACATGACTTCTCTTTCCGTCGGTGATCGCGGGAGTGGACGCGCGAATACGGACGATCCTGTCACAGAAGCGGAGGAGAACATCAGTGAGTGCGCCCGATGGAGGGTGGACTCGGAGCGCCCTCCATCGAACTACATAGGCATGCTATATTGTTTCTCGTGCCCGATCCCAGTGCCCCCGTGCGTCTCGCCTCCGCCGCCACCGCCCTCACGCGGTTCGCGGGCCGGGCGAGCGGCGCGACCGGGCTCGGCGCGCAGTCCGGAGCCGTCTGGTCGACGCTCGCCGAGCTGCGCACCGCCTCCCCCTCCCGCCTCGGCGAGCTCGCCGAGCGGGTCCGCGTCACCCAGCCGACGATGACCGGCATCATCGCCCGGCTCGACGAGGCCGGCTGGATCCGCCGCGTCCACGACGCCGGCGACGGCCGCGCCTGGCTGATCGAGGGCACTCCCGCCGGCTTCGACGCCCTCGCCGAGCACCGTCTCCGCCTCGAGGCCGCCCTGGCCCCGCTGTTCGAGGACCTCGACGAGGACGACCGCCTCGCCCTCGAGCGCGCCGCGACCCTCGTCGAGGCCCGCGTCGCCCGCATCGCCGGCACCCCCGTCCCCTCCTCCCCCGAGAAAGGCTCCACGCCGTGACCACCTCCCCCCACTCGCCCGCCCAGGGCTCGATCCTGAAGCAGCCGCTGGCCGTCTGGGCCGTCGCCTTCGCCGCGGTGATCGCCTTCATGGGGATCGGCCTGGTCGACCCGATCCTCCCGGCCATCGCCGAGAGCCTGCAGGCGACTCCGACCGAGACCTCGCTGCTCTTCACGAGCTACCTCGTCATCACCGGCGTCGTGATGTTCTTCACCAGCTGGCTCTCCAGCCGCATCGGCGCCAAGAAGACCCTCATGATCGGCCTGGTGCTGATCGTGGTGTTCGCCGCGCTCGCCGGCACGGCGGGCAGCGTCGAGGGCGTCATCGGCTTCCGCGCGGGCTGGGGCTTCGGCAACGCGCTGTTCATCTCGACCGCCCTGTCGACCATCGTCGGCGCGGCGAGCGGAGGCTCCTCCGCGGCGATCGTGCTCTACGAGGCCGCGCTGGGCATCGGCATCGCCGTCGGCCCGCTGCTCGGCGGGCTTCTCGGCAGCGTCTCGTGGCGCGGCCCGTTCTTCGGGACCGCCGTGCTGATGGCCGTCGGCTTCATCGCCATCGCGACGCTCCTGCGCGAGGACGGCCCGAAGCCCGCTCCGACTCCGCTCTCGGCGCCCTTCGCGGCCCTCAAGGTCCCGGCCATCCGAACGCTGGCGGGCGCCGCCCTGTTCTACAACATCGGCTTCTTCGTGCTGCTCGCCTACACGCCCTACCCGCTCGGGCTGGACGAGATGGGCCTCGGCTTCACGTTCTTCGGCTGGGGCCTGGGCGTGGCGATCACCTCCGTGTTCGTCGCTCCGCTGCTCACCCGGCGCCTCCCGCGCACCGTCGTGCTGCGCTCGGTGCTGCTGCTGCTCGCGCTCGACCTGATCGCCGGCGGCCTCGTGATCTCGTCGCGCGTCGGCCTGATCGTCTGCATCATCGTCGGCGGCCTGCTGCTCGGAGTCGTCAACACGGTGCTCACCGAGTGCGTGATGGAGGCGACCGACCTGCCCCGCTCCGTCGCCTCGTCCGCCTACTCCGGCGTCCGCTTCCTCGGCGGCGCGATCGCCCCGCCCGCCGCCTCCGCCCTGGCCGCGGCGATCTCGCCGGCCTTCCCGATGTACGCCGCGGCCGGAGCCGTCGCCGTCGCCGCGCTGATCGTGCTGCTCGGACGCCGCACCCTGGCCCGCGCCGACGCCCACGAGCCCGAGCCCGAGCTCGTCGAGGCGCAGGCGATCACGCTCGGCGAGTGACGCGCCCGGCGGGCTTCAGGGGCCCGCCGAGGCGTCACGAACGGTCGTCATCCGAGCGGGACGACGGCCGTGCGTGACGCCTGGACGCGGTCGAGCGGGAGGGGCGCAGGATCCGACCTGTGGAGAACCGGTTCACGAGGATCGGAAGGCGGGACAGTGGCCGGATGCACGATCCCTCGCCCCTTCCGATCGGACTCCGCGGCCGCGCCTTCACCGTCGCTGACGCTCGCGCGAGCGGACTGAGCCGCGGGCGGCTCCGCAGCTCCGACCTCCACCGGCCCTTCCACGGGGTCCGCACCGCCGACCCCGACCCCGACCTGCGCCTGCGCGCGGAGGCGCTCCTCGCGCTGGTCGGTCCGGAGGCGCTCCTGAGCCACCTGACGGCGGCGCGGCTCTGGCCGCTCGACCTCCCGCCCGCCGCTGCGGACGAGCCGGTGCACGTCAGCGTCCGTCGGCCGGGACGCGCTCCCCGGCCCCGGAACGTCGTCGGCCACGCCCTCGCCGATCCCGACGTCCGCCGCGTCCTGCGCCGCGGACTGCCCCTCACCGATCCGGCCTCGCTCTTCTGCCATCTCTCCACGCTCCTCGAGCCGGACGACCTCGTCGCGGTGGGCGACGCGCTGGTGCGCACGCCGGTCGTCGGTGATCCGGCGGATCGACGGCCCTGGGTGCCGCTGCCCGACCTGCGGGAGCGCGTGTCGGCCTTCCGCGGTCGGGGCTCGGTGCGACTCCGCGCCGCGCTCGCTCTGGTGCGCGACGGGGCGGAGTCGCGGCAGGAGTCGCGGTTCCGGCTCGCGTCCATGCGGGCGGGGCTCCCGGAGCCGGTGCTGCAGGAGCCGCTGTTCGACTCCGACGGGGTCTTCGTCGGGCGGCCGGACGGCTGGTACCCCGCGGAGCGGGTCGCGTGGGAGTACGAGGGCGACGATCACCGCACCAGCAACCGGCGCTTCGCGCGCGACCTCGGCCGCTACGACGACCTCGCCTCGATCGGGGTCCGCGTCGTCCGCATCGTCGGCGCCGAGTTCGTCCCCCACCCCGAGCGCTCCGTCGAGCGCCTGCGACGAGCACTCGCCGACCGGGCTCCGCATCGACGACCGCCGAGGGGTCACGAACGGTCGTCATCCGAGCGGGATGACGACCGTTCGTGACGCCTCACGGGAGGGCGCGCGCTCAGGAGTCAGGGCGCGACCTCGAAGAGGCGCGGGCGCAGCGCGGACGTGCGCGGGTCGGCGGCGCAGGCGGCGAGCGCCGCCGCGAGGACGCCGCGGGCCGGGTGCGGCTCTCGGACGCACACGTCGACGCCGGCGGGCGTGAACGGAGTCCGGGCGAAGCGGGTGAGCGCCCAGCCCGCCTCCTCGTCGGCGGCCACGAACGACCAGCGGCTGCGGGCGAGGAGGGTCAGCGGCTCGACGCCCCGCCAGCGGAAGCCGGACGGATCGTGCGGGTCGGGGGTGTCGATCCCGACCACGTAGTGCGAGCGCGTCCGGCCGCGCCAGCTGACGACGTCGCCGATCCCGCCGGTCGGGAGCGGCGCGTACGTGATCGCCACCCCCGACCGCGAGCGCCAGAGCGGCAGCGAGGAGCCCCGGACGAACCAGGTGCCGCTCGCGAGCGCCCGGGCGTCGATCATCGGAGGGCGTGCTTGATGTTGGTGCGGGCCAGCGCGACGGCCTCGCCCGCTCCTCCGTTCATCACGATCTTCGAGACCGCCAGCGCGAAGCCCTTCACCTGCGCGCCCGTGATCGTGGGCGGGAGCGAGAGGGCGAGCGGATCCGTCACCACGTCGACGAGGACCGGGCCGCCGTCGGCGAGAGCCGAGCGGAGGGCCTCCTCCACGTCTCGCGGGTCCTCGACGCGGATCCCGCGGATTCCTATCGCCTCCGCCACCTTCGCGTAGTCGACCATCGGCACGTCGACAGCGAAGTCCGGGAAGCCGTCGACCAGCATCTCGACCTTCACCAGCCCGAGCGTGGAGTTGTTGAACACGACGATCGTCACGGGCAGCCGGTAGGCGGCGACCGTGACCAGCTCGCCCATCAGCATCGAGAGCCCGCCGTCGCCGCTCAGCGAGACGACCTGGCGACCGGGGTGCGAGAGCTGCGCGCCGACCGCCTGCGGCAGCGCGTTCGCCATCGAGCCGTGCATGTACGAGCCGAGCAGGCGCCGCTTCCCGTTGGGGGTGATGTAGCGGGCCTGCCAGACGTTGCCCATGCCGGTGTCGGCGGTGACGATCGCGTCCTCGGAGAGCAGGCCGTCGAGCGTGGAGGCGACGAGCTCGGGGTGGATCGGGCTGCGCGTGCCGACCTCGGTGTACTTCCCGACGACTCCGGTGACCAGCTTCTCGTGCTTCTTCAGCGTCTTGTCGAGGAAGCGGTGGTCCTTCCGCTGCACGAGCGGGGTCAGCGCGGTGAGGGTCGCCGCCACGTCGCCGTGGACGGGGTGCGCGACGCTGACGCGGCGCCCGAGCTTCGAGGCGTCGCTGTCGACCTGAGCGATCACCACCTTCGAGGCGTCGGGGAGGAACTGCTCGTAGGGGAAGTCGGTGCCGAGGAGGAGGAGCAGGTCGGCGTCGTGCATGCCGGCGTGAGCCGCTCCGTAGCCGAGGAGGCCCGTCATGCCGACGTCGTAGGGGTTGTCGTACTGGATCCACTCCTTGCCGCGCAGGCTGTGCCCGACGGGCGCGCCCACCAGCTCGGCGAAGGCGACGACCTCGTCGTGCGCGTTCTGCACTCCGGCGCCCGCGAAGATCGCGACGGTCCGCGCCTGGTCGATCGCGGCCGCGAGGGCGCGGACGTCGGCGTCGGCGGGGACCAGGACGGGCGTCGACGGCAGCACGAACGCGGGGAAGCCGTCGACCGCCTCCAGCTCGGCGATGTCGCCGGGGAGGGTGACCACGGCGACTCCGCGGAGCGCCACCGCGCTGCGCATCGCGGCGTTCACGACCCGCGGGGCCTGGGCGGCGGTCGAGATCAGCTCGCGGTAGTTCGAGCACTCGACGAAGAGCCTGTCCGGGTGCGTCTCCTGGAAGTAGGACGAGCCGATCTCGTTGCTCGGGATGTGGCTCGCGATGGCGAGCACCGGGGCGGAGGAGCGGTGCGCGTCGTAGAGGCCGTTGATGAGGTGCAGGTTGCCGGGGCCGCAGCTGCCGGCGCAGACGGCGAGGCGCCCGGTGAGCTGCGCCTCCGCGCCGGCGGCGAAGGCGGCCGCCTCCTCGTTGCGCACGTGGATCCAGTCGATGCCTCCCTTCTCGGATCCGCCGCTGCGGCGCACCGCGTCGACGATCGGATTCAGCGAGTCGCCGACGATCCCGTAGATGCGGGAGACGCCGGCGTCGATGAGCTGAGCGATGAGCTGGTCTGCGACCGTCTTCTGAGCCATGACCCCATTCGACCGGACCGGGCTGAGCGTCCGCTACTCCGGAAAGTGGAGATCCGGATCGGGTGCATCCCCCTCGGGACGGATGCCCTGCACCCCTGGCCTGGGAGCCGTCACAGGAACACCTCCGTGCAGCACGTGCAGCAGATCCCGGGAGTCGTCATGAACCGCCGCAGAACCGCCCTCGTCCTGGCCGCCGGCGCGGCCCTCGCCCTCGGCCTGACCGGCTGCTCGGGCCTGAACGGCCTGATGGGAGGCGAGACCCGCGACGACGAGACCGGGGAGATCACCGAGGGCGGGACGACCGACGTCTTCCAGCTGCGCGTGGGCGACTGCCTGAACGGCGAGCTCAGCGAGGAGGCGACCGAGGTCACCGACGTGCCGACCGTGCCCTGCACCGACCCGCACGTCTACGAGGTGTTCCAGAACCTGACGATGGCCGACGCCGACGAGTACCCGGGCGAGTCCGTCGCGACGGAGCAGGCCGAGACCGACTGCGTCACGGCGTTCGAGTCGTTCACCGGGATCGGCTACCAGGACTCGGCGTACGACTTCAGCTACTACTACCCGACCGCCGAGAGCTGGGGCACGGGCGACCGCACGATCAACTGCATGATCACCGACCCGAACGGGCCGAGCACGGGCACGCTGGCGGGCGTCGCGGCCTGATCGCCATCTCCGCGCGCGGCGGTGCCGGTCCCGCCGAGCGCTCCGCGCGCGGCCCGGGTCAGTCGCGGTCGCGCGCGGGGAACAGCCGCAGCAGCAGGCCGGAGCCGATCCAGACCACGGCGATCCCCGCGACGAGCCAGGAGGCTCCGAGGCCGGCCGCCGCTCCCGCCAGCACAGCGCCGACGGCCGCTGCGGCGGAGCGCAGCCCAGCGCCGATCGTGAACACCTGCGAGCGGACGGCGGCGGGGCTCTCCTGATCGCGCAGCAGCAGCATCGCCGCGTTCGAGGGGGCCGTGAAGACGCCCGCGACCGCGAAGGCGGCGACCGCCACGACTATGCCCAGGTCGGGGACGGCGATCAGGAGGACGGCGCCGGTCGCGATGTAGGCGGCGCCCATGGTCCACGCCGGCGGACGGCGGGTCCAGCGGCGGGCCGCCACGGCGAGGGCGCCCAGCAGGCCGCCCACGGCGAAGGCGGTCAGGATCCACGCGGCGGCGTCGGTGCTGCCCAGCCGCTCCACCGAGAGGCTGATCGCCGCGACTCCCGCCGCTCCGCCCGCGACCTGGCTGAGCGTGCCCGCCGAGGTGACCACCGCGATCGGACGGTGCCGCACGAGGTGGGTGACGCCCGCGACGATCGTCCGCAGCACGCCGACGGTCGGCGCCGGACGGGCCTCCATCGCCAGGCCGAGCGACCCGACGACGCCGATGAGGGCGAGGACCGCCATGGCGAGCATCGCGGTCCGCGCTCCCCCGACTCCGACCGCGAGGCCCACGATCGCCGGCCCGCTGATCGAGGCGACCGTGTACGAGAGCGAGTCCTGCGCGTAGGCGCGGCGCGGCTCCGGGATGGCGCTCGTGACGAAGCTCGACATGCCGCCCATGTAGACGGGCGTCGCGAGCCCCGCGAGGAGCAGCAGCACCACGATGAGCGGCGTCGACACCTCGCCGAGGAAGGCGGCGACCGCGAAGGCGACGGCTGTCGTGAGCGCGGCGCCGACCAGGAGCCGACGGGGGCGGCGGACCCGGTCGAGCACCGTGCCGACGAGCGGCGCGGCGATCACGGCGGGGAAGAGCGCCGCTCCGGTCAGGGCGCCGCCGAGCGCGACGTCGCCGAGACGCTCGACGGCGAGGACGGGGAGGGCGACGACCATGCCGGCGCTGGCCAGGCGGAGGGGGATCGACGCGGCCTGGTAGCTGACCGCGCTCATGCGGGACCGGAGATCGACATCACCTCCGATGGTGTCACGGCTGCGGGACCGGGTCGGGCGGGGAGGCAGGCCACCGGCGTCCGAGCGGCCTGCGGAGCCTGCCCTAGGCGATCGGCGTCCGCGCCGCGAGCTCGGCCGCCGCCGCGACGCCCAGGCGCCAGGGCGCGCCGTGGCCGGGCAGGAGTGTCCGCGCCCCGGTCCCGGCGAGGACCCGCAGCGAGTCGAGGGACTGCGCCGTGTCGGCGGTGGCGGCGCGCGCGACCAGGTGCGGGCCGGTGCGCGCGGAGTAGGGGTCGAGCGTGACCAGCGCGTCTCCGCCGATCACCGCGTCGCGCTCGGGCAGGTGCAGCGAGACGTGCCCGTCGGTGTGCCCCGGAGTCGCGAGCACGCGGGGCGATCCGGGCACGTCGAGCACCGCTCCGGCGGTCAGCGGCAGGGTCCCGTGCACGGGCGGCACCGCGAGCGCGCCCGCACGGGCCATCGCTCCGAGCACCGGGATCGCGGAGGGGTGCAGCAGCGGGTACACGAACGGCGTGCGCTGGCGGCGGTAGGAGTAGGGCTGCGCGGCGAGCGGCTGGTCGGCCGCGTGCAGGTGCACGGGGACGCCCCGCCGGACGAGGCTGCGGGCGACGCCGAGGTGGTCGAAGTGCGCGTGGGTCAGCACGAGGGCGTCGATGTCGCCGAGCGAGCGGCCGAGCACCTCCAGCGCGCGGACCAGGTGCGGCCACGTCCTCGGGAGTCCGGCGTCGACGACGGTCAGCCGGCCGGCCTCCTCGATCAGGTAGAGGTTCGTCCAGGCGTGCTCGAGCCGGTGCACTCCGGGTGCGACGTCCCGGTGCAGGCTCGCGCCGCCCCCTCGCCGCTGCTGCCGGCCCTGCTGCTCGCGCTGCTGCTGGTCCATCGTGCTCCCGCCCCTCCGGGCCCGCGCCCGATCGCGACGACGCTACGAGCGTCTGCGACGGATCGGACAGGGCGTTGACGGCGGGGATCCGCGTCGTGCAGGGCTCAGCGGCGCCGCCCGCGAAGGGCGAGCTGCACCGCCGCGAGCAGGAGGAGGACCGCGAAGAGGATCCCGGACACGCGCGCCGGCAGGAGGAAGGAGAGCGCCACTCCGGCGAAGGAGAACGCCGTGGCGGTGAGCCCGACCACGAGGCCCGCCCGCACGTCGAGCAGGCCGCGCCGGGCGTTCGCGATCGAGCCGGTGACCGCCGTCGGGATCATCGCGGCGAGCGAGGTGCCCTTGGCCAGGAGGTCCGCGAGCCCGAAGGCGCCGACCAGGACCGGCACGGCGATCGCTCCGCCGCCGATGCCGAAGAGGCCGGAGGCGACGCCCATCCCGATGCCGAGCCCGGCGAATCCGGGCCACACGCCCCAGCCCTCGGCGACGTCGCCGGTGTCGTTCGAGCCGAACACGGCCATCCGCACCGCCGCGGCCACGAGCAGCGCCACGAACATCCAGCGCAGCACGCCGAGCGGCAGCCGCGCGAGCAGCCAGGATCCGGCCACCGCCCCGAGCATCGCCGCAGCCGCGATCACCGCCGCCGGAACCCAGGCGACCTGACCGGCGAGGGCGTAGCCGAACGCTCCGGCGACCGAGGTCGGAGCGATCGCGAGCAGCGAGGTGGCGGAGGCGCGGCGCTGGTCCATCCCGGCCCACGCGATCAGCATCGGCACCATCACGATCCCGCCGCCGACGCCGAACGCGCCCGACAGGGTCCCGCCGACCGCGCCGATCAGTGCCAGGACGAGCAGGGCGCGCGGGCGCATGCGCGCGGCCGTCCGATCGGGGAGGGGCGCCTGCGGGGCGGTCGCGTCGGTCACGGCTCCATGCCACCACAGCACCGGGCCGGGGGCGAATCGACGGGCGTCGACCGCGTTCCTGAGAGGACCGGCCCGGCCCGGCCCGCCTCTCTGGCAGTTGCCTGGGCGGGCCGGATCCGACCGTGACGTTCGGCGTCGACGGAGCGTCCTACCTGCATACCCCGCCTGATCGAGCGATCGGGCCCCGAGCGAAAGAGGAGACCATGGCCGAGACCACCGCGACCACCACCCGTCAGACCAGCACCGGATCCGGACGCACCGTGATCGAGGACGGCGTCATCGCCAAGGTCGCCGGCATCGCCGCGCGCGAGGTCCCGGGCGTCCACGCCCTCGGCGGAGGAGCGGCCCGAGCGATCGGCGCCATCCGCAGCGCGATCGGCAACGACGACCGCGGCCAGGGCGTCAAGGTCGAGGTCGGCGAGCGTCAGGTCGCCGCCGACATCACCATCGTCGCCGAGTATCCCGCGCCGCTGCAGAAGGTCGCCGAGGACGTGCGCTCCGCCGTCGCCGACGCCATCCAGCACATCGCCGGCATGGAGGTCGCCGAGATCAACGTGACCGTCCAGGACGTCCACATCCCCGAGGACGACACCCAGGAGTCCGACCCGCGCGTCGTCTGACCCGTTCCCCCCCCGCACCGACGCCCCGGGCCGAACGGCACCGGGGCGTCGGCGTGTCGGCGACCCTGCGCCGACCCCCGGGG